>JAYUVC010000208.1:0-5143 GCA_043754325.1 Hyphomicrobiales bacterium
CACAGGTTACGATGCAGCGCAAAGCTACCTCAAGGACTGGAACGAGATCCTCTGGCAAATCTACCCCGACTACAAACCTGATGGCTCGCGGAACCAGTATGGCGCGACAGTGGCAGTGGACCAGCCGTTCATCATGCAGATGATGCAAAGCCGGAATGACAACGTGAAATGGCGAACAGCGGCGTAGAATAGTTCGCATTTTGTTCTTGACATTATTCTCATGATGATTTATGCCACCAATCAAATACCCGGCAGGCGTCCAAACCCTGTTACCGCTGATTGACATCGTGAATAGAGGCCCCTTGGGGGTGAGACGAAATGGACTCGTGGTGTACTCTAGGAAACTGAATAAGTTGTTAGCCGAATGCAACTTTGTCGTTTACAAATGATAACAGATCGCTAAGGTGCTTTTGGACGAAGTTTGGGGGACTGCGACAACATGAATTTGAGTATTACTAGATTTTTGGCTTTAACCAAACTTGAATTTTATGGCCATGTTAGCAGGGTATACACTTTGGCAAGCGTCGGTCAGCTGAGCGCTTCGTCAAGGACACTGCATACAATATCTTTATGTCCAGCAAACTTGACCTTGGCAAATATGCTACGATGTGCACAAGGAGTTTGAAACCATGCCATGGTGGATTCAACCCAATACTGGTGATCATCGACAGGTGCAGACTCTGTACACTTACGATGAAAATGACCAAGAGATTGCGCCGAAATTGCTCTCTGTCAAAACAACTGTTCCAAGCCCCGAATGGTGGCCACTTCGTTTTATCTTGCACAGCAAGCACAAAATAATTCCCGATATTGCTACAGGTCCAAGCACGGGCATATTGCTTGTCAGCGCAAAAGTGAAAGCGTTGATAGAAAAAATGGACCCGATTCAGCATCATTACATTCCCGTTGAAATCAGACGGAAGAACGGAATCCTTGTCGAGCAAGAGTTTTATCTTTTCAAGTTTGGCAGTTTCGTTGACGGCGTGGTGATCGAGCAATCGGAAGTAAAGAAAATGCACAGTTTTTCAACGGGAGAGTTCTGGAGTTTAGACAGCTCAATCTCTGCAAAAATCATTTGGCGCGCTTCAGCTATCAAGGGGCGCCACATTTGGGGTGAAAAATATCTGGGCAATGATGTTTTCTGTTCTGATGAATTCATGGCCGAATTGGAACAACAAAAAATCAAGGTTTTTAACAAGATAAAAAGTTATGTGGCAACGGAACACTGAGAACTGACATGACAACACTTGATCAATTGGCTGATCGTGACGTTCCCAACGCAATTCGCGATGCGTTGCTGGGTAAAATCAAGTCTTTTCATGACTGGGTCGGCGACTGGGAAATTCATCACGTCACAACAAGAGAGGTTGTGCGCAACTCTAGATTCGTATCAGAGGTGCTAGGTGTTGACCGTTACGCGACACGTTTCAATGGCACTGACAATCTTATTGCTCTGCCAACAGATGCCACTGACGCGGCAGCCACGGGATTTTCACAGCACAAGGGCAGCCATCCTGGATATAGGACTGCCTTAGAACGTATTCACGAAAAGCTTTACCAAGAATTCCTTCTGGAATCCGTAGGCAAAACACCCGCTCAAATCGACGAACTCAAAGAGTTCTACTGGAAATACAATGAACGCCTTGAGTTCTCTTTGAAGAAGGGACTTGTCATCAAACTTCCGCCGGCAAGTGCGGGGGCAGAACTGGTCCGTCCAGCTTATCAAATTTATGGCAAAGACGTTTATCTCGATGCCTCTACGGAAGCCGGATGGAAGAAATTGTGGGATGATGTCTATTCCGATTTAACGCTCGACAGCTTGAGAACTTCTGATCCATTGTTAAAAATTGGCAATGGTTTTCCGCCGACGTTCGATGTTTCCACCCAAGACTTCACTTCAGAAAAAACACTCTATGATCAAAATGGAGTGTTTGATGCAGGCCATGTTGACGGCAACGGACACCGACATACGGCTTTTGAGCGCGCGGTACTTCGCGATGATGAAGGCGTTCGACATCTCGAACTTGTGCAGAACAAGACAGCAGCTGAAATCCTGGACAGTTTCCATACGGAAGATTTTCTGTCGAAGCATTTGGCAAAGAAACAGTTCGACATTGATTTCTGGCACAAGCTGAAAGCCCAAGGCATCAAGGGTGGCATTGGGAGTTTACTCTTTTTTGTCATGACCACGGGCGCGCAAGCCGCCGCTGGCGTGAAAACGTCTTACAATGCACAGTTCTTAGACGGCGCTGACAGCGCTCAAGAAGCAGCAGCAGGCGTCGTAAAAGACGTTTCAGATTTCTTGACTGGCATTCGTAAAGAAGACTTGGCTGAAATTGCGCTGCATACCTACATTGAGACGGCCCAACGGGTGCGTGTAGGGTTGTCGTTCTCAGATTGGGGCACGGTCTTCGTCATTGCCGACTTTGTCTACAACGGCATCAGCAATGCCATCGAGATTTTCAAGGCGTTTCAGGTTTTGTTCCCTGAGGATCCAGGTTTGATCATGATGGAACCCTACGTCCTGATGCTTCAGAAAGAAGTCGACTTCATTTCGAACTTTATTGAAAATGAAATCGACAAGATTGACAAGCTGAACGGCAACGATGTCCCAGAATTGATTGTTGCGTCAGGTGACTTCGTGATTGATCGCGAAGATGTTGTGGCAAAGGACAAAGACAAAGTACAATATATTGTCGGTTTTGATAACTCGAAAATCAAAGCTGGTGGCGGTGATGATGTTATCTTCCATTTTGGTTTTGGTGAAGTGGACGGCGGGAACGGCGGTGACGTGCTTGTCGGGTGGTTTCCTGATTTTGTGGCCAAAGGCGAAAGGTTGGACAAGGATGATCCTTTTAGTCCGATCGCAACAAAGGATTTGGTTCTTGAGTTAAATGGTGGACGCGGCGACGATTGGGTTTTCGCTATCGGTGACCCCTTCATTCCAGATAGCAAGAAAGAGGGAGCCGTCACCATCGGCGGTCTCGGCCGCGACTGGATTTTCAACTCGTCCACTGGCGGCATCATCTACGGCGACACGGTCACGGGCCGTGACGAGAACGGCAACCGCATCAATGTCAAGGTAAAAGCCGAGGACTACGAGAACTCTGACTCGATCTGGTGGTGGCCGGGTGTCAAGGTCATGGATGCGCAGGCCAATGATGTGCTGAGCTTCTTTGGCATGCCGCTGACGGGGGGCTCGGAGGGTGTGCCGCTGATCGTGGCGGGGCTTTCGGGGTTCTTTGGGGCCAGTGTGCTGGATGCATCGGGCAGTACGGGCAAGCCGTCCAGATACCTGACAGAGAACCGGGTGTTCATTGACCCCTTTGCCGTGAACATGAGTTATGTGTTTGCCAAGGACAAATATGGCAATCTCAAAATGGCTGTGAGCAATTCCATGACGGGATTGCTGAACTCGGTTGGCGTGACAACCGATGTGACGCATACGGGCAGCGGCAAGTCGCTGGTCTCCGAGTCCATGATCATCGAGAACTTCAGTGTACCCGCCACCTTCTGGGGCTACAGCGTGCGTGAAAATGCGTCGCTGGGCCTGACGGGGGCTGCGGCGGCAGGAATTGTTGATGTGCCTGCGGGGACGTTTGGCATGAAGTTCCTGCTGGCCAATCCGGCACTGGCAGCACTCGCCATGCTGCCGCCGATTGCGGGGCTGTCGGGCAGCATGATTTCCTACATCCACAAGATGGGCGCATTGGCCGATGCGGGTGAGCGTTTTGCACTGGCGGCGCTTTGGGGCAAGAACACGGCAAATGGCGGGTCTGGCAGTGGCGATGGCAGCGGATCGGGCTCCGGCGGTGGCGGCAGTGGTGGCGGCTCAGGTTCGGGTGGCGGCTCTGGATCAGGCGGCGGCGGTGCGGGCGGCGGTTCAGCAGGCCTCGGCGTATTCGTGCTCGACCTTGACCGCGACGGCATCGAGACCATGGCGCTTGGTGATGCAGGCATCCGCTTTGACCACGACAACAATATCTTTGCCGAAGAAACCGGTTGGCTCACGGGCGACGACGGCTTTCTGGTGCGCGATGCCAACCACAACGGCAAGATCGACGACGGCAGTGAGTTCGTGGGCGGTGCGAAAGTGTCGGGCGTGGGACTGCTCAAGACCCATGACCTCAATCAAGACAACAGGATTACAGTCGCAGACGCCATCTGGTCCGAACTCCGCGTCTGGCAGGACAAGGACGAAGACGGCATTACCGATGATGGCGAGTTGCTGACGCTGGATGCGGTGGGCCTTACATCGATCAACCTCATCACCACGGCGGATGGCGGCAAGACACCACAAGGCACGACGCTCACCGACAAGGGCAGCTTCACCTGGGCCAGTGGTGGCACGGGGTTGTTTTATGATGCGGTATTCCAGACCAGCGATGTGGATACGAGATTCCGGGGTGAAAGCGGCATAGCCTCATGGCTGACGTCCGTCCCCATTGACGCGCGTGGTTTTGGCACGATTGTTGATTTGTCGGTTGCGATGTCGAATGACATTCGGTTGGGTGAGGTTGTGGCGCGAGACTCGGCTGCCATGACGGTGCCGAAGTTGAAGCTGCTCCGCGAACAGGCCGGGGAGGCTTTGGGGCTTTGGGGTGGGGTGAATGAGTTCACCAGAGAGCTTACACCTGTCCGTGTACTGACGATTGACGGGACGTCATCGCTGGCGGATTATGGCGTGTATCATGAGGATGCTGCGGGCGGGTTCTGGACGTTGCATTCAGGGGCGCTGATCCGGGATGCGGGTGGCAACACGGTGGCGAGAGCGACGTTTGCGGACATTCTTGCGCAACCGGGTTTCCATCTCGAACAAACCTTCTCACCGAGCGCTCGCGGGTCTGCCGTCCAGTTCCGTGAACCTCTGGCCTATCTGGTCGAGGTGGTTGCGGGCCGTGCGGTCATCCTCGACGTTGCATCGATACCTGATGCGCGCCCCCTGCCCCCCGGCCAGGAATGGCGGACGGAGGCGCTTGGCTTTAATCCGTATGCGGATGTTCCTGTCGAAGCTATCGGTGTGAAGTTCGTCGATGGCAAGGTTGTGGATTATACGGTTGAGGTGACGGATGCTGCGGGCACGTTTTATGTCTGGGCCCGCAACCTTGATTATGCGGCGGAGCTGCAACATTACACAGGCTCG
>JAYUVC010000209.1:0-11936 GCA_043754325.1 Hyphomicrobiales bacterium
TCCATCGGCGTTGATGCCAACCAGAACTATCTCTATCCCGGCAAGGTGCTGACTTCCATGCTGAAGCGGGTTGACGTAGCGGTTTACAATGTCATGAAATCCGGCAAGGACGGCACCTTCAAGGGCGGCGTTGCCAACCTGCAAGTCCTGGGCTTGGCACAGGATGGCGTCGGCTATGCCATGGATGACAACAACAAGGCGCTGGTCTCGACCGAGATGGCTGCGGCGGTTGAAAAAGCCCGGGCGGGCATCATTGATGGTTCGATCAAGGTGCATGACTACATGACCGACAACAAGTGCCCGGTTGAGTAAGATTTAGAAAGTCCCCACCCCTGCCCCTCCCCGAAGATCGGGGAGGGGTGACTTTCTTCACCCCTCCCCATTTTTATGGGGAGGGGACGGGGGGCCTTTCAGGAAATAGAATGACAGACTCACCCGACAAGCGCCTCTCCTCCGCACCGCCCACAAGCGGCATTCTGGATTGGCTCTACAGCCAGAAATTCCGCAGCATCGCCAGCCAGGTTATTGTGCTGCTGCTGCTGGCCTGGGGGCTCTATGAAATCGTCCTCAACACGCAAGCCAATCTTGCCAAGCTGAACAAGCAGTTCGGTTTTGATTTCCTTGGCAAGGCCTCGGGCTTTGACCTGTCAATGGCGCTCATCCCCTATTCGTCCAATTCCAATTATGGCCGCGCGCTGCTCGTCGGGTTTTTCAACACGGTGCTTGTGGCAGTGCTGGGCATTATATTGGCGACCATTCTCGGTTTCATTCTTGGCATCATGCGCCTTTCCAAAAACTGGGTTGTCTCGCGCTTTGCACTTGGCTATGTGGAACTGGTGCGCAATGTGCCGCTGATTGTGCAAATTCTGGCTTGGTACACTTTGGTGCTGAAGCCGTTGCCCGGCGTGAAGGGTGCCTTCGACCTGTTCTCGTCCTCTATATTTCTCAGTAATCGCGGCCTCAGCATGCCGCATCCGACGTTTGGAAATGGCGCGTGGATGGGACTTTTAGGGATTGCTCTAGCGATCGCCTTGTCCTTATTTCTGCAACGCTGGGCACGCCTGCGCCGTGAACAGTCAGGCCAAATTATTCCAGCAGGTTTGATGTCACTTGCACTCATCATCGTTTTACCGATCCTTGCCTTCGCGCTCGCGGGCTGGCCTGTGGAGTGGGACTATCCCGAATTAGCGGGCTTCAATTTCAGGGGCGGCATGACGCTGGTGCCTGAATGCATTGCATTGCTGATTGCACTGGTGATCTACACCGCGTCCTATATCGCCGAATTGGTGCGCTCCGGCATCGTGGCCGTCAGCCATGGCCAGACGGAAGCAGCGGGCGCACTTGGTCTCAATTCCGGAAAGACCTTGCGTCTTGTTGTGGTGCCACAGGCCATGCGGGTGATCATTCCTCCATTGGCCAGCCAATATCTGAATCTCACCAAAAACTCGTCGCTCGCCGTCGTCATTGGCTATCCCGATCTCATGTATACAGGCGGCACCGTCAACAACCAGGCAGGTGCTGCCATTGAAGTGTTCTCTATTGTGCTGATCGTTTATCTTACCACCAGCCTGTTCACGGCGGCTTTGATGAACTGGTTCAATTCCCGCATGAAATTGGTGGAGCGTTGAGCATGGTGGCCTATGTTCGAAAAGAAGACGCGCCAACTCTTGCCCCGCCACCAAATCTGCTGGGCCTAGGTGCCAGTCTACGACAGAAATTTTTCTCAACCCCTGTGAGCGGCGTTGTCGGTGTTCTGGTTGCTGCACTCGTTGCCTATGTGGTGTGGACGATGGCGGATTGGGCCGTGATCCGCGCCGTATGGTCAGCGCCGGACCGGGAATTGTGCAACATGCCAGGGGCAGGGGCCTGCTGGCCTTTTGTTGTCGCGAAATTTCATCAGTGGGTTTATGGCTTCTATCCCTTTGAAGAACGTTGGCGTGTGAACATCGTGTTTGTAATGGGTGCCATTTCGCTGGCTTGCCTGCTCATACCGTCCTTGCCGTATAAAGGCTGGAATGCAGTATTCATGTTCGCCATCTATCCCGTCATATGTTTTTTTCTGCTGCTCGGCGGATATTTTGGTCTGACCTATGTCGAGACCACACAATGGGGTGGGCTGCTGGTCACAATGGTCCTGTCTGTTGCCTCCATCACGATGTCGTTTTTCCTAGGCATACTTCTGGCCCTTGGGCGGCGCTCCGCCATGCCGATCGTCGGCCTGCTCAGCACGATTTTCATCGAAGTGGTGCGTGGTATTCCCTTGGTGCTCGTACTGTTCATGGCTGCCAACATGTTCCCGCTGTTCATGCCGCCTGGCATCAATCCGGACAAATTGCTCATCGCCCTTCTGGGCATGGGGTTGTTCGCATCTGCTTATATGGCGGAAATCATCCGCGGTGGTTTGCAGGCCATTCCCAAAGGGCAGTATGAAGCAGCACAAGCCGTGGGGTTGTCTTATTGGAAGATGATGGCGCTGATTGTCATGCCGCAAGCGGTGAAGATCGTTATTCCCTCCATCGTCAGCAATTTCATCGGGCTGTTCAAGGACACAAGCCTTGTGACTGTGGTTGGTATTTTTGACCTGACAGGTAGCGTGATATCCGGCTTCAACGATGCGAAGTGGGCATCGGGCCAAACCGGTAACACCGGATATTTCACACTGGCGCTGATTTACTGGGCCTTCTGCTTTGCCATGTCGCGCTATTCGCAATTCATTGAGCGCAGGCTCAACACCAGTCACACGAGGTAGGCCATGAGCAATTCCGCCGTTGCAATGAAAAGCGTCAACAAGTGGTACGGCCAGTTCCATGTGTTGCGTGACATCAACCTTGATGTGAAAAAGGGCGAGCGCATTGTCATCTGCGGGCCATCAGGCTCCGGCAAATCCACCTTGATCCGCTGCATCAACCGCCTGGAAGAACACCAGCAGGGCGATATCATTGTGGACGGCATTCCACTCACCACCAACCTCAAAAACATTGACGACGTGCGCCGCGAAGTTGGCATGGTGTTTCAGCACTTTAATCTTTTTCCGCATTTGACGGTTCTGGAAAATCTGACGCTGGCCCCGATGTGGGTGCGAAAAGAACCCAAGGCGCAGGCGGAAGAAACCGCGATGAAATATCTGAAGCGCGTCAAGATTCCGGAACAGGCGCTGAAATATCCGGGCCAGCTTTCAGGCGGACAACAACAACGCGTCGCTATCGCAAGGGCGCTGTGCATGAATCCGAAGATCATGCTGTTTGACGAACCCACCTCCGCACTTGATCCTGAAATGATCAAGGAGGTTCTCGACGTCATGGTGGATCTCGCCCAAGGCGGCATGACCATGCTCTGCGTAACCCATGAGATGGCTTTCGCGCGGCAGGTCGCCAACCGGGTGATCTTCATGGACCAAGGGCAGATTGTCGAACAAAACGAACCCGACGAATTCTTCAACAACCCAAAATCACCGCGCACGAAACAGTTTCTGGAGCAGATTTTGCATTGAGGTCCCTTCGTTGCTGCAAGCACCAATCCCTGCCCAATTCCCGCCTTTGTCGCTTGCGAGACTCAGGCTAGGATTCGGAACGTTATCGGGAGGACTATCCATGCGACCATATTTCCACGCGGCTATTGCCATATCGGCACTTGTCGGTTTTTCGGGGCTTTTTGCGCCTGCCAGCGCCGAGGTGCGCTTGCGCAGTGTGGGCTCCGTTACTTACGAGCCTGAGCCCGCAGCGCCTGAAGTGGGGGTCTACCAGATCAGGCCGGAAGACCGGCGCATGAATGCGCTTCGTATCGAAGCTGATGGCGGCACGGTTGATGTGCGTTCGCTGAAAGTCAAATACGCTGACGGCGACAGTGAGGTTGTCAAGGTCCGCCAGACCTTGCGTGACGGTGAGCGCAGTGCCCTGTTTGAACTGGACGAACCGCGCCCTATCCGCACCATCGAAATTACCTATATTCCAAAAGGCCCGGTCACACTTGTTTTGTTGGCTGATGTTGGCCGTGGTGAACCACCACCGCCGCCACCCCAGCAGACGCGCGAGTGGGTGGAACTGGACTGCGAAAAAGTCAGCCTGCTCAGTGACCGCAACAGTTTCAGTATTTCCACACCTGAGCGTTACAAGACTTTGCGCCTGCGCTCAGCCAATTACGATATCGAAATTGCAGATCTGTCTGTGCGATACAGCAATGGCGCACGTGACACCTATCAGGTCCGCTCGCTTATCCGAGCAGGGGGGCAGACTGGACCCATCGAACTTCGCGGCGATGCCCGGCGCATTTCGGCGATTGACTTCATCTACCGCGCCCGCACCATAGGCCCGGTGAAAACCAAGTTGTGCGTGGATGCGTTGAAAATCGGTGCAGAGGATGACGAGGATAATTGAGGATCGGAAATTGTAACTTGGGACACTTCGAGGCCCGCAAGAGGGCGGGCGCCTCAGGGTGAGGGAATATCAGGGTATCCCTCATCCTGAGGTGCGAGCCCTTGCGAGCCTCGAAGGATTGGTCGGGCTGGGTTAAAACTTTTTCCAACCTCCACCCTATTGCTTCAGTTTCCCTACCACGACAATAATCCGGTTCTCCGGCTTCAACAATTTTCCCGCTGCCGCTTTTACATCGTCCAATGTCACCGCATTCACCTTGTCAGCACGTTCTTTGAAATACGCCACACCATCGCCCCGTTGCATGACAGCAAGCAACTCGCTGGCAATGCTGTCATTGT
The DNA here is from genome assembly GCA_043754325.1 of Hyphomicrobiales bacterium. GTDB lineage: Bacteria > Pseudomonadota > Alphaproteobacteria > Rhizobiales > Aestuariivirgaceae > Aestuariivirga. The sequence goes on from JAYUVC010000209.1 coordinate 4,712, forward strand.
CCGAGAATCGCAACGCATAAGAGCCGTTCATGTAGGATTTTATTTTCCGCAGTTCTTCCGCTGTTGGTCCGCTTTGCGCGATATCGGCCAGTTGCTGTTTCAGCAGTGTCAATGCCTGCTCCGCCGTTGCAGTGGCGGTTGAAAATGTGCCGAGTTGAACTGCGGCATGGCGCCAAGTGTAATCTGAAAACCCGACACTGTAAGTGAGACCTGACTTTTCGCGCAGGGCTTGCGTCAAGCGTGCGAAGCTCGCTTGGCCGCCCAGAATTTCGGCCAACACATTGGATGACCAACCCTCCCGGTCTTCACCTGGAATGGCTGGGTTGCCGAAATAAACCACGGTTTGCGGGCCATCATAATTGATGCGCTTTTCAATCGGGCCCTTGGCCATATCAACGGTCTGCGTTGTGACGGTTGACGGATGATCCGGCAAGCCGCCGAATGTGCGGTCCAGCAACACACTGAGTTCTGCCGGGGTCAAGTCGCCGACCACTGCCACCCGCAAGTCCCGCCGATTGGTGGTGACTTTCCACAGCTTTCGCAAATCATCTGTCGTCAAGGAACTTAAACTGCTGTCCGTGCCGGAGCCACCACGGCCATATATGTGTCCGGGAAAAGCAGTCGCAAACCAGGCAACATTGGCGATGGTGTTTTGGTCCACCTTTGCCGCCGCTGCATCCTGCCTTGCCTGATCGCGCAACCGGTTGAACGACGCCTCTTCAAAATGCGGGTTTTCAAGGGCCTGCTTCAGTAGATCAGCCGTAGCATCCCGGTTCTTGCTGAGGGCACTCATGTAGCCCGAAGTAAAATCACCCCCTGTGTAGAACGACACGCGCGATGTCATGCGCACTTTTTCGGCTTTGAACTGGTCACTGCTCAAGGCGCCCGCGCCCTCATCCAGCATATCGGCCATGATGGCATGCGCACCTTCCTTGCCCGGCACTTCAAAATTGCGACCACCCGGCATTGAAAACATCATCGACACAATCGGCACATCATGCGACTCGACAAGCCAGGCCTTTATACCCTTGGGGCTCGTGATTTCCTGCACTTCGAATGCCGAGGCACTACCTATAACAAACAGAAAACCAGCGATAATTGCCAAGAAAAAATTGCGCATGTTGTCAGCGTTTCGGCCGCATGATGAGGGTAACAGAATGGTTTGCATCAAACACCTTTTGTGCAGCACGTTGTATGTCGGCGGGCGTAAGTTTGAGAAGGGCTGCACTTACCGCATCAATATAGTTGAGTGAACGTCCCGAGGCGCGGACTTCCGCCGCCGTGGTGCCGAGGCCCACCGGATTATCACGCGCATAAATGTCCTTGGCTTCCGAGGTGTTGATAGCCTGCGCCAATTCCTCAGATGTCACGCCCTTGTCCTTGATGCCCTGCAATATGGCGTCCACCCGCTTTTCAAGTTCGAGCACATCCACACCACTGCGCGGAGCGGCACTCAGATAGAACATGCCGTATTCATTGGTGCTGCCGCCATAGCTTGCGGTGATATTGGATGCGATCTGATCCTGGGTGACCAATTGTTTGATCAAACGGCTTTGCGAGTTCGACGCGGCGATGGACGCCAGCACGGCATAAGCCGCAGCCTCTCGGGGCGTCGTCGTGTCATTCGGCGCAATATTGTAAATGCGGATGAAAGCCGGATCAGAGACGCGCGCATCTTCAAGGTCCAGCCGCTCAGGTTTGGTATGCAAAGGTTCGGGCGTATGCTGCACGACTGGCGGCTTTCCGTTGTTTTTCAGCGGACCATAATATTTCTGTGCCAGGCGTTTCACGTCAGCTGGTTTCACATCGCCCACCACCAGCACTATGGCGTTGGACGGCATATAATGGCGGCGATAGAACGCTGTCGCATCTTCAAGCGTCAGTTTTGCCACATCATCTGCCAAACCAATTACAGGCCTGCCATAAGGGTGTTCTTTGAACAGCACAGCGTTCATTTTTTCAAAGGCTGCGCCATAGGCATCACTTTCAGTGCGCAAGCGGCGTTCTTCCTGCACCACCTTGCGTTCGGTTTCCAAAACGTCCGGCGTCAGGACAAGATTTTGCATCCGGTCCGCTTCAAGGTCCATCAGCTGCTCCAGCAAAGCCGAACTTGCACGCTCATAATAAAACGTGGTTTCCAGACTGGTATAGGCATTGCGCTCGGCACCATTCTCATCCAGCAGGCGGTCGAAGCTGTCTTTCGGATATTTCGTGGTACCCTTGAACATCAAGTGTTCGAAAAAATGCGCAAGCCCGGTCTTGCCAGCTTCTTCGTCAGCGCCGCCCACCTTGTACTGTACCGCATGCAGCACGACGGGTGCGCGATGGTCTTCGATGATGATGACATTCAGGCCATTGTCGAGCGTGAACTCGGTGACCGGCAAGGTCAAGGCAAGGGCGGCCTTCATCAGAAGGCCGGTCAGTGCCACAAGGGCCAGCGCCAGGCGCTGTATGGAATTCAACACGTTCAAAGGCTCCATTTAGCATGACAGGAATTTTTCTCGAAAACAATGCGGCCATCACAAATGGTCAAAACGGGTTTCACCTGTGATATGTCTTGGGAAAGCAGCTTTTCCATGTCAGCATCAAGCACCGCCACATCCGCAAGATAGCCCTCTTTCAACATGCCTTTGCGATTTTCCATGAACTCCATGTGCGCTCCAGCGGCTGTAAAGGCGTGAATGGTGTCCATCAGGGTTTGCGCCTGATCGGGGCAATCATCCCGTGGCCGCTGCACGGTCATCGCTGATTGCATGCCAACAAATGGATCAAGCGGGGACACCGGCCAATCTGACGAGAACGCCACATGTGCGCCTGTATCGCGAATGCTTTGCCATGCATAGGCATAGGGCAGCTTATCGCCAATGCGGCTCAAAATCGGTTGCTGTGGTGATCCCGGAACCCCTACACCCGCGATGGGTTGCAGTGATGCGATAACCCCCAGATCTGCTATCCTCGGAATATCCTGGGGATCGATCAATTCGATATGTTCAATGCGATGACGTGAATCGCGTTGGCCATTTTGTCGTCTCGCACATTCATAGGCGTCCAAAGTGCGCCGCACACCGCCATCGCCAATGGCATGAATGGCAATTTGCAAACCATGGGAGTCAGCGCGGGCCACAACGGCGTTCAGTTCTTCAGCGCTGTATAAAGGCGCACCCTTGTTGCCGGGGTGGCCCGGATAGTCATCGAGCATCAGTGCCGTCAGTGTCTCCATCACGCCATCAACAAAAAGTTTAACCCGGCCTGAATGCAACATGTCCGACTGGTATTTGGAACGGAACGCAACAGCTTCATCAACCTCCTCAAGATTCATCGTGTTGCGGAAATGGAAGGGTACCTCGACACGGGCATTCAGTTCGCCCTGCTGTTCCAGGGCATGCAACAACTCGAGCTGATATAAATTGCCGTCCATGTTGTGCATTGACGTGATACCGAGCGAATTTGCATGGGCAATTCCCGCCCGCATGGTTTCCATATCTTGAAGGCGCTGTTCTGCTGTTGCGGGTGGCTCAGGATTTCGCCCAGTGACAATTCCAGCCGACTCGCGACCACCTGATTGGCCAAGTTGCAGCACAGGTGCGAAAGCCTCAAACTCCCGAAGCTCGCCGGTTGCCAAACCGTCCGGCCCCATGACGATTTCATTTCCGGTATTGAGCGGAAGTCCCTGCAAAATTCCCGCCACGCCAAGCGCCTTGGTATTGGCCCAAACCGTGTGGTGGTCATAGCAGCTTATGGCAAACGGAACATCCGGCACAATCTGGTCAAGCCGCCGCCGGGTGATCGCAATGTCAGAACCGAACTGCTGGTGTGCTCCGCCGACGGCATGGATGAACGAGAGGTCCGGATTTTTCGCCCGGTATGCGGCCACGGCAGCGGAAACCTGTTCAAAGCCTTTGTCATGGAAAATATTGAGCAAGTTCAATTCAGCCGCGCCGATGAACAGATGCACGTGACCTTCAATGATGCCGGGAATGACGGTATTGCCCTGGTTGTCATGCACGCGGGTTTTCGGCCCTCGCAGTTCCATCACGTCATCACTGCTGCCCACCTTCAGAATCAGGTTGCCCCGAGTGGCCAATGCTTCCGCAAAAGGCTTTTCAGGGTCCATGGTGATGATACGGGCATTGGTGATGATCAAATCAGGGGTCATCAAATCATGGGTCATGGGGTGCGTCCAAAATTCACTTGTCAGAAGCCCAGCAATCGCGCAACCTGATCCCGTCGTCAACATTTTGAGAGGAGGTGATCCGATGTCGAATGTGTTCACTGTGAATGGAACTTTGGTGCGGATTGCTAACTTTAAAGGGCAGCCCCTTTAATCTGGTATCAACACTGGGGGAGCATCGCACCTCCCTCGTTCCAGAACGCAGCATAAACCATGGAAGCGCCGCCTGATGAGGGCGGCGCTTTTGTATATCAGGTGTTGGGGACGTAGATAAAGGCGTTGTCCTTGGCTTCTGCCATGCCAAGGCCAGGGTAGGGCCAATGATAGCCCAGCAACTGCTTTTTGCCGGAAGCTGCGTTTTCGAGAAGAGCGCGGCGATTTTTGCCGGCCAGTTCGCCATCCGAGTCAAAACCGAATTTCCATTCGGGGTGGGCGAAAAATACTGAAGGCACGGTAATGGCGTCGCCAGTGAGAACCAGGCCGTTGCCGCCTGCAAGTTCAAACGAAACATGGCCCGGCGTGTGGCCTGCCGTATCAAGAACACCAACACCCGGCACAACTTCAGAGCCAATTTTGAAGGTCGACATTTTTTCTTTGAGGCCCGTGAGCTGTGCTTGAATGCCCTTCACCATGCCTTGCATTTGTTCCGGCATTTTCGAAACAAGATCAGGTGCAGACCAGAACTTCAATTCGTTTTCCGCCATGTGGAACGATGCGTTGGCGAATGCTGGTTTGCCATCGGCACCCAAGGCCCCGAACAAATGGTCAGGGTGGGCATGGGTGAAAATCACTTTGGTAATGGATGCAGGATCAATGCCCGCAGCTTTCAGGCTCTCCATAAGCTTGCCCGACGTTGCAGCAAAATTGCTGGCCCCTGCGTCAAACAAAATAATGTCGGAACCGGACTTGGCCAAGACCACATTTATTTCCGGCTTGAATTTGTCGCCAACAGCTTGTGCGCCGACAAGGGCTGCCAGTTCTTCAGGCTTTGCATCGGGGCTGACAACCGAGAGCGGCAGTTCCAGTGTGCCATCGCTGACCACTGTCAAATCGAAAGCGCCGTGCCTGAAATTGTGAGGGCCAGCCAGAGCAAGCACGGAGCGCGGCAAAACGCCAGCTGCAATCAATGCCGATGCAATTCCCAGAAACTTGCGGCGGTCGAGTCGAATCGTGGTTTTTGTAGTGTCCATGAACATTGGCGCTCTCCTTTTGGTTTTGATATAGGGTCGTCATCTAGCGATGCAACGAAGGTGTAACAACCTCAATCACATAATTGTGTTTCCAACATGGAGTGACAAATGGCTTTCTGGTCGAAATGGTTCTCGTCAACTGCAACAGGTGTCGACACGCCTGCGAAAACGCTGGAATACAAGGGCTATGTGATCGAGGGGCGTCCTTACAAGGATGGAGCGCAATGGCAGCTTGCCGGTCGAATCAGCAAAGATGGCAAGGTGCATAACTTTGTCCGTGCCGACAAATTCAGTTCGAAAGACGAAGCGGCCGATATTGCGGTCTCCAAGGGGCAACTGATTGTCGACCAGTCCGGCGAGCGGATTTTCAAGTGATGCGCAGCTAACCAATGACGTAGTTGAAGCTGACTGAAATGCGTTCACCCTTCGCGCGGTTCAGGGGCACCTCGTGGCGCAACCAGCTTTCCCACAACAGCAGTGTGCGGGCTTCCGGGGTGACGCTGACGTGGGATTTGAACTCCGGCCCTGCGGTTTTTTTGCGGGGCGGTGCGGCCATCATTTGAGTGAGGCGGGGATCTTCATAGACAATGGGGCCAGCACCCTCCGGCACTTTGACGTAATATGTGCCACTGATCACGCTGTTGGTGTGGATGTGCCCGGTATGGCTGCCGCCTTCGGGCAAAACATTCACCCACATGGAATCGCAAACGGGTTTGGCCTTGCCAATGTCCCATTGCAGGGCCTTGGCAAATGCCATGGCATGGCTGTCCAGAATTTTCTCCAGTTTTTTGAACGCGGGAATATGGCTGCCCAGTTCAGTCTGCGAGCCATAGGATGTATAGCCCGGATAGCCGTGCGTTTCGCACCAGCGGTTTCCGGTAATATCATTCTGGGCCAATGAAAAGGCGGCCACTTCAAGTGCCGCATTTAAAACATCGGTAGCGGCCTCGTCAGCGCGATAGATGTGGGTGGGAAAGAGTGCTGTGATTGTGCTCATATACAGGCGCATAGCGCCTCTTTTTGTATCACCGCAAGGGCAGCGTTGCATCGTCTGCCCATTCAGCATAGAGGGGTGGCAGTTCCATATCTTGCGAAGGAGAACCAATGCCGTTTCCGAAACGACTGATGGATGGTTATGCAAATTTTCGCGCGGGCCGTTATTCCGAGGAAGCCGAGCGCTACAAACGCTTGGGCGAAGGTGCACAGAAGCCAACGGTGATGATCATCGCCTGTTGCGATTCGCGTGCGGCGCCTGAGACCATATTTGATGCAGGCCCCGGAGAAATTTTTGTCATGCGCAATGTGGCCAATCTGGTGCCGCCCTATGCGCCTGACGGCAAGCACCACGCGACATCTGCTGCAATCGAGTTTGCGGTGATTGCACTTGCCGTCAAACATGTTGTGGTCATGGGACATGGCCGTTGCGGGGGCATTCGCGCTGTTGTTGAAGGTGGTGATCCCTTGTCGGCGGGAGACTTTATCGGGAAATGGATGTCGGACGTGAAGGACGTGGCAGAGGCTGTGCGGCATGACCATCCGCAGGATCATATCCATGATCTTCAAACGTCAGTTGAACATGCCAGCGTGGAACACTCACTCGCAAATTTGCGGACGTTTCCCTGGCTGCGCATGCGTGAGAACAAGAACGAGGTCACCGTGCACGGCGCATGGTTTGATATCGCACTTGGGGAACTGCATGTTTATGATGAAATTGAACGAAGCTGGAGCCTGGTGCCGGGGCGCGATTGAGGGGTGGACAAGCCCCGCTTCTTCGCCTAACAGGGCGGCGCGTCAACAGGGCCTTTGGCTGTGTTACACGCATTTTCACCAAGGGATGGGCGCATAGCTCAGGTGGTAGAGCAGC
>JAYUVC010000210.1:0-5213 GCA_043754325.1 Hyphomicrobiales bacterium
CTGGTCCGTGGCCATGCCGAAAGTGGTGTAGCGCTTGGTGTGTTCGACGGATTCATAACCTTCGCGCTGCGCCAGTTCGAGGTCGGCTGCTGTCACGTCATTCTGGAAATCGATGAAGTGCTTGTTGCCCTCGTTGTATTTGCCTGTGGCGGGCGCAAACCAAAGGGGTTCCAATGCGGCGCGTGTGGGTTCTTCGACTTTTTGTGGTTTGGATTTTGCGGGTTTGGCTTTTTTCAGCACGGCCTTCGCTGCCGCTTCACCTGCGGCTTGTGCTTCGGTCAAGGTTTCGGAGAGCGACATGGTGCCATTGGCGGCACCGATTGCGGTGATGGGGTCTGCATGTATGTCGGGGCGGAAGGACTGCAATGTGTCGTCAAATCTGATTTTGCCGCCGTTGTGACACCAGAGATGCAGTGCCGGATTCCAGCCGCCGGACATAGCGATGAAATCGCAGCTCACTTTTTTCTCGGTGATGACGCGGCCCTGTCCCCGGCGATAGGCTGCGATTTTCACGGCTGTTACCGCGTGACTTCCTTCGACGGCGGAGATGACGCTGCCGAAATTAATGTCGATGCCAGCGTCTTTCGTGCGAGTGATGAGAGAGCCTTCGGGGCGTTGGCGCGAGTCTACCACGCGCACGTTGACGCCGGCTTTTTTCAGCGCGAGCGCGGTGAGGTAAGCGTCGTCATTGTTGGTGAAGACCACGCCGCTGGTGCCGGGGGCAATGGCGTGTCGTTCGAGCAGCCCGCGCACGGCAGAAGCCAGGGTGATGCCGGGACGGTCGTTGTTGGCAAAGGCGATGGGGCGTTCAAGGGCACCTGTGGCGAGGATGACATGACCTGCGCGGATTTTCCAAAGCCGATGACGCGGTGCGCCTGCTGCGAGGAGTGACGGGTCGTGATCGGCGACGCGCTCAAACATCATGAGGTAGTTGTGATGGAAGTGGCCGACGACCGTGGTGCGCGTCATCAGTTGCACATTTGGCATGGCTTTCAAGCGTGTCGCTATGGCCGTGGCGTGATCTGCGGCGCAGACACCGTCAACGCTGCCCGCCGTCAAATCCGCAATGCCGCCGAGCCATGGATTTTCATCGGCCAGCAAGACGCGGGCACCTGCGTTTGCTGCGGCTTCTGCTGCTGTCAATCCTGCGATGCCGCCGCCCACCACAAGCACATCGACATGGGCGTGCATGTGTTCGTAAGTGTCGGGGTCACGTTCGGTTGCAGCTTTGCCCAAGCCCGCTGCACGGCGGATAATGGGTTCATAGACATGCTTCCAGAAGCTCTGCGGCCACATGAAGGTCTTGTAGTAGAAGCCACCGGGAATGAAGCGCGAGAGCTTGCTGTTGATGGCACCGATATCAAAGGCGAGTGATGGCCAGCGGTTTTGCGACACAGCGATAAGGCCGTCATGGAGTTCAATCTGGGTGGCACGCAAGTTGGGTTCATGGCGGGCACCCGTGCCTACACCGATGAGCGCGTTCATTTCTTCGGAACCCAGACCGACAATGCCACGGGCGCGGTGATACTTGAAGGAACGGCCGAAGATTTTTTGACCTGAGGCGAGAACGGCGGAGGCCACCGTGTCGCCGTCGAAGGCGGGAATGCTTTTGCCGTCGAAGGTGATGGTGATGCGCTTTTCACGATCAATGCGGCTGCCGCCTTTGGCGAGTCGGTAGGGTTTGTTGGTCATTGGAAGGCCCCCATCGCCCTTCGGGCACTTCCCCAACAAGTTGGGGAAGGACTCGCGGTTAATTCTACCCCAACTTGTTGGGGGAGTACCCCAAAGGGGGGAGGGGGGCCTTTGCTGCTCATCACTTCGCCTTTGCACGCATTTTGAAATACTCCGCCCACGGACCTTTTGCCTGTGCCTGCAATTCGGCAGGCGGCAGTTCGGTGATGCCGTAGAAGGCCTTGAACTCCATCGTCACAGTGTCCCTCGCCGCATGGAACCACTTTCCGCAACCGCGATCACAGCGCCAGCGCTCGAAATGCAGGCCTTTGGGGTTGTGGCGAATGAAGAGATAGTCCCGCTGTTGTTCATCGCTGATGCCTTCGGGATTGGTGGTGGCGGGACGGGCGACGTGGGCTTGGCCGCCGGAATGAAAATCATTTTCATCACCGGAGATGTTGCAAACGGGGCAGGTTACAGTGAGCATTCCGTGTTCCCCCTCAATGCGCCACAGCCGCTGCAACGCTCTCGTCAATCAACCGGCCTTCAGTGAAGCGGTTCATCGAGAAAGGTTCGGCGATGGGGTGTGGGCGGTCGTTGGCCACTGTGTCGGCGAAGACCCAGCCGGAGCCGGGGATGGCTTTGAAACCGCCTGTGCCCCAGCCGCAATTGACGTAGAGGCCTTCGACCGGGGTTTTGGACAAGATGGGTGAGCGGTCTCCCGTCATGTCGACGATACCGCCCCATTGCCGGAGCATGCGCAGGCGCGAGATGATCGGGAAGGTTTCGACGAGGGCGGTGATGGTGTGTTCGAGAGCGGGGAAGGAGCCGCGCTGGGAATAATTGTTATAGGGATCAGTGCCGCCACCGATGACCAGTTCGCCCTTGTCGGACTGACTCATGTAGCCGTGCACCGTGTTGGCCATGACCACGCAGTCGATGACGGGTTTGATGGGTTCTGACACCAGCGCCTGCAAGCACAGGCTCTCGATTGGCATGCGTACACCCGCCATATCCATGACGGTGGAGACGTGGCCTGCGGTGACGACGCCGATCTTTTTTGTCTTGATCAGGCCGCGTGTGGTTTCAAGTCCGGTGACCTTGCCGCCGTCACGCAGAATGCCTTTGACTTCGCAATTCTGGATGATGTCGACACCTAATGCATCAGCGCCACGGGCATAGCCCCAGGCCACAGCGTCATGCCGCCCGGTGCCGCCACGGGGTTGGTAGTAAGCACCGAGAATCGGGTAACGGCAATTGGGATCGTCATTGATGATGGGACAGAGGTCTTTCACTTCCGCCAGCGTGATCATGCGGCAGTCGAGGCCTGCCAGGCGGTTGGCGTGGGCGGTGCGCTGGAAGGCGCGGAGTTCATGCTGGGTCTGACACAGCATCATCACGCCGCGCGGAGAGAACATCATGTTGTAGTTCAACTCTTGTGACAGGCCTTCGTAGAGATTGCGCGACAGGTCATAAATCGCAATCGAGGCGTCCTGCAGATAGTTGGAGCGGATGATGGTGGTGTTGCGCCCGGTATTGCCGCCGCCGAGCCAGCCTTTTTCAATGACGGCGATATTCGTCATCTTGTGGTTCTTGGCCATGTAATAGGCGGTGGCAAGGCCGTGTCCGCCTGCACCCACAATAACGGCGTCATATTCTTTCTTGGGTTCGGGCGAGCGCCATGCGCGTTCCCAATCCTTGTGGTAACCAAGCGCATTGCGGGCGAGGGAGAAAATGGAATAACGTTGCGGCATGACTGAATCCACTGGGGTTGCGGCCCTTCTATCAAACACATGTGACCATCTCCATGTTTTTCCGACATGGGACACGGCCCGTGCGACACTGCGGCATGGCGGACATTCAAGGCGCAAAGCCTATGTGAGCGGCGGATTAAAGGTTTGTTTTCAATGCTGATGTTCTGGCTGTTGGCGGGTTTGTTGTGCGTGGTCACGGTGGCGGCTTTGCTTGCCACAGGTGTGGCCCAAACAATGCAGCCCCTCAACCGCAGAGAAGGTGCGCTTGCCATTTACAAAGACCAGCTGGCCGAGCTTGAGCGTGACGTTGCTTCGGGAGTTCTGGGAGATGTCGAAGCGGAAAGCCAGCGCACCGAAGTTAGCCGCAGATTGCTGCTGGCGTCACGGGAACAAGTTCGTACGAAGCCATATAAGTCGCGTTTCCCGAAAGCGCTGGTGCTGGTTGTGCCGCTTCTCGCCGCTGCCCTGTATTGGCAGCTTGGGCACTATAACATGCCTGATGTGCCGCGTGCCGAACGTCTGGCGGCTGCCGACACGTCCAATGACTTTGATGCCATGATTGCGCGGGTGGAAGCGCAACTGGACAAACAGCCCGACGATGTGGAAGGCTGGAAACTGCTGGTGCCGAATTATCTGACCCTGCGCCGCTTTGGTGATGCCGCCAATGCCATGGCGCAGATCATCCGCATTTCGGGGCCGACCTCTGTTCTCTATGCCGACATGGGGGAAGCCATGGTTTACGGCAACAATGGTTTGATGACGGCGCAATCTGTGGCGATTTTTGATGACGCGTTGAAGCTGGACAAGAACAACGCCAAGGCATTGTTCTATCGTGGAATCGGATTGTCGCAGGAAGGCAAAAGCGCTGAAGCCAAGGCGACTTTTCAGAACTTGCTGGCCAATGCCCCTGCCAATGCGCCGTGGAAACAGGCGGTTGAACAGCAACTGGCCAAGCTTGATCCGAACGGTGCCGCACCCAAGATCGGCGCAGGGGAGATGCAGAATGCCGAGGGCATGAAGCCCGAAGAACGCGTCGCCATGATCCGTGGCATGGTGGATGGTCTCGATGAAAAGCTGAAAACCAATCCGCAGGATGTTGAGGGATGGTTGCGGCTGATCCGGTCGCGGACGGTGTTGGGTGATGCTGACGAGGCGACTGCGGCATTGGCAACAGCCCGCGCCACTTTCGCCACGAATGCAGCGGATATGAAGTTGATCGACGATTTGGCGCAGGAATTAAAACTGAAATGACCCGGAAGCAAACCCGTCTCACTATCATCCTGGCATCGTTGGCCGTTTTGGGTTGTGCGGCGGGCCTTGTGCTTTATGCGATCCGCGATACCATCGTGTTTTTTTATACGCCTTCGGAGATAGCCGAAAAGCATGTGGCCCCCGGCACGCGGTTGCGACTGGGCGGGTTGGTGGAAAACAAGTCGCTGACCAAAGCTGGCAACACCGCGACGTTTGTGGTGACCGATAAGATCGGCACTATTAAAGTAAGCTATACCGGGCAATTGCCCGACCTGTTTCGCGAAGGGCAGGGGGTTGTGGCGGAAGGTGCTGTTTCTCCTGATGGCGTATTTGTGGCCGATACAGTTTTGGCCAAGCATGATGAAAACTACATGCCGAAAGATGTGGCTGACAAGTTGAAAGAAAAAGGTGTTTGGAAAGAGGGCGAGGTTCAGCCGTGAACAATGTCCGCATTGCGTCACGTTGGAACGGCCCCCTCCCCCTTGTGTGCAAGGCAATCGCATGTGGTGGGAAAGGGACCTCATCAGCCCTTCGGGC
>JAYUVC010000211.1:0-25403 GCA_043754325.1 Hyphomicrobiales bacterium
GTTGGTGGAGGCCATTGGTGATGGTGCCGGTCAGCATGTAGTGAAAGGCCCCCATCGCCCTTCGGGCACTTCCCCAACAAGTTGGGGAAGGACTCGTCGAAAGGGCTACCTTGACAATTTTGAGGGAGGTGGTTGCACCATGCCTTCCCCAACTTGTTGGGGAAGTGCCCGAAGGGCGATGGGGGCCTTTCACTACATGCTGACCGGCACCATCACCAATGGCCTCCACCAACTCCCCATTCGCGTCTATTACGAGGACACGGATTTCTCCGGCTTCGTCTATCATTCCAACTACCTCAAATTCTGCGAACGCGCCCGCTCTGACTTTCTCCGCGTGCTGGGAGTGAACCAGAACTCCATGTTTGCCGAAGGTGCCGCTTTCGTCGTCCGCCGTATGAACTGCGACTTCCTGCGCCCCGCAAAATTCGACGATATCTTGACAGTCGAATCTTCCCCCGGTGAAGCCAAGGGCGCACGCTTTGAAATCAAACAGCGTGTGTTGCGTGGCGACGACATTTTGTTTACCGCTGACGTCACCGCTGTTTTGATCGACCAAAATGGCCGCCCAAAACGCCTTGCCGCTGATTTGCTTGCAGCCCTGTCCCGCGCCACGTCCTAACGCTTTGTTAACCATAACTGTTTCAAGTCAAAATTCCAAAATTGCCGCAGAATCGGCACATTTTCAGTGTTTGAGGCCACGTCTGACGGCGACACCTCAGACGGCCACGCAAAACTGGGAGACAGTTTTGCCGCATTCGGGGACGACAAGGAATTCATGGAACAGATCACAGCAGCGCCAGCCGCAGCCGCGCAAAACGGAAGCCTGTCACTGTGGCACCTGATCATGCAAGCGTCGCTGCCCGTGCAAATGGTCATGCTGGGACTGGCATTGGCTTCGATCTGGTGCTGGGCCATCATTTTCGAAAAGTGGTTTGCCTTCCGCAAGGAAAATGCTGCCAATGATCGTTTCGAAAGCCTGTTCTGGTCCGGCCAATCACTGGATGATTTGTATCACGGTGCCCGCTCGCGTGACCCGGTTGGCATGGCCTCGGTTTTTGTGTCCGCCATGGAAGAATGGAAGCGCAGCCAGGGTGCCGCCATGCGCGCTGGTTTTGCAGGCGTGATGAAGCGCATCGAAAAAGTCATGGACGTGCAGATACAAAAAGAAATGGCCGATCTTGAGTCGCGGCTGTTGTTCCTGGCCACCATCGGCTCGGCCGGGCCCTTCATTGGCTTGTTCGGCACGGTCTACGGCATCATGGTGTCGTTTCAAGGCATTGCCAATTCCGGCAACACCAGTTTGGCAGTGGTCGCCCCCGGCATTGCCGAAGCCTTGTTTGCAACCGCCATCGGACTAGTCGCTGCAATTCCTGCCACGATATTTTACAACATCTTCGCCAACGATGCGTCAAAAGTCGCGACACGGCTGGAAAATTTCGCCGATGAATTTTCAGCCATCATCTCCCGCCAATTGGACGAGAGGGCCTGAGCCATGGGCGCATCCATGGGGTCATCCGGTGGAGGCAGCAGGCGCGGGCGGCGCAACACCCGCAAGGGCCTGAATGCCGAAATCAACGTCACGCCTCTCGTGGACGTCATGCTGGTGCTGCTCATCGTGTTCATGGTGGCCGCACCCTTGATGACGGTGAGTGTGCCAGTGGATTTGCCGCGTGCCAATGCAAGGCCATCGGCGGCACCGGTTGAGCCTACCTACATCACTGTGCAAGCCGACAAGACGGTTTATCTGGGTGAGGTGAAAATGACCTTCGCCGAATTGCTGCCGCAGCTGGAAACCTCCGCCAAGGAAGGCAAGAACGAAAACCTCATGGTGCGGGCCGATGCCGCGCTGACCTATGGTAACATCATGGAAGTGTTAGGCATGCTGAATGGTGCGGGCTACACCAAGGTTGGCCTTGCCACATTGCCGCTCGAAAAGCCTGTTACCCCCTGACGCGATGAAAAAGAGCGCCCTTGGTTCCTTATCCTTTCACGCCCTCATTGTGTTGGTGGCGCTGTTTGGCATACCCGCAACCAAGCCGTTCGAAATCCAGCCAGTGGAAGCGATACAGGTCGATATCTCCAATATCACGGACAACACCAAAGTGAAGGCGCAAACGAAGTCTGACGAAAAACCCGTCGACAAGCCAAAGCCCAAGGTTTCGAAATCTGACGTCAAAACCAAACCCGTCGAAAAAGTGACGGAAGAGAAAGTGGTTGCGGCGAAAGAGCCAGCCAAGGTCGAACCTCCACCCAAACAAACCGAAGAAAAAAAAGTTGAGGATACGCCCGTTGATCCTGATCCCTTGAAGCAGATGCTTGAGGCCGAAGACGCACAACTGAAGCAAGCCGAAGAGAAGAAGAAAAAAGCCGAAGCCAAAAAACTCAAAGCCGAAGAAGACAAAAAGAAGCAGGAAGAAGCTGACGCCAAAGCCAAGGCTGACGCCAAGAAAAAGGCCGACGCGCAGAAGAAGCTCGCATCAAAACTCGACGTGGCCCAGCTGGAAGATTTACTGAACAAGGAAAACGACGAAGCGTCAGCACCTATTGAAAAGAAAGATGAAGCGGGAACCCCGGAAAATGCCGAGAAGGATATTCAGGGCGAAGATGCTGCCATGTCTGCCACCATCATAGATGCCATGCGGCAAAAACTGGCGGAGTGCTGGTCAATTCCACCGTCAGTGCGTGAGAGCAAAGATGTTGTCACCTTGCAGTGGAAAATGAGCAAAGACGGTCGCGTGGTCGGTCAACCGATTGTGATTGGTGGCAGCGGTGGTGTTGCCGCACAGCAAGCCGCCATTTCCGCAGTAAAAGCCTGTGAACCCTACGACTGGCTGCCGCCAGACGGATATCATTTATGGCGTGAGTTTGAATGGAACTTCGAGCCGCGCTAAGAGAGATTTGAAGGAATTTTTGGAATGAAGATGTTGAACCGATTTGTGGCTTCTATTTTGGCGGCGCTGGTATTTTTGACCTTCCCCATGGTTGCCCATGCCCAGCTCAAAGGCAGCAACCAGGACGGTCGCATTGACCCGATCCCGCTTGCCATAGCACCCTTTCTTTCGGGCGGTGCTGATGAAGCAGCAAGCACCGTCTCCGGCGTCATCGCCAACAACCTGGGCCGCACCGGATATTTCGAGCCACTCTCACCCGATACTTACCCCGAGCAAATCAGCAACCTCGACACTGAGCCCGCCTTCGATGCCTGGCGCGGCATCAAGGCCCGTGCACTTGTCACAGGTCTGGTTGCCAATGAGGGCGGCAAGATCCGGGTGACGTTCAAACTCTACGACATCAACTCCGGCCAATTGCTGGCCAGCCAAAGCCTCGCGGCGTCGCCGAAACTTGCCCGCCGTCTGGCACACCGCGTGTCAGATCAAATCTACAAGGCCCTCACTGGTTTTGATGGTTACTTCGATACGCGCGTCGTCTTCATTGACGAGAGCGGCACCAAGCTGAAGCGCGTGAAGAAACTTGCCATCATGGATCAGGACGGTTTCAATCCGCGCACGCTGCCCGTCAGCGGCGACCTGCTGTTGACGCCGCGCTTTTCACCAACATCCAACGAAGTCACCTACATGTCCTTCGGCACAGGCGTGCCCCGCGTCTATGTCTACAACATCGACACCAACCAGAAAGAGATTGTCGGCGATTTTCCGACCATGAGTTTTGCCCCGCGCTATTCGCCTGACGGCAACAAGGTTATCATGTCGCTGCAAAGTGAAGATGGCGAAAATTCCAACATTTTCGAAATGAACCTGCAATCGCGCCAGACCCGCCAGATCACCAACGTGGCGGCCATCAACACAGCGCCATCTTATTCGCCCGATGGCGGACAGATTGTGTTTGAATCAGACCGTGGCGGCACCCAGCAGATTTACATTATGGATGCAGCTGGCGGCGGACAAAACCGTATCAGCTTCGGCAAGGGCCGCTACTCCACACCTGTCTGGTCACCTGATGGAAAATGGATTGCCTTCACCAAATCCGCAGGGGGCAAATTCTCGATCGGTGTCATGAAGCCCGATGGTTCAGGCGAACGTATCCTCACGGAGGGCTTCCACAACGAAGGTCCAACCTGGGCCCCGAACTCACGCGTCATCATGTTCTTCCGCGAAACCGGTGGCGAGAATGGCGGCGCACATTTGGTCTCAGTCGATGTCACGGGCTATAACGAGCAGCCCGTGACAACACCGGGCTTCGCAAGTGACCCTGCCTGGTCGCCACGCCTGAATTGAAACCCCGCCGCCAACGATGAGTGGGCCTTCGCTATCGTCCTTCGCGGTACCACATCGCCGCCATGGCCAGCAGCAATACAGCGAGGCTGGCCAGCGTTGAAAACAGCGACGTTTCACGGGTGGCCGTGATTTTGAACTGCCTGTTGTCGCGAATTGCCGCCCATGAACCGCCCGCCATCAAACTTCCAGCTTCGGCCTTGGTCAGGCGGGGTAGTCCGTCCTCAATCCAGAAGGCGCCGCTGCGGGTTTGGGCTGTGACGGGGGCCATAACGCCAGCGGTGGCGACGACGTTTCCGGCCTCTTTGTCATCGCTGTTGCCAATGGCGGCAACGGTGGTGAGGGTGCCGTCAGTCGCCTTGTAGATGCCCTGTTGGGCGTTTGCATTGCGGCCCGTAAATATTCCGGGAGAGACTTCGAGAAGTGTAATGAACTCATCCTTGCCATCGGGTCCTGTGAGGGTGACTGGCGCAGCTTTATCAGCCATGGTGCGGCGTTCGACGACCACGTTCTGGCTTTCGCCACGGATGAGCAGCGCTTCCTCGTCAAGGTCAGGCTCTTTCATCAGCCAGTGGGCCACGCGGCGCAGCAGTTCCGTTTGCGGGCCGCCACCATCGTAGCCGCGGGCCCAGAGCCAGCCTTGATCCGACAGGAATTGCGCCACCCGGCCTTCGCCCATGTGACCGAGAACCAGCAGGGGTTTGTTGTCAGGACCATCCAACAGTGTGTGTGTATCAGCAGCAGCAGTGGCGTCAATGATGCGGAACCAGCGCCCCCAGGTTTCAATACCATCGGCATTCGAGCCCACCAGATTTTTGGTGACGGGGTGACGCAGACCCGGATTGGTCACATTCGGGCGGAAGGCCTGTTCGGTGACGTCGCCCGTGGGACTTGCCGTCATCACTTCGCCCAGGGGCGAAGCGTAGAGGCCATCAACGGCCGACAGATCAGGGCCAGACGAAATCAATACCGCACCCCCATCCCTGACATATTGCGTGACATTGGCAAGATAGGCATCAGGCAAAATTGACTGCAAACGATAGCGGTCAAAAATCACCAGATCAAAACTCTTGATTTTGTCGATGAACAATTCGCGGGTTGGAAATGCAATGAGTGAGAGTTCACGGGTTTGCGTGCCGTCCTGTTTTTCCGGTGGGCGCAAAATGGTGAAATGCACAAGATCAACCGATGCATCGGACTTCAACAGGTCACGCCAGGTGCGTTCGCCGGGGTGAGGTTCACCCGAGACAAGCAACACCCGCAAACGGTCCCGTATGCCCTTGATCACGGCGATGGCACGGTTGTTTGAGAGCGAGACTTCGTTATCGCGGGGTGCCGCCGCAATCTCCACAACATTCTGTCCGGCGCGTTCGATTTTCAAATTGAAACTATGGGATTCATTTGCTTGCAGTTGCAGCGTCTGTTCTGTGCCATCAGGCAGGCGGATGGTAACGTCTACGGGTTGTCCGGTGGCGGGTGTATCTTCAACGCGGAAGGTGATTGGCTGTTCCTGTCCTGCAATGACAAAACGCGGTGCCTGTTCAATGATGACGCGGCGATCGGTTTCGCGTTTTGATCCGGTCAGCAGAGTTTGGATCGGGGCTTTGGCCAGTTCGGGGGCAAGTGTTTTCGGCACATCATGAATTTGGCCATCAGTGATGATGATGGCACCTGCGTAGCGTTCCGGTGGAATGGACTCCATGGTTTTGGCCAGTGCCGCGAAAACCCGGGTGCCGTCGGTGTCTGGTGTAGCGCCCGTGACTGTGCGACCCAGACGCAGTTCCGTTTGGCCCAGACTGGCGATGCGTTCCTGCACTTGTTTCAGCGCATCTTCGCTTTGTTGACGGCGATTGCCTATGGCTTGGCTGGCGCTGTCGTCAACGATGACAGCCACAATATCCGCAAGCTGTTCGCGTTCATCGGCATTCAAAACCGGATTGGAAAGTGCCGCCAAAACCAGAGCAAGTCCAGCCACACGCAAGGGCCAGCCGCGGCGGTTCAAATAAATCAGCGCAGCCGCAAGAATGACCGCGATAACACAAGTGGCCCAGAACACAGGCCAAGCTGTGAACGGCAGAAACGAAATCGTCCAGCCGCTCATTGCCCCAGCCTTTCGAGCAAGGCAGGCACGTGGACCTGGTCGGCCTTGTAGTTTCCGGTCAAGGCATACATGACGATGTTGATGCCGGTGCGGAACGCGAATTCGCGTTGACGGTCAGAACCGGGGACCACTGCATTGACGGGATCGCCAGTGTCGGAAATGGCCCAGGCTGCGGCATAATCATTGGCTCCGATGATGATGGACGACACACCATCAGCGGCACCAGACGCTACGGTTTCACCTGTGGTTTGGGTTTCAACCCAGGGGGCTGTGCCCTCAAACCGGCCTGGGAAACGGTCGAGCAGGTAGAAACTGCGGGTCAATACATGCGATGTTGGTACAGGTTCGAGCGGAGGCAGATCAAGCTTTGCCAGCAGTGTTTGCAGCGCCGGATTGCCGCCACCGTTCAACGACGCATCCAGGCCGCCGTCACGGGTATCAAAGAAAATCGTGCCCCCATTTTTCATGTAAGCCGTGATCCTGGCGCGGGTGGCGTCAGAGAGGGGTTCGGCATTTTCCGGCACGGGCCAATACAGCAGGGGATAGAATACAAGTTCATCCGTGTTGATATCAACACCCACGGGTTCGGCAAGTGAAGCAGAAGTGCGGTCGGTGAGTACAAGTGTTAGGCCGCGCAAGCCTGCGGCACTGGTGTCGTCGAGATCACTGGCCCCGGTTTTGACATAGGCCAACCGGGTTTGCAGGGCTGCCTTCATGTCGTTCTCGGTGGGGATGTTTTCAGCATAGGCTTGCTGCGGCATGGGGTGAAGAACCATGAGGGCGAACAAGGTTGCCGCAACCGTGGTTGCGCGTTTCCAGCCGCCGCCCAGCCAGATGGTGGCAATGGTATCCAGCAGGAAAAACAGGGCCGCTGCGGCAAAAAGCTTGGGAGCAAGATCCTCACGCGGGGCGGCGGTATAGGGTTGAACGACAATGCTGGCTGGAATGGATGTGAGCATCGACGCATCAAGTGCGAGATTGATGGCACGCTCGCGACCTTGGCGAATATACAGGCCGGGTGGTGTGGTAAGGGATGCTGTGGCCCTGTCCATGCTGGTTTGTGTAACCGGTTGAACCGAACCATCAGGGGCTACCAAACTGCCGTCCCCGCTCAGCAAAAGCCGGGGTATGAAATTCGCTTCTGTTGCCGCAGTGTTGTTTTGGGTTGATGCAGCATCAAGCCCTGCAACACGCTGCAACATTTGCAGGAACAAGCCTGACAGTGGCAGGTTGGACCAGTTGGCGTTTGCCGTGACATGGAACAAAACAATCAAACCTTTGCCGCGTTTCTCCGAAGTCACCAAAGGTGTACCGTCTTCAAGGCTGGCCCAGGTGCGGTCGGTGAGATCTGGTGATGGTTCGGCCAGAACCTGCTTTTGAACTTTGATCGTGGGGTCAACGGTCAGTCCTGCAAACGGGCTGGTTTCAGGAAATGCCGCAAGGCCTTGTGGCACCTCCCAGCTTAAGGAACTTCCCAATGAGCGATCACCTTGGCGCAAGGTCACAGGCAAAAGCGGATCCTGGGAAGCAGCCAATCGAGGTCCTGCAAAGCGGAGGAGAACGCCACCGCCTTCAATCCATTTGTTGAGTTTTAGTGTTGTCGCTTCGTCAATGGCACCAACATCGGCCAACACCAACATTGACAGGCCTGCATCAATCAGGGCAGACAGTTCCGTATCGTTTTCCGGCTCTTGCAATTCGGCATAGGGTTCAAGGCCGCGCTTCACGTAGTGCAAAGGTGCCAGAAGCAGTTGGGCAGACTGGTTTGTTTCACCGCTTTGCAGGGCGATGGAACGGCGACGCCAGCGGTCATCGAAAAGCTGAAATGCGCCTGCGTGGTTTTGACCCTCAATTGCGATGGCGCTGATGTCATTGCGAAGGGCTGTGGGCAAGTTGATGGTGACTTGTTTTTCAGCAGCACTGCCGAATTCGACTGGAGCTTCGACAAGTGTGCGGCCATTGATGGCGATGGCTTTGACGATTGCTGTTGCGGGGCCTGCAGGATTTCGGATCGCCGTGACCTTGATGTCGTTGCCTTCAAAACCAAGTGGAGCCAATGCGACAGGAAATTCGCGGGCTTCAGGGCTGTAGACATTCAGCGGTGCCATTGCTTTTAATGTGATGAAGAAATTTGAAGCGGTTTTTGCGTCAATGCCATCTGAAAGCCAGATCACCGATGCCACATCTTTCAGATCCGCGGTGTTGAATTTTTCACTGAGCGCCAGTCGATCTGTGCCGAGGGCCGAAGGTTTCATCAGCCGGGCGCGATCCAGTGCTTCGCGTGCCGGGATTTTCAAATCATCCATTGCGCCGGGCGAAGGCGCAGTGCCCACAAGGGTGACCGCTGCACCATCACTGCGGGCTTGCTCCAGAATCTGCAACAGGAAATCCCGGCGTGCGGGCCACGTCCCGGCAGAGGTCCAGCCATTGTCGACGACAATCAAACGATGTCCGCCAGGCAGAATATCGCTGCCCTTTGGCTGTAAAAACGGTTGCGACACTGCGAAAACCAGAAGTGCAGCAAGGCCAAGCCGCAGCAACAGCAGCCACCACGGGGTTTTGTCCGGCGTCTCTTCTTGTGTTGGCAGGCCGAGTAAAATGCGTATCGGCGGAAATTTGATTTGCTGCGGTTTGGGCGGCGTGAAGCGCAGCAGCCACCAAATGACCGGCAAGCTCAACAGGCCAAACAGTGCCAGCGGAGTTCCGAATTGCAAGATGTTGAGAAATCCGCTCATGCCAATGCCGCTGCCAATGCCGCTGAATTGTAACGCGCTGCACCGCTGATGTGGGTGTAAAGCGGCAGCAACACGCGTGTTGGTGCTTCATCAGTGCGGTGCACGGTAAAACTCCAACCCAATGATCTTGCAAGATCACGCAACTGTTGCCGATGTTCAGCATAGGCTTTGGCATAAGCGGTGCGAAGGTTTTCGGTTTTGCGGGCAAGATAGGTTGATGACGTATCAAGCCCCAGGAATTCATTGCGGCCATCGAAGGGCAAGGTTTCTTCGGCTGGATCGGCAATTTGCACAATGTGACCTTTGAGTCCGGCTTCGGCCAACACGCTCCATGATCTTCGGGTATCAGCAACGGGATCAAGAAAATCAGAAACCAGCAAAGCAGCGGCGCGTCTTTGCCGGGCAGCGACCGCAGGCAAGGCAGTGTCGCGTTTTTCAGCGATCCATTCAGCAGCGCGCATCAAGGCAATACGGCCATGGGCGGCGGGGCGGGGCGATCCCAATGCGCCGATGCGCTCATGGCCGCGCATGGCGAGACAAGCCATGGCCATGGCAATGATCTGTGCGCGGTCCAGTTTGGTGACGTTTGACAGATGCGATTTATAGTCCATGCGTGGACCCGTGTTGGCCCAGACCCACAAGGTGTTGGCGCTTTCCCATTCGTTCTCGCGGATGTAAACTTTGTCCGAACGTGCCGAGCGATGCCAGTCGACACGTTGCGTGGAATCGCCAAAACCATAGGCACGATATTGCCAGAAGCTTTCGCCGGGGCCAGCGGTTTTGCGGCCATGCACACCCAGAATAATCGAGGCCGCAACCTTTTCCGCCCGCACAAGCAGAGGCGGCAGTGCTTGCGACAGCGCCTCTCCTCTTTGACCAAGGGCATGGATTTGCGTTTGCGAAACAGGCATTCGGTTCAGCCGAGTTGCGTCTTCAAATGGGTGATGACCTGGCCCAATGTTTTGCCGTCAGCCCTCGCCTGGAAATTCAATGCCATGCGGTGTTTGAACACAGGATCGAGCAATTCCGCAACATCGTCAATGGAAGGGGCAAGGCGGCCATCAAGCAAGGCTTTGGCGCGGGCCCCCAACATCAGGGCCTGGCTGGCGCGGGGTGAAGGTCCCCAGGCAATCGACTCGTTGATCATCGCATCCGCATCAGGGCCGGGCCGGGCGGCGCGGACGACGCGCAGGATAGCTTCGACCACCTGTTCGCCCACAGGAATGGTGCGGACCAGGCGTTGAGCGGCAATCAGGTCTGCGGTGTCCATCACAGTCTTTGCAGGGACTTCATCATTGCCGGTGGTGGAAAACAGCATGCGGCGTTCGGCTTCAAGCGACGGATAGGAAATATCGACCTGCACAAGGAAGCGATCAAGTTGCGCTTCGGGCAGGGGGTAAGTCCCTTCCTGCTCGATCGGGTTTTGGGTGGCCAGAACGTGGAAAGGACGAGGCAGATCATGCCGGACACCAGCGATGGTAACGTGGTTTTCCTGCATGGCTTGCAACAAGGCCGATTGTGTACGGGGCGATGCGCGGTTGATTTCATCGGCCATCAGCAATTGGCAAAACACAGGCCCCGGCACGAAGCGGAAAGATTTGCGGCCTTTGTCGTTTTCATCAAGCACTTCGGAACCCAGAATATCAGCAGGCATCAGGTCTGGCGTGAACTGGATGCGCTTGTCATCAAGGCCCAGAACCTTGCCCAAGGCCGCAGCCAAGCGGGTTTTGGCAAGGCCTGGTGCGCCCACAAGCAAAGCGTGGCCGCCAGCAAGTATCGCCACCAGACAAAGGTCAATCACCTGATCTTGACCATAGACCACATTTTTCAAACTCTCCCGCGCCGCCACCAGTTTGGCCGAAATATTTTCCAGTTCTTGCACTGAGGTCGAGGCGATATTGCTGCTGGCCATGGCTTCCATTATGTTTCCTGTATGCGATCAGTCTATTATGAAAGCGCAGCGTGGCGCAAAAGAGGCGTCACGAAACGATTCTTCTAGGTCAGGACAATGATGGCGGAGGCCCGCGACGCAAGCAACCCATTGGCAGGGTTAAAAGAAGTTTACAAATCAGGTGGCGCGATGCCGCCTGTGCACCTGTGGAACCCGCCGTTTTGCGGCGATATTGATATGCGGATTGCAAATGACGGTACGTGGTTTTACATGAATTCACCAATTGGTCGAAAGCCACTTTACACTTTGTTTTCGCGGGTTTTGAGGCGGGAAGCTGACAAGTACTTTCTGGTCACGCCAGTTGAGAAATGCGGCATTCGTGTTGATGATGCGCCGTTTGTGGCGTTACGCATGAACGTTGAAGGCGTGGGGCGTGAACAGGTGATTTCGTTTGAAACCAATGTGGACGATCACGTTGTGGTGAATGCTGGGCACGGACTGCGCTTTGCTGATGAAGCAGCGACTGACGGTTTGAAGCCTTATGTGCTGGTGCGGGCAAATTTGGAGGCGCTGGTTATCAGGGCGTTGTTTTATGATCTGGTGGAACTGGCTGTGGTTGAGGGGGAGTGGTTTGGCGTGTGGTCAAGTGGAAGGTTTTTTCCGATGAAGCTGGCAAGTGAGGTTGTGGGGTGACTGCTGTTGTTCGAGACGCCCTTCGAGGCCCGCAAGAGGGCGGGCACCTCAGGGCGAGGAATTTAAACCCTCACCCTGAGGTGCGAGCCCTTGCGAGCCTCGAAGGGCTCTGGGTGAGCCACCCACATTACCCTCACCCTGAGGTGCGAGCCCTTGCGAGCCTCGAAGGGTTGATGGATCCGGGTGTTGGTTTTTCATGATCACGCTCGAAACCTTCTGCACCCGCGCCCCCCGTTTTCTCCGCCCCGATGCACCAACAACCTGGGATCTCAGCGATGACGAAATGAACAGCAAGGCCCAGATGATTCCCGCGGGGATCGTGCCTAAAGCCGCAGCGGTGTTGGTGGGGATGTTGGAAAATTCCGGCCCGTCGGTGTTGCTCACGCAGCGGCACGGCAACCTGTCAAACCATGCGGGCCAGATTGCGTTTCCGGGTGGGCGCCTCGATGCGGGTGAAACTCCACTGCAGGCAGCATTGCGCGAAGCCGAAGAAGAGACCGGGCTTGATCGGCGCTTTGTGGAACCGCTTGGTTATCTCGATGGCTACCTGACAGTGACCGGATATTTCATTGTCCCCGTCGTGGCGCGAATATTGCCCGGATACAAACTTACGCCGCAAGTTGATGAGGTTGATGATATTTTTGATGTGCCGTTGTCATTTTTGTTGAACCCGCAGAACCGTGAAACGCAGTCCAGGGAATGGAAAGGCATGACGCGGTACTATTATGTTTACCCCTATCAGAAGAGACAGATCTGGGGTGCTACGGCGGGCATGCTCAAGAACTTGAGTGACAGGTTTCAAAATGCGAAAGCGTGAGTTGCCATCACTCTACAGTGAAAGATGGTTGCGTGATACCCGCTTGCAAGAAGTGCTCCGTGTACTGAATGAATATGGTGAGACGCGGGTGGCAGGTGGTGCCGTACGCAACGCGCTGCTGGGTGTTGCCGTGGCAGATGTGGATCTGGCCACAGTGCTTTTGCCGGAAGAAGTCATGAGGCTTTCGAAGATCGCAGGCTTTGGGGTTCATCCCACTGGTCTTGACCACGGCACGGTAACGGTGACGCATGCAGGTGCCGCATTTGAAGTGACGACACTGCGGAAGGATATGGAGACAAACGGGCGTCATGCGGTGGTGTCCTTCACCGATAACTGGCGGCAAGACGCAGCCCGGCGCGACTTTACATTCAATGCAATGTACTGCGACTCCGAAGGAAAAATCTATGACTTTACAGAAGGTTACACCGACGTATTGAAGCACAGGGTGAAGTTTGTGGGGCGACCTTCGCAACGCATCCGTGAAGACTGGCTGCGCATTCTCCGCTTTTTCCGTTTCAATGCGCAATACGGCAAGGGCAAGCTGGACGAGGCGGGTTTCAAGGCTTGTGTTCGATTGCGGACGGGATTGAAAAGCCTGTCAGCAGAACGCCTGCGCCAGGAACTGTTCAAGCTTTTGGCGGGCAGGCGTGCCGTCGAGGTTCTGAAGCTGATGTCTGCATCAGGCATTCTCAAAATTATTCTTCCGCATACGGAAGAATACCGGATAGTGCGGCGCCTGCCTGCTGACCCGGTGTTGCGTTTGTTTGTGCTGGCACAAGAACCGTTGGCGCTGAAGGACCGTTTGCGATTGTCGAATGTCGATGCATCACGCCTGCAAGTCTTGTCGTCCGTTCCAAATTTGTCGCCGTCGCTGAAGCCTGCAGAACGACAGCGTATGCTTCATCATGTCGGTGTGGAAAACTGGCGTGACGCAGTGCAGTTGAGTTGGGCAAAGTCGCGGGCCGGGCTTGATGACCCTGCATGGGCTGAATTGCTGGAACTGCCAAAACATTGGACACCGCCCGGTTTTCCCATCAAGGGATCTGATCTGCTGGCGGCGGGTTTTGCGGCAGGCCCGAAAGTAGGGCATGTATTGGCAGCGCTGGAGGACTGGTGGGTGGCAAGTGATTTTACACCGTCGAAGGCTGATCTTTTGATGCGTGCGGGGCGTTATAGGGAGTGAGTGTTTGATGAGGTCCCTTAATCTGAACGGAAAGCGAAATGACACCAGACATCATTCACATGAAAACCAAAGGCCATGGTGCGCCGAAAGTGGAGAAGGGTGAGCCTGATCCGTCTCGCCTGATTTCAGGAAAACGCCTCACCAATACCTGGAACCATTTTGAAGGTGAGGATGGACGCTTGTTCTGCGGCATCTGGGACTCAACACCCGGCAAGGTGAAAGTGTCTTACGAGGAGTGGGAATTCTGCCACATCATATCGGGCGAAGTGGAGCTGAAAAAAGAAGGCTCGCGCAAGTCTTGGCGCTTCAAGAAGGGGGACGCGTTTATCATTCCCTCAGGCTTCAAGGGCACATGGGAAACCTTGAAGAAACTCAGGAAGCATTACGTCGTCCTCGGACCCAAGGCTTGAAACCATGTTGAAGACTGCTCTCATCACCGGGGCTGCCAAGCGTATTGGCCGTCAGTTGGCGCTGGATCTGGCGGGGTTGGGCTATGATATTGCCGTTCACTGCAACACCTCGCGCGACGATGCGGAAGCAGTGGCCAAAGTGATTCGTGCAATGGCGCGGAAGGCAATTGTGATCGAGGCTGACCTTGCGGAAATGGATACGCCCGAACGCATCATGGCTGAAGCGGTTGCGGGGTTGGGTGCCGTCGGGGTGTTGATCAACAATGCCTCGCTGTTTGAAGACGACGACATCGGCACCATGTCGGGCAGCAGTTGGTCACGGCATCAGGACATCAACCTTCGCGCACCTGTAATGTTGGCCCAGGCATTCGCCAGGCAGTTGCCGGAGGGGGCGTGCGGCAATGTGATCAACCTGATTGACCAGCGGGTGTGGAAACTCAATCCGCAGTTTTTTTCCTACACGATATCGAAAGCCGGTTTGTGGACGGCGACACGCACACTGGCGCAGGCGCTCGCCCCGCACATTCGGGTCAATGCGATTGGTCCAGGTCCGGCCTTGCCCTCCGCAAGAATGGATGATGCGGCGTTCCGGCGGCAGGGTGAACTCACACTTCTGGGCCGCGGCACATCACCTGCAGAAATTTCGGCGGCGGTGCAGTTCATCCTGTCGCAACCCGCCTTGACGGGGCAGATGATCGCGCTAGACGGTGGGCAGCATCTGGTGTGGCAAACACCCGACGTTGTCGAGGTGACGGAATGACAAAAAAACCCATGATCTCCCACCACGTGGCATCCGCCAAATCACGGGTGCGGCATGTGTTTGTGCGCGATCTGGAATGCATGGCGCTGATCGGGATTTATGACCACGAGAAGGTGAAACCGCAACGCATCATCGTCAACATTGACCTGTCGGTGCAGGAAAGCGATGTGCCCATGGACGACGAGATCAGCCATGTGGTGTCCTACGAAATCATCGCCAAGAAGGTCGAGGGCATTCTGGAGGAAGGCCACATCAATCTCGTCGAAACCCTGTGCGAAAAAATCGCGCAATCCTGTCTGAAAGACAAGCGCGTATTGGCGGCCCGGGTGCGGGTGGAAAAGCCGGATATCATTCCAAATGCGCGGAGTGTAGGTGTGGAGATTGAGCGCGGACGTTAGCGGAAGAGGGTTTGCACTTTGTCGGTTGGCAAATAGATGACGTTGCGGCCGTTTTTGACTTTGCGGAGGAAGCCTTTTTCGACGAGGGATTTGAGGTCTTTGATGGCTGTGAGATAGCTGAGTTCAGGGTTGTTGAGTTGTTGGGAAGCGACACTGACGTGTGTCATCTCGCCGAGGTTGAGTTGACTCAAGAGCCTGATTTGTCTCTCGCTTAGTCCAAAACCGCCCTGGGCGATTTTTATGCGGTCTCTGTTTTCGCGAATTTGTTCCTTCAAGAACACTTGGAGTTTTTGGCGCGCGAGTTGGAGCTTTTCAACATTGTACTGAATAAAATAGTTCAGATCGTAGTCGTCTTGCTCAGAATTTATATAAGCAAGGCTATAGGCTTTCGATGATTTTAATATGTGTTCAGAAAGTGACAGATACGAGAATGCCCAGTATCCCCGGCGAAGCACGTACCAATAAAACAATATTCTGGCGAGTCGACCGTTACCGTCTTCAAAAGGGTGCAATAATCCAATCCAGAAGTGCAGCATTATTGCCTTAATAAGTGGATGAATGAAACTTGAGTCGTCTTCATCATTTGCAAAAGCAATCAGGTTTGGAATGTGTTCGTCTACAAATTCGCGATCTGGCGTGACGTAGGTGATTGTTTCGTCGGCGAAGGGCTTTATAACTAATTTTTTGCCTTTGGCATTCAAAGTTTCACGAAATTTTCCTTCGAGGGCTTCGTTTTCGAGTGTGCCGCTTGTTACCAGTTGATGTAGGTCAAACAACATTTCGGGGGAAAGCTTTTGATGTCTACCCGTCGTTTCTATCCATGTCATTGCGGCGTGATTGTTGACAATCATGCGCTCGCTTTTGTCACGGGGTTTGCGACCTTCACGCAACATTCTACGGGCTACTTCGCGTGATGTATTTGCGCCCTCCAGTTTCGATGAAGCGATGGATTCTTCAATGAGGTTCCGTCGTATGATTTGCACACGGTCACCTTCACTGAAGTCCCTGACGCCAAGAAGATTTCCACCAAACTCGAGGTCAACTTCATGTAAAAATTGACTGTGTCTATCGGCGGAATAACCATATGACCCACCGTCTTTATCTTTTATTTTACTTCTCTTGAGCAGGGCCTGCCTGAAGGCTTTTATCAAAATCCAAGATTCTTCACTTTCTTTTGGCACCCAGGATTTTTTACGAAATTCATCCCAGGACATGTAACTCGCGTTTGCTTTTTCTTGAAGTATCAACCAGTCCGGCTGTCCAAATCGCGCCATGGCCTGTTTCAATACTTCTTGTGATTTCTCGTCTGCGGGACGTTGAATTTTGTAGATTTTTTCCATGTTTTGCGATCTTATATGTATACTCTTAAATCAATTAGATAGACAATGGATAGTCTGGTCAATAGGTATAGTTCTATACACGTTATGTACCAATACTATACCCATTCCATACCTGTCACTTCTGCCCTACCGGATCATGTAAACCTTGCGGATCGTCTCATGAATGCGGCAGGTGCCTTTCCAGTCTTTGGGGAAGAAAGCGGCGGTGTTGGGGACGATTTCTATGACTTCACCTTGCTCATGCGTGTAGGTGCAGCAGCCCAGCAGGAAGTGGCAGAATTCATCTGAGGTGACGTGGCAGTTCCAGTAGCCGGGGGTTGCGATCCAGATTCCGGTTTCGCTTTCCCCGTTGGGGCCTTTGTGCAGGACGACGCCTGAGGTGTGGCTTTCCCCCTCGATCATGGTGGGGATAACGCCCCAGTCCTTGAACGGGCCTTCGTAGGTTTCAGGATGCAGGATGTGTGGGGCGGAGGAATTCAGGTTCAGCATGTTCTCAACTCAGCATGTAAACGTTGCGCAGGGTTTCGTGGACGGTGCAGGTGCCGGTCCAGCCTGCCTTGAAGTGAACGACGGTGTCGGGGATGATCTCGATGACTTCGCCTGACTCGTGGGTGTAGGTAGCGCGACCTGAGACGAAGTGACAGAGTTCATCGCGGGGAATGGAGAGCGGCCAAGTGCCGGGTGTGACTTGCCAGAGGCCGCATTCCGGCTGGTTGTCTGGGCCTTTGAATAACAACACGCCATCAGATTTTGAATTGCCGGCAATCGGGTTGGGTTGATGGCCCCAGTCTTCCAATGGTCCGGTATAAGTGGCCGGATTTTCGATGTGGGGCGCGGAGGAGTTAAGGTTGGTGGGCATCAGGCGATCTTGCGTTTCAACAGGCCGTCAATGACCTTGGCGGCTTTCGTCGGGCCATGTTTGGCCCGCATGGATGTGCTGGTTTTTTTCAGTTTTGCTTTCATCTTCTTGTCGGTCAGCATGGCCATGATTTTCGTTTCCATCTCTTCGTCGGTCCATTCATAACGATCCATCTTGAAGCCGTGGCCGGTTTCCTGAACACGGGTGGCGTTGTCATGGCCGTCCCAGACGTAAGGCATGATGATGGCGGGTTTGCCGAAGTAGAGGCATTCGGTGAAGGAGTTGTTGCCGCCGTGGTGGATGACGGCGTTGACTTTTGGAATGACGGAGGGTTGCGGGAACCACTTGTCGATGATGATGTTGTCGGGAATATCCGTGTACTGATCAATATAGTCACCGACATTTACGAGAGCGCGCACCGGCATTTTTCCGATGGAGGTGATGAGGCGTTTCAGCAGGTCGGTGTCGCCGGATCCCAGTGAGCCGAAGCTGACGTAGAGCAGCGGCTTGTCACTGTTGGCCTTGAAGGTGGGGACTTTCCAAGCGGCGTCCTTGCGCACGCAGCCCTCAAGGTATTGGAACTGTTTCGCTGAAAGCTTGTGTTTGCGTTTGAACTTCACCGCTGACGGATAAAGCAGGATATTCATGTGCGGGCTGGCTTCGAAGAATTGTCCCAAAGGGTATTTCTTTTCGCCCACGGATTTTAGGAAGCTGTTGAAGCTGTCGTGGATCGGTTTGATGACCTTGTTGAACTGCTTGCGGTAGGCAGCGTGGCACTTCTTGTCTTTGGCACCGCATCCTGAGAGATGGGGCGGAATATCGGGGTCTTCGATTTCGTTTTCGGAACAGGAAATGACGCGCACCCAAGGCTTCTTGTTCTGTTTGGCGTAACGCTTGATGGCGGGAAACAGAATGACATTGTCAACGCAGATGACATCTGGCTTAACTTTATCCAGCACAGAAGGCAAATCCTTCTCGGCCCATTTCGCCGTTTCCACGATCATTTCCCAGCAACCCCTAACGTAATTGTCGATCTGGTCATAGGGACTTTTGCGGAAGTTGGGGATGTGGCCGTTGATGAAATCCACCCAGAATTTCGCCATCTCTTCAGGCGGCATGGGTTCGGACAGGTTCACGGAGTGGGCTTCAAAGCCATAGCCCTTGTAGACATCGAGGAAGCCGGGGTCGGAGAGGAAGACAACTTTGTGGCCGAGTTTTTCGAGGGCTTGGCCGATGCCGACGGAGTTCAAGGCGGGGCCGTAGGCTGCTTCGGGAAAGAGTGCGATGACTTTTTTGGGTTTTGCCATTTTGGTTTCCTCGTTGCATCTCGGGTCAAAAGGACCTCATCAGCCCTTCGGGCAGCTTCTCCAGGGGAGAAGCAACTGGTTGGTAGACCTCCCCAAATGTCAGACAATAAGGGAGGTATGCCATCAAGTCGCTTCTCCTGTGGAGAAGCTGCCCGAAGGGCTGATGAGGTCTCTTCCTCCATTACATGCCGGGTATTTTGCCCTTGTTCAAGCGTTGGGCTGCAAACAAAGCGATGAAGCTGATGAACATGACGAGGGTTGCGAGGGCGTTGATTTCGGGTGTCACGCCAAAGCGGATCATGGCGTAGATTTGCATGGGGAGTGTGGTGGAGGATTGGCCGGCGCCAGCTGTGAAATAGGCGATGATGAATTCATCGACTGAGAGCGTGAAAGACAGCAATGCTGCTGCGATGACGGCGGGGAGGATGAGGGGCAATGTGATGGTGCGGAATGTCGTGATGGCGGTGGCACCCAGATCACGAGCGGCCTCGGTCAATGACCAGTCGAAACTCTTGAGGCGCGCGCGCACCACGGCTGCCACGAAAGCGATGTTGAAGACGACGTGGGCCATGATGATGGAGTGCAGGCCCAGTGAAAATTTCATCAGTGTGAAGAAGCTGAGGAGGGCGATGGCCAGTACGATATCGGGGACAATCATGGGTGCAAAGAGCAGGGCTTCCCGGGTGGCGGATGGTTTGGCTCGTTCCACGCCGAGGGCCAGCAAAGTGCCGATCACCGTTGCAATTGCAGTGGCGATAGTGGCGACGAAAATGGAATTGAGCGCGGAGGCCTGGATTTTTGGATTGGCCAGCAGTTTGCCGTACCATTCTAACGTAAAGCCGCCCCAAGCCGTTGGCAATCCGGCTTTGTTGAGGGAGAGCACCATCAGCACCACGATGGGGAGATAGAGAAACACATAGGTGAGAGAGAGGTGGAATTTGAGGGTGCGGTTCATGCGGCATCGCCCATGGCGCGTTTTGCAAACAGGGCCTGCGCGAAAAGCAGCATCAGCATGAGGGCAATGAGGATGGCAGAAAGGGCAGCACCAAAGGGCCAATCCCGTGCCGTCAGGAACTGGTCGTAAATCAGGTTGCCTGCCATCTGTATCTTGCCGCCGCCGAGCAAGTCAGGCGTGATGAAATTGCCGATGGAAAGAACGAAAACAAACACGGCTCCTGCGGCCACGCCCGGTGCGGTAAGGGGGAGCGTGATGCGCCAGAAGGTTTGCGGGGCCGTTGCCCCAAGATCACGCGATGCTTCGCCATAGCTGGCGTCGAGCCGTTGCAGCGCCGAGTAGATCGCGAGGATGACGAAAGGTGTGTAGCTGTAGACGAGGCCGAGAATGACGGCGAATTCGTTGTAGAGCAGGGGCAGGGGTGACAGGCCCAATGCTTTCAGGCCAGTGTTGATAAGACCTGCAGGGTTGAGCAGTACAATCCAGGCATAGGTGCGGATGAGGTAGTTGGTCCAGAACGGCAAAATGGCAAGGAAGAGCAATGTGGTTTGCAAGTGTGTCGGAGCTTTTGAAATGGCGTAGGCGGCGGGATAGCCGATGAGCAGCGCGATCACCGTGGCGAGGCTGGCGATGCGGAATGAGTCCCAGAGGATTGTTGCGTAGAGCGGGTCGAAGGCGCGGCGGATGTTTTCGAAAGTTGTGATGTTCCAGTCAATGCCGCCGTAGGTGCCGCGTTCGAAGAACATGAGCACGAAGATGAGCAGGCAGGGGATGACCATGAGGACCGCGAGCCAGATGAGGCCGGGAGCCATGAGGGCCCAAGTGACGCGGGGTGGGAGGGTCATGGGTGGGGGTTTTCAGTCGCATTTTGTCGAAGGCATTTCGGCTTACTTCGCCGCCATGATTTCAGACACGGTTTTCGAAAACGCTTTCATGCCTGCACCCAGATCCCGCAGTTGCTCATATTTCAACAAATCCGCCGGCGCATAGGCCATGTTTGGATATGTCGTGAGCATGCTCTTGTCGATGGCGTCCATTCCCGCCTTGTTGGGCGTTTTGTACATGATGTTTTCAACGACCCATTTGCCGTTGTCAGCGCTCATCAGAAAGTCGATGAACTTCGCTGCACCTTCAGGATTTTTGGCGGCTTTGGTGATGACCATGGTGTCGACCCAGAGGTCAGAGCCTTCCTTGGGGATCACATATTTGATCGCCGGGTTTTGGGCGATGCCGTAGTTGCACCAGCCGTCCCAGGCTTGCACCAGCACGGCCTCACCTGACAC
This sequence comes from Hyphomicrobiales bacterium, assembly GCA_043754325.1. Classification (GTDB taxonomy): domain Bacteria; phylum Pseudomonadota; class Alphaproteobacteria; order Rhizobiales; family Aestuariivirgaceae; genus Aestuariivirga. The sequence continues at coordinate 20,965 of JAYUVC010000211.1, forward strand.
GAGTTTGGAATAAAAAGTCGTGTCGTCATAGGCCAGCATGGTTTTCTTGGTGGCGGAAAGCTGGTCGCGCACTTTGTCCAAACTGGCTTGGTCCACCGTATTCACCGACATGCCATTGGCGAGGAAGCCTGCCGACATCAACCAGCGGTCGGTAGCCAGCATGGTGGTTTTGCCTGTGACATCAGCTGCTGGCGTCAATAGATTGGCCCAGCTGTCAGGTGTGCCTTTGACAAGGTCAGAGCGGTAGCAGAGGCCGGTAGTGCCCCAGGCGTAGGGGACCGAAAAACTGTTGCCGGGGTCGTGGCTGAGTTTGGTGGCTTCGGGATAAAGGTTTTTCAGGTTTGAAATTTTTGCACCGTCGATGGGCGCAAGCAGGCCCAGCTTGTTCAGGGCTTCCGCAAAGGGCGAGGACACAAACAGCACGTCAAAACCTTCGCCGCCGGATGCCGTGACCTTCCCCATGATTTCTTCGTTGGTGGCGTGAACGGCGACTTCAAGGTCAATGCCGGTTGCGGCCTTGAATTTTTCGCCGATGTCCTTCGGCATGTATCCGTCCCAGTTCGAGACGACGATTTTTTCAGCCATGGCGAAGGATGTGGAGGCCATGAGCATGGCAGCGACGGCCACGGTTTTGAGCATCGACTCGCGTTTCATTCCGGTATTCTCCCTGTTTTGATTTTGGTGAAGCCTAACAGGGTTTCAGCGCCAACAGGAAGGGCCAAAATTCTTTGACGCTGCTGCCATTGTTTGGCGCGGGAAAGCCCTTAAATTCAGCCCATGTCCGAATCTCTGCCACATTCCCAATCGCCTGAGTCAAAGCCGTCACTTGAGGGGGCTGATCTCATCCGGGATTTCGTCACGCGGCTGCCGGGCAAGCCCGGCGTCTATCGCATGTATGATGGCGATGGCGCCGTGATCTATGTGGGCAAGGCGAAGAACCTCAAAAACCGGGTATCGAATTATGCACGGGGGCAGGGGCACAACAACCGCATTGCCTTGATGATTTCGATCACCTGCAACATGGAATTCGTGGTAACGGCGACCGAGGCTGAGGCGCTTTTGCTTGAATCGAATTTGATTAAAAAGTTGAAGCCGCGGTTCAATGTGATTTTGCGGGACGACAAAAGTTTTCCGTATATTCTGATTGCGAGAGAACATGCCTCACCGCAACTGGCGAAGCATCGAGGGGCGCGGAATCGCAAGGGAAATTACTATGGGCCGTTTGCTTCTGCTGGTGCTGTGAACCAGGCGATCAACACTTTGCAAAAGGCGTTTTTGATCAGGACGTGTTCGGACAGTTATTTTTCCAACCGTTCGCGCCCTTGTTTGCTGCACCAGATAAAACGTTGCTCGGCACCTTGTGTGAATTATATTTCTGAATGCGATTACAATGCCTTGGTGGCTGAGGCTGAAGTGTTTCTTGAGAAGGGTGGCGGGCCGGTGAAGGCGGAGTTGGCTGCCAAAATGGAAGCGGCTGCCGAGGCTTTGGAGTTTGAAACGGCGGCGCGTTTCCGTGACCGCATTCAAGCCATGAGTTTTGTGACGCAGACGCAAGGCATCAATCCGCAGGGTGTGGATGAGGCCGATGTGTTTGCTCTGGCGCAGGAAGGCGGCATTACCTGCGTGCAGGTGTTTTTCTTCCGGTCCGGGCAGAACTGGGGCAACCATGCCTATTACCCCAAGGTGGACAAGAGCACTGAGCTCACGGAAATTCTGGGCAGTTTCATCGGGCAGTTTTATGATGACCGGCCTATCCCGAAACTGATTTTGCTGTCGCATGACATTGAGGAGCAGGAGCTTTATGCCGAAGCCTTCACTGCCCATGCAGGACACAAGGTTGAAGTTGCTACACCGCAGCGGGGCGAGAAGAAGGGCTTGACGGATCAAGCGTTGACCAATGCGCGGGAATCTGCCGGGCGGAAACTGGCAGAGACGGCGTCGCAGTCAAAATTGCTTGAAGGGGTGGCGAAGGCGTTTGACTTGGAGGAGCCACCAACCCGCATCGAGATTTACGACAACTCGCATATTCAGGGCGCCTTTGCCGTGGGTGGCATGGTGGTGGCGGGGCCAGAGGGCTTCATGAAATCGCAGTATCGCAAATACAACATCAAGTCTCCTGAGGTGGCAGGAGATGACTTTGGCATGATGCGCGAAATGTTGACGAGGCGCTTTACGCGGCTGCTGGCCGAGGATGAAAACATCGACGAGGGCGCAGTTCAGCAATGGCCGGACCTGTTGCTGATTGACGGTGGTGCCGGGCAGTTGTCGGCGGTCAAAGGCGTACTGGATGAATTGGGCGTTGAAGATGTGGCGCTGGTGGGCGTGGCCAAGGGGCCCGACCGGGATGCGGGGCGCGAGCATTTTTATGTGACAGGCAAACCCAGCTTCATGCTGGAGGCGCGGGATCCCGTACTGTATTATGTTCAGCGCCTGCGCGACGAGGCGCACCGTTTTGCTATTGGCACGCACCGGGCCAAGCGCAGCAAAGCCATCGGCATCAATCCGCTTGACGAGATCGCGGGCATTGGTCCTACGCGCAAGAAGGCCTTGCTCCAAAGCTTTGGATCGGCCAAAGCCATTTCACGCGCGGGTGCTGGCGATTTGGCTGCGGTCAATGGCGTGAGCAAGCAACTGGCGCAGGCAATTTATGACCATTTTCACCCGGACGCGCGTTAAGGCAAGACCATGGCAACGACAGGACAACAGGCCCCACTGGCCCCCGTATCCAAAGTTTGGAATCTTCCGAACATCCTCACCTATGGCCGGATTTTGGCAGTGCCGCTGGTGGCTGGCCTGTTGTTGTGGACCGAGCGTGCCCACGCCATGACAGGGCTTGGGGTTGAAGGGGCGCGTTGGGTGGCGCTAGGCATTTATGTGGTTGCCGCCATCACAGATTTCTTTGACGGTTACCTGGCGCGCAAATGGCAGCAGCAGTCAGCACTGGGAAAAATGCTGGATCCCATTGCCGACAAGGTTCTGGTGGCAGTGATTTTGCTGGTGCTATGCGGTGACCAGATTTTGCGCGGTGGCCACGTATGGGCGGCAATCATCATTCTGGCGCGTGAAGTTTTGGTGTCCGGTCTTCGAGAATTTTTGGGGCAGTTGCTGGTCTCGGTTCCAGTAACGCAGATTGCCAAATGGAAAACCACGGTGCAATTGGTGGCAATTGGATTTCTGATTGCGGGGCCTGCCGGTGATACGGTCATACCAGGGGTCACTTGGGTTGGTGTTATCGGTTTGTGGGTTGCGGCTGGCCTCACGCTTTATACAGGCTATGATTATTTTCGCGCAGGATTGCGCCATGTTGTGGATGAAGAATGAAAGTCTTGTATTTTGCGCGGTTCAAGCAACTGATCGGGCGCGGCTCCGAAGATGTGGTGTTGCCGCCTGGGGTTCTAACGGTCGGTGATTTGCTCAATCATCTGGTGACGACGGACAATGGTTGTGCTGCTGCATTTTCGAATTTGAAACTGGTTCGCGTGGCGGTGAACCAGAACCACGTCGGTATGGATTTCTCGTTGCAGGACGCAACTGAAGTGGCGTTCTTTCCACCTGTGACAGGTGGCTGATGCGCCTCAATGTTTATCTGCAAAAGGCCGGAGTGGGCTCGCGTCGCGAAGCCGAACGCATGGTGGAACAGGGCCGTGTAACGGTGAATGGTGCCGTTGCAACGGCGACGGTTCCGGTTGAAGCGAATTATCTCGTGCTGCTGGATGGCAAGCCCGTGGCGCCGGATACGCGGGCCGTGCCGCGGTTGTTTTTGATGAACAAGCCCATTGATGTGCTGGTCACCAATCGTGATCCGCAAGGGCGGCGCACGGTGTTCGACCTTGATGCGCTGAACCCGCCGTTGTGGGGCAAGGACCGCCCGCGCGTGATGAGTGTAGGGCGGCTTGATGTGAATTCGGAAGGCTTGCTGGTGTTATCATCAGACGGGCCATTGGCCCAGACCATGATGAGTCCGGCATCGGCTTTGCCAAGGGTTTACCGGGTGCGCGTTCGCGGGCGCTTGACGGAGAAACAGATTTTGGAATTGAAAACCGGCGTGACAATTGAAGGCATCAATTATCGCGGAGCCGAATTTGTGGAAGAAGCCGACCTCGGTGGCCGCACCAATTCCTGGTACCGCGTGACGTTGCGCGAGGGAAAGAACCGCGAGATTCGGAAGTTGTTCGAGTATTTCGGCTGCATGGTGAACCGCTTGATCCGGGTGCAGTATGGCCCGTTTGTCCTGGGGGATTTGAAGGCGGGTGAGGTGAAGGAAGTGTCGGCAGTGCTGGTTGCCAGGCTGGTGGAGGAGTTGGGAAAAAAGTAAGGCCCCCATCGCCCTTCGGGCACTTCCCCAACAAGTTGGGGAAGACCTGGTGCAACTACCTCCCTCGACGTCATAGAGGGAGGACTTACAACGGGTCCTTCCCCAACTTGTTGGGGAAGTGCCC
>JAYUVC010000212.1:0-61865 GCA_043754325.1 Hyphomicrobiales bacterium
TGGTTGAAAGTCTGGATTCCCGCGTTCGCGGGAATGACGAGGCGATGGCGGTCATCGTAAAATTTCTGGTCCTTCAACCTTGGCCGTAACGCTTCAGCCAAGCAGCTTCGAGCAATGCCACCCACGAGGCATGGGGTTCGAGCAAAGCCGGGCCCGGCAGAGACACACTTCCTGCTGCCACTGCTGTAGTAAACAGTTTTGCATCTGCTTCCGACAATTTGGACATGGCCAAAACCGTTGGATCACCCCAGGTTTTGAGGTCGTTCTTCTTTGCTTGCGCCTCCGGTGACAACAGGAAGTTTGCAAATACCTGCGCACCTGCCTTGGCCTTGGCATTGGCGGGGATTGCCACGAAATGCGTGTTGCCGATGGTGCCATTGCGGTGTTGCCACGCCACGGTTGTTGCGGGCATGCGCCCTGCGGCCACAAGGTTTGCGGGTTCATTCGGGTTGAAGGTAATGCCGATCATCAGCTCACCATCGGCCACCATATTGGTCACGTCGGCTTGCGACTTGGGGAATTGCTTGCCGTCGCGCCAGAAGGTTTTGTGCATGGCGTCGAGGGCGGCAGTCAGCAGGGGTTCATAGGTGCTGAAGGCTTGCGCGTCGGCCGCCACAGCAAACACCGAAGCATCACTCACGCTTTCGTAGAGCACCTGTTTGATAAAGGTGGTGCCGTGAAAATCAGGTGGTGCCGGATAGCTGACGCGGCCCGGATTGGCAGCCGCAAAGCTGGTCAATTCCATCATGCTGCGGGGAGGTGTTGGCACTTTTGCGCTATCTGCAAAAAACGTGAGCTGCGCCATGCCCCAAGGTGACTCCAACCCATTTACGGCTTCGCTGAAATCCTGCCTTATCGTGGGCTTGCCTTCGGTATCAACCAACGCATAATTCGGTGTGGTTTCTGACCATGGGCCGAACAACAATTTGTCATTTTTCATGGCACGGAAGTTTTCGCCATTGATCCAGACGAGATCAACCGATCCATCGGTCTTGCCTGCGGCCACTTCATCACGCACGCGTTTCACGACTTCCGCTGTGTCGGTGATTTTGGTGTGTTCGACGCTGACGCCGTAGCGCTTTTTTACTTCGTCACCCGCCCAGGCGATATAGGCGTTGATGGTGTCGGAGCCTGCCCAGGCATTGAAATAAACCGTCTGGCCTTTCGCCTCGGCTTCGATGCTTGCCCAGTTGGCGGCATATGAGGTGCGGGCCAGCATGGGCAGGAATGCGGAGGCGAGGAGATGGCGGCGATTGATCATGATTTTCCCTTTGAGACTCATGGTCTCATAGCGAAGCTGAAGGTGAAAGGACATCACGCTTCAGAGTGGGGTGTTCAGATAATCGTGAAGAGGGAGCAGAGTTTGGGGCGCATGCTTCGAGGCTCGCAAGGGCTCGCGCCTCAGCATGAGGGGTTTTCAACAACTCCCTCTCCCTGAGGTGCCCGCCCTCTTCGCGGGCCTCGAAGGGCCACTCACAACATCCCCGGCAACACCCGGTCCGGGGGCTTGTGGCCGTCGGCCCACATCTTGATGTTGATGATGACTTTTTCACCCATGTCGATGCGACCTTCCAATGTCGCGGAGCCCATGTGGGGCAGCAGCACCGTGTTTTTAAGTGCCAGCAATCTGGGGTTCACGGCGGGTTCGTGTTCAAATACATCAAGCCCGGCACCCGCCAATTCGCCTGCCTCCAACATGCGGATCATGGCTTCTTCATCGATGACTTCGCCGCGCGCCGTGTTGACGATGATGGCTTTTGGTCTCAGCAGTTTCAGTCGGCGACCAGACAGCAGGTGATAGGTCGCAGGGGTGTGCGGGCAATTGACGGAGAGGATGTCAATGCGTGGCAGCATCGCATCCAGCCCTTCGCAATAATGTGCGCCCAATTCTTCGACAATTTTCGGATGGGCGGGTTTCCGGTTGTGATAGTGGATTTCAAGGCCGAAAGCTTTGGCCCGCCGCGCCACGGCCGTGCCGATGCGACCCATGCCGAGGATGCCGAGTTTCTTGCCGCGCAGCCGTGAACCCAGCATCCAGGTCGGGCTCCAGCCGCCCCAGCCGCCCTGCTTTACGGCTTCCGCCCCTTCGATGATGCGGCGGGACACCGCCATGATCAGCGCCAAGGTCATGTCGGCGGTATCATCGGTCAAAACACCCGGCGTGTTGGTGACGGTAATGCCGCGCGCCAGTGCGGCTTCAACGTCAATATGGTCAACACCATTGCCGAAATTGGCGATGAGTTTCAATCGCGGTCCGGCCTGTTCCAGAATTGCTTTGTCGATATGATCGGTGATGGTGGGCACCAGAACGTCGGCTTCTTGCACTGCGGCGATAAGATCGGATGCGTTGAACGGCTTGTCTGTGTCATTGACCTTGCAGGTGAAGAGTTCCTGCATGCGGGCCTCAACGACGCCCGGCAGCTTCCGTGTGATGATCACCAACGGTTTGGCTTGTCCCATGACGTATCTCTTGGCCCCTCAAAAACCTTGTATTGACGCAATTTTAACCTTGCCCGTTCACTGATGTCACAGGCTGGTCCCTCGTCTCTAGACGCTGGCTCCGGTCTGCCGCAACTGAAAAGCATTTGGCCATGTCCGCAGCCCTTTTGACCACCGCCCGCCTGATAGACCGTTGCGTGACGCGCCTGAAGCTGAGCCATGCCGCTTTGGCCGGATTGTTGCTGGCGGCGGCTGGCACCATCTGGATGGTGCAGGGCATGCGCGGAGGTGAACACAATGTGGCGGCAGGCGATACAACGGCTTCGATTGACACTGCCCCCGTGCAACTTGGCCCGTCGGGTTATCCTATCCCGCGTTTTCTGACCCTCAAATCCAACAAGGTGAATGTGCGCAAGGGCCCCTCCAGCGATCATGAGGTGGCTTGGGTATTCCAGCGCAAGGGCATGCCGGTTGAGGTGACGGCTGAATTTGAAAACTGGCGGAAGATCCGTGATGCTGACGGGGCCGAGGGTTGGATCTTGCAGCAGATGCTGTCTGGCCGCCGGTTTGCACTTGCACCCGACTGGAACATGCACAAAGCCGTGGCCTTGCATGATGCAGAGTCAGGCGGCAGTGCCACCATTGCCAAGCTGATGCCCGGTGCGATTGCCCAAATCAAAAGCTGTACCGGTGAATGGTGTTACGTCAGCACGGAAGATTATCAAGGCTATGCCAGTCAATCCGAGCTTTGGGGGGTTTATCCCGGTGAAGTGGTGGATTGAGTCAGCTGCGCAGGTTATCTACAATGTCGTCAGTTTGCAGCACGGCAGCTTTATCAAGGATGAGGCTATAGGAAACAAAACCATGTTACACGGACAATGCCATTGTGGACACATTCAGTATGACATGCCAGCGGAGGTTCTTCACCACGCGCTGTGCCATTGCTCAGACTGTCGGCGGCACGCAGGTGCTCCCATGGTGGGGTGGGCCATGTTGGCGGCGGATCTGGTCAAAATTACCGGGACTCCCAAGGTTTACAAATCATCGGAACATGGTCGCCGCATGTTTTGTGGCGACTGTGGCACTGGCCTGTTTTACAAGAATGACGTGAACTTGCCGGGTCTGATTGATGTGCAGACGGGCACGCTTGATGAGCCTGATCTGCTTCCGGCACAAAAACACTTGCAAACCGCAGAAAGCATCAGTTGGATGCAGACCGTACATGATCTGCCCAAACTGGCACGCTATGGACAATGACGGGCATCAATAAAGATCGCGGACAGCTTTCAATGCAGAGCCCAGTGCTGCAATGTCGCGCTGGCGCAATGCGGCCAGCATATCCGGCAGGCGCGGCGCCAATAATGCGCCGGCAATGGCGAAAAACTCGTCTTCGTTGAGTGACTCGAGGGGTTTGCCCTCTTCCGCAATCAACAGCGCCACACAGGCCGCCGCCATGATCGCCAGATTGGGATCATCGCCTTTGAGAAAGGCAAACTGCGGTTTCACCTTGCCGGAGCGGGCAATGGTATCGGCCTCGACAAGGTTGAGAAGCGCACGGGCCAGCACAGTCGTTGGATCTTCGTGGGGTGTTGACGGGTTTTCCGCCATCAAGCGGCGTGCGGCATCAATCCGGTGTTCCAGTACCAGAAATGGCCCTTCGGTTCCGCTTGTCAGGATATGTTTGGCTGCCCGGAAGAAATAGGCTGTGAACAGCGAAGTCAAAACCAGCCGGTTCTGGCGTATCGCCTCAATCACTTCACCGCGCATGCCCGGTGCAAAGGGCGATGGCAGATCCCGCCACTTCGGTACAAACAACCGCACCGACATATCGGCAGCGCGGGACAACAACACATCCATGCCGCGTGCAGCCTTCGCCACCAGACGCGACAGGAAGGTTGGCTGTTTGGCCAGTTCGTGCGCGCGCCCATCGGCGTTGGACAAGTCGCGCACATAAAACTGGGCGGTGCGCAAACTGTCACGAATGCCTGCCGCCATACAAACGGCATGGGCGGTGAGTGAATCAGCGGATTTCAAGGCAATGGTCATGGGTCAATTTGAACCTTGCGGACGGCGTTCCGTCAAGCCATGTTAGCGTCACAGGTAAATCATGGCCACTGCACTCAAAACCGAAATGTCCGAAACCATCGGCCTTGCCCACGATGCGCGGCGGTTTCGCACGATTTTGCAGAGTTTTGAGCGCAATCTGGAATTGCTGTTCAAAGACTCAGGCATGTCACCGCATGTGGACCATGCAGCACTTGCCACGGCCTTTGCCAAATGGCGCGAACGTTTCGACGCCACCAAGCATTTGGCTGACGGCAACCGTCACGATTTTGTGATTTACGCCGCTGGCTTGATGCTGAAAGAATTGATTGATGCCAAGCCTTTGGAAGCCGTGCCAAACCTCGATGCCCCGACAAAACTTGGCGATCACGTGCTGTCGCGCTGGCCCGAGGGCTATGCCTACACCAGTTTCTGCCTCTCGGTTGCCTCCGCCATTTTGCGCGAAATGGGCGAGGATGATTTGTCTGGCGAAGGCTTCGCCGAAGACCCGGCCTTTTGGGATTCGTTCAAGGAAAATTCGCTCGAAAGCCCGGCGACTGCGGTGGCATTCTTCGATCTGGTCTGTGGACGCGAACCCAACTGGGATGCGCCGGATGTGCCTTGGATGCGCAATGCGCAACGCCAGTTCGGGGCACTCAAGAGCGAGCAGGCAGCGAAATTGCGATAGGGTCTGAGCCTGTAAACTTGACTTTTGCCAGCAACGCCAACAACATTGCAGTATGAATTCCGAAACAGTTTCACACCAGCGCCTTGATGTTCACAACTCTGAAGTGCCTGTGTTGTGCCGTTCCTGCGAGACGAGGCACAAGGGTATCTGTGGCGTGTTGACACCTGACCAGCTTGTAATGCTGAGTCGCCATACCGTGAAACAAAATCTGGTTCCTGAAACCCATATCGTTGCCGAGGGAGAAACCGAACTGCGGTTTTCCATCATCATGAACGGTGTTGTGAAACTGAGCAAACTGTTGGCCAATGGCCGTCGACAGATTGTGGGTTTGCAGTTTGCGCCGGACTTTCTGGGACGTCCGTTCAGCGAGTATAGCAATTGTGAAGTTGAGGCCGCTACGCAAGTGAAATTGTGCTCATTCCCTCGGGTTGTGCTGGAGACGTTGATCAGCAAATCGCCTGACCTTGAGCACCTGCTGTACCAGCAAGCAAGCCGTGAACTACAGGAGGCGCAAGACTGGATGCTTGCGCTCGGTCGTAAAACTGCGACAGAGAAAGTTGCAAGTTTCATTTATTTCGTCGCAAAACGAATAGACCCTGAGCAAATGCCCGCTTCCATGCCGGTACAAATAGTCCTGCCATTGGACCGACAGGGTATTGCCGATTTTCTTGGCCTCACAATCGAAACAGTCAGTCGGGAAATTACCAAATTGCGCCAAGCGGGCGTCATAAGGTCAGTCAACAGTCGCACCATGGAGATTGCTGACCTTGAAAGACTCGATCAGTTCCGAGAAACAAGTATGGACTAATTCATTTGGTGATAGATTTCAGGTAGGCAATCAGGTCTGCGCGTTCTTCTTCCTTCTTCAGTCCACCAAAGGCCATTTTGGTTCCTGGCACAGCGCCCCGGGGATTTTCGAGATAGGCGCTGAGCGCTATATCGTCCCAGACGGGAACAGTTTTCGCATAATTGGTCATGGCCTCTGAGTATTTGTATCCCTCCACACTGGCTAACGGTCGGCTGAGCAGTCCGACAACATGAGGGCCAATTCTGTTTTCAGGTTTTGCGAATTGATGACAGGCCACACATTTTTTTGAAACTTTCTCGCCTTTGACAGCATCACCATCAGCCAAGGCCAATGCCGGAAGTTCAGTCAGCGCAATCAACAAAAGTCCAATAGTTCGAATGTTCATCTGGATTCTCCTTGATCTGAGCATACACAGGTGAAATCCGCGAGATTTGATACACATCAAGGCGCGCGGTTTTTTTTGCTCTATCTTCAAATCCGGAAACAGTGGAGTCTATCATGTCGCACACAGCAGCGGGACCAAATGGCAATCGGCGCAACTTCGTGAAAACGGCAGTAGCGGGGCTGAGTGGTTTGGGAACACTTTCAATCGTGGATGCAGCGACGCGCTCTCCTGTGCTTGCAGCTGCAACAGCGGTCGATTTTTCCAAACTGCAGCGGGTGCAGCAACAGCTGGTGGCTCCACCCTTTGCGCCATCCCACGAGCAAACGGCGGGGCCAGATCCCAAAATCATAGAAGTACAACTCGACATCATTGAGAAGAAAATGGTTATTGATGACGAGGGAACTGAAGTCTGGGCTTTGACCTACAACGGCTCGGTTCCCGGGCCCCTGATTGTCGTACATGAAGGTGACTATGTTGAATTGACCCTGCGTAACCTGCCCAGCAACACCATGGAACACAACATTGATTTTCACGCCTCGACGGGCGCTTTGGGTGGCGGTGCGTTGACCAATGTTCTGCCCGGCGAGCAGGCAGTATTGCGCTGGAAAGCAATCAAGCAGGGTACATTTGTGTATCACTGCGCACCGGGCGGTGTGATGATCCCCTATCATGTGGTGCATGGGATGAATGGTGCCGTCATGGTGCTGCCGCGCGACGGGCTTAAGGACGCAAAGGGCAATCCTTACACTTATGATCGCGTCTACTACATTGGCGAGCAGGACTATTACATACCGCGCGACGAGAAAGGCAATTACAAGAAATACGAAGTGGCTGGTGAAAACATGGATGATGCCTTGACCGTCATGCGCGGGTTGATCCCGACACATGTTGTGTTCAACGGTGCAAAAGGTGCGCTTACAGGCGACAGGGCCTTGAAGGCAACAGTCGGCGAGAAAGTGCTGTTCATTCACGCCCAGGCCAACCGCGATTCACGCCCACATCTGATTGGAGGTCATGGTGATCTCGTTTGGGAAACCGGCTCCTTTGCCGATGCTCCGGCAACGGGACTGGAAACTTGGTTCATTCGTGGCGGCTCTGCCGGTGCCATGGCGTATGAGTTCCGGCAACCCGGCGTCTACGCCTATGTGAATCACAACCTTATTGAGGCGGTTTTGTTGGGGGCCACGGCGCATGTGGTCGTGGATGGTGACTGGAACGATGACCTGATGATGCAGGTTGGAAAGCCAACGGCTTTCACGATGTGACACCATGACAGGTGCCCGCTCCATTCTAGCAGGCTTACTGGCAGTGCCTGCGGTGGCTCTCGTTGCGCCGCAGCAAAGCCGGACATTGTTTCTGGATTGGGTTGATGCAGGGCAAGGCATGCACGTCATGCGCAACGAAGTCAGCTTTGCCCAATGGCGGCAATGCGTGTTTGAGCGTGGCTGCAGCTTTATGCCAAAGCCAGGTCCTGGAGCCATTGATGACAGTTTTCCGGTCACGGGTATTGGCGCACTCGATGCGCAGGAATTCGTGTCTTGGGCCGGACGGCGCACAGGCCAAAAACTCAGGCTGCCGACGCTGGAGGAATGGTATGGTTTTTCAGAGGTGCAACACTTCAAACCCAGATTGCTTTTCACCGATCCTCGCCTCGCCTGGGCCGCGACCTATGGTCAAGAGGGATCAGTTGATCCAACGGTGAGACGCGCTGGTGGCTTCGGCAAAACTTCAAAGGGCATTGCAGATACCAAAGGCAATATTTGGGAGTGGACATCAAGCTGTGTCATGAACCAGGTCACGGCCCGTTGCCCCGCCTTTTTCGTCGCAGGCACACATGAAGCCAAAATTTCTGTCTTCGTCCGCGATTCTTCATCGGGCGGCTGTGCAAGCGGAACACCGCCCTCGCACATTGGGATGAGATTGGTATATTAGGGACATACGCTGGAGCGGGCGAAGGGAATCGAACCCTCGTATGCAGCTTGGGAAGCTGCCGTTCTGCCATTGAACTACGCCCGCCTTCCAATTCATTTTGCGCGATAAGCTGGGATGGCGTCAAGTCTCTGGCTGACGTGATTGATTGTGACCGAAGGATGCAATGCAGTCAAATGGCGTCATACACGTCACCAACGCTGTATCATTGCCGAAGTAATCACTTCGATCCTGCAACGAAGGGCTTGAAGTGTTTCGAGAGCTTCAAACCCTGCTTTTGGTAATTTGATCCGACCTGGCCATAAACCTTGTCAGGTGTTTCTGTCAGCGCTTCATAGACCAGCCGCCCGATGATCTGCCCGTCTTCCAAAATGAAAGGCACCTCATGCGAGCGCACTTCCAACACACCCCTTGCACCTTCGCCGTTGCCGGATGAATGACCAAAGCCCGGATCGAAAAAGCCTGCGTAATGCACGCGGAATTCGCCGACGAGTGGGTTGTAGGGCACCATTTCCGCCGCATGTGTCGGCGGTACGCGCACAGCTTCCTTTGACGCCAGAATATAAAACTGGTCAGGGTCAAGGATCAGTGAGCCCTGCCGCCAGATCGGCTCCCAGTAATCCAAAACATCCAGTGCGCCCTTTACATCCACATCAACCAAGGCCGAATGGCGCTTGGCACGGAACCCCACGGGGGCATCCTTCTGCATGGCCATCAGGTCCACACTCAAGGCGAGACCGCCGTCAATATTGATGTCGCCCGAAGTGATCAACGGTTCGTTGGCATGCAGCGCATGAATCAGGGCATCGCTTGCCGATGGTGCGCCCAAGCGGAAGCGGATTTGTGACAGGCGCGACCCTTGCCGGGCCAAGATGGGAAACGTGCGCGGCGAAATTTCAGCATAGAGCGGGCCTTCATAAGCTTCCGGCACCTTGTCGAATTCCTGGGCGTAGTCAGCAATGACGCGGGTGAAAATATCAAGGCGACCCGTGGAGCTTTTGGGATTGGCGGCAGCTGACATGCCCACGGGCAGATTCAGGCTCTCCATCAACTTCACAATGTAAACGCAACCGGTTTCCAGCACCGCACCATGCGTCAGATCAAATTCATGCAGCGTGATGTCTTCCAGTTTTTCAGCCACCCGTCGGCGCGGTCCCGGCAGGAAGGACGCGCGCACACGGTATGCTTTGGCACCCAGCCGCAAATCCAGACTGGCGGGTTGAATCTGGTCGTCATCTGGTTGCCGCTCAAGGCGGACAACACCGCTTTCACAGAGGCGGCGAATGGCGAGGGCGGGTAAAATACCCTGTTTAAGACTTGTCATGATGGCTCTTTTGGTCTGCGACACGCGGCCTTGCAAGTCCCTGCAAAATCCCAGTGGAAAACTGCCGCAGATGGCTTAAGTTACTGGATCATGTACCAAGCCGTCACCGAACTTATCCGCGTCACCGTCAAGGCAGAATTTCTTGACAGTCAATCCCAGCCCGAGATCAGCAGGTTTGTCTGGGCCTATACCATCATGGTTGAAAACGGGAGTATTGAAACTGTCACCTTGCTCACACGGCACTGGGTGATCACTGATGGTCATGGCCGAAGGCAAGTGGTGCGCGGGGATGGCGTGGTCGGTGTACAACCGTCGTTGCGCCCCGGACAGCGCTTTGAATACGCCTCAGGCTGCCCGCTTTCCACGCCATCCGGCATGATGGCGGGAAGTTACGGCATGGTCACCGCATCGGGCCGGCCCTTTGATGTGACCATCCCCGCTTTCTCCCTCGACAGCCCGCATGACAAGCACAGTCTGAATTGAAAATGACCACAGAAGACATTCTTGCCAAGCTGGTGAGTTTTGATACGACGAGCCGTGACAGCAATATTCCCCTCATCGCATGGGTCGAAGACTATCTCGACAAATATGATGTGCCGCATTTTCGCATCGACTACGAAGCGGGGCATAAAACCAATCTCCTTGCCAACATAGGCCCGGATATCGGCGGCGGCATTGTTTTGTCCGGTCACACAGATGTGGTTCCTGTTGATGGTCAGAACTGGCAAACGGACCCGTTTACTCTCACCGAAAGAGACGGCCTGCTTTATGGGCGCGGCAGTGCCGACATGAAAGGTTTCATCGCTGTGGCGCTGGCACTGGTGCCTGAATTCGTGAAGTTGGATTTGCGCATTCCCATTCATCTCGCATTCTCCTGCGATGAGGAAGTGGGCTGCAAAGGTGTGCGACCGCTGGTGGATTTTCTGCGCAACCACGCGAAAAAACCAAGTGCCGCCATCATTGGTGAGCCGACGTCAATGCAGGTGGTCAATGGCCATAAAAGTGCGGTGCGTTTTTCAACCGAAGTCACAGGACATGAATCGCATTCCGCCCTCACCGACCAGGGTGTCAACGCCATCATGGTGGCGGGTGAGATCATTCACGAGATCAGCAAAATCCGTGAGGAATTGATTGCCATCGGCGATGCTTCCAACCGCTATGACCCGCCCTATTCCACCATCCACATCGGGGTGATTTCCGGCGGCACCGCCAACAACATTGTGCCGAAGTCTTGCAGCTTCAATTGGGAAACCCGGTTACTGCCCGACGCCGATGAAAATTTCGTGCCGGATCGTATCACCGCACTGACGCGCAAACTTGAACCTGCAATGAAAGCCGTATCACCGGATGCTGGCATTTTCTTCGCGCAGGCCAATGCCGTTCCGGGGCTGGCAGCCGAAAAAGATTCGCCTGCCGAACTGTTGGCGTTGCGGTGCAGCCACACCAATTCGACCCACACGGTGTCCTACGGCACGGAAGCAGGCCTGTTCCAGCAAGCAGGCATTCCCGCCGTGGTGTGTGGACCGGGATCGATTGAACAGGCACACAAGCCTGATGAGTATATTGCAGTGAGCGAGCTTCGGAAGTGTGAAGTGTTCTTGCGGCGGCTGGCGGAGAGTTGTTGTTGACAGCCCTCATCCGTCTCCCGCAAGCGGGAGACGTGAAGATTCTTAACTTCTCCCGCTAGCGGGAGAGGACGATTTGCGCGTTGCGCAAATCAGGTGAGGGGCCAGCTTGACTTCGCCACAATTGCTCCCCACCTGCAACGCATTCGAAGGAGGGAACACCCCATGCCACTTATCCTGTTTATCCTGAACGCGCTCTGGTTCGTCACTGGCGGCGTGATTGCGGGTCTTGCCTGGGTGCTTGCCGGCGTCATCATGGCGATTACCATTGTGGGCCTGCCTTGGGCGCGGTCGTGCTTTATGCTGGCACGGTTTTCGTTCTGGCCATTTGGCTATGACATTGTTGCGCGCGACCAGCTTTACGGTCGCGAAGATATCGGCACGGGTACACTTGGCACGCTTGGCAATATCGTCTGGTTCGTGCTTGCGGGCTGGTGGTTGGCCTTGATGCATATTACGGCGGCGATTGCTTACGCAGTCACCATCATTGGCATTCCATTTGCGTGGCAACATGTGAAGCTGGCAATTGCGTCATTGTTCCCGGTGGGCAAGACCGTGATTTCAACCGACCGTTTGTGGTCGCCCATTCCGGAGTTCAAGCAAATTCAGAAGGCTTGAACACGTAAGGTGTCGAGCAGAATTCACACACAACCTTGATCGCGCCGTCTTCCACCATGTCGGCGCGGTCTTCGTCTGAAAAGCCCTTGATCATTTCGGTAACAGTTTCCCGTGAACAAGTGCAGTGGCGCTGCAATTGCAGAGCCGGATAAACTGTAATGCCGTCTTCGTGATACAGACGATAGAGCAGGTCTTCTGCAGATAAAGTCGGGTCGAGCAATTCATGACTCTCCACTGTGTCGAGCAAGATCCGGGCCTTCACCCAGTCATCATTCTCCAAAACGACGTCATCATGTTCCTCTGGTGCATCGCCTGATGAAAATGCCACGGGTGAAATGCCACCTTCACGCGGCAGATGCTGTATGAGGATTGCACCAGCGCGCCAATACGTCTGTTTCTCACCACGTGTCAGCACTGGTCCTGCAAACAGATGCAGGCGTGTGGGGATTTGTTCGGACTGCGCAAAATAGGTGTGGGCTGCGTCAGCGAGTGTGCCTTCGCCCAGCGGCACAATGCCTTGGTAGCGCTCCATATCGGAGCCTTGGTCCACCGTCATGGCGAGGTAGCCTTCGCCCATCAATTCGGTTTCAGAGGCGAGACGATCCGCATCAGAAACCGCGACCTTGTTATAGCGGGCCACACCGCGCACCCCGTTGGGCGAGAGGAAATCCGCAACCAACATCGACACCGGACCATCGGTTTTGGTTTGCAGGATAAACTTGCCTTCGAATTTCAATGTAGATCCCAGCAGTGCTGCCAAAGCCACCGACTGCGCCAGCAGTGCTGACACAGTTTCAGGGTAATCATGGCGCGAGAGAATATCGTCAATCACCGGTCCCAGCCGCACGACGCGGCCACGGATGCCGAGGGGTTTGACTTCGAAGGGGAGGACAAGATCGTCTTCAGTCATAATATGACTCTCAATATGTGGCCAAGGCCCCCCTCCCCCCTTCGGGGTACTCCCCCAACAAGTTGGGGGAGGGCTTGCAGCGAGTCCTTCCCCAACTTGTTGGGGAAGTGCCCGAAGGGCGATGGGGGCCTGTGTTTCAAGTCCCACCCAGACAATGCAGCAGTATCGCCTTCTGCACGTGCAAGCGGTTTTCGGCTTCATCCAGGACCACTGACTGTGGGCCATCGATCACGCTGTCTGTCACCTCTTCATTCCGGTGTGCGGGCAGGCAGTGCATGAACAGCGCGCCGGGGTTCGCCAGTTTCATCAAACGGTCGTTGACCTGGAATGGTTGCAAAATGTTATGACGGCGTTCGCCATCGGTATCATGCATCGACACCCAGGCATCGGTGATCACACAGTCGCTGCCCGCAACTGCGGCCTCAGCCGAATTCACTTCCACCACATCAGCATTGTTGGCGCGGGCCCAATCAATGACGGGACGCTCCATCGGATATTCTTCAGGGCAGCCCAGGCGAAACTTGCCGCCAAGCTTGCCAACGGCATGAACCCAGGACGCCGCGACATTGTTGCCATCACCGACCCACGCCACCGTGTGTTTCGACACATCGCCCTTCCGCTCTTCCAGCGTCTGGATATCCGCCATCACCTGACAGGGATGGGTGTGATCCGTGAGGCCGTTGATGACGGGCACTGTTGCCGCTGACGCCAGTTCCAGCAAATTCGAGTGCTTTGCCGCCCTGAGCATGATGCCATCGACATAGCGTGACAACACGCGTGCCGTATCGGCAATGGTTTCTCCACGGCCCAGTTGCATGTCACCGGCATTCAGCACCAGCACGTCGCCGCCCAGTTGCTTCATGGCCATTTCGAACGACACGCGGGTGCGCGTTGAAGGCCGTTCGAAGATCAAGGCAATGGCCTTGCCCTTCAAGGGTTGATCGGCTTCCTTTGCACCCTTGCTCCAGCCCTTGCGGTTGGCTTTCATGCTGTGGGCTGATGTCAGAATAGTCCGCAAGTCGGCAGATGACATTTCATGCAGATCGAGAAAATGTTTTGGCATTGATCAAGCCGCTTTCGCAGTGAGGGCCTTGCAGGCACGCTCAAGTTTCGTCACGGCTTCGCTGATATCGGCTTCTGTCACAATCAATGGCGGCAGCAGGCGCACCACATTGTCACCAGCGCCAATCACCAACATTTTCTCTGCCGTCACAGCCGCGACGAACGCCGTGTTCGCGACCTTGCATTTGATACCCATCATCAGGCCGGAACCACGAATATCTTCGATCACGTCTGGATACATGTCTTTCAGCGCTGCCAGTTTCTGTTTCAACAGCAAGGCCTGCTTCTGCACATTGTCGAGAAAACCCTCCGCCGTTACAACATCCATCACAGCTGAGCCCACAGCAGTGGCCAAGGGATTGCCGCCATAGGTCGACCCATGGGTTCCCGCTGTCATGCCCTTTGCGGCACTTTCCGTGGCCAGACATGCGCCCAGCGGAAAACCGCCGCCGATGCCTTTTGCTATCGCCATGATGTCTGGCGTGATGCCTGCCCATTCATGGGCGAACAATTTTCCCGTGCGGCCAACGCCGCATTGCACTTCATCGAATATCAAGAGCAGACCGTGGGTGTCGCAGAGATCGCGCAAGCCCTTCAGGCACTGCGTGGGCAAAGGGCGAATGCCGCCTTCGCCCTGCACCGGCTCGACCAATATCGCGCCTACATCCGACGTGATCGCGTCTTTCAAAGCTTCATGATCGCCAAACGGCAATTGCCGGAAGCCCGACATGCGCGGCTCAAAGCCTTCCAGATATTTTTCCTGACCACCCGCCGCAATGGTGGCGAGGGTCCGGCCATGGAACGCGCCCTCAAAGGTAATGATGGTGGAGCGTTCCGGCTGGCCGTTGGTGTGGTGATACTTCCGCGCCATCTTGATTGCGCACTCCAGCGCCTCGGCCCCGGAGTTGCAAAAGAACATGGTGTCAGCGAAAGTCTTCTCGATCAGTTGGGCCGCCAGCTTTTCCTGGCCGGGCATGCGATAGAGGTTGGAGGTGTGCCAGATCTTCTGCGCCTGCTCGGTCAAGGTCTTGACCAGATGCGGATGGGCGTGGCCGCAACTTGTGACGGCAACGCCAGCGCCGAAATCCAGATAGGCCTCACCCTCCTCCGTGAACACGCGGCAACCCTCACCGCGCACAAAAGCCAAGGGGCTGCGGTTATAGGTGGGCAACACTGGGGCCATCATGGCTTTCATCCCTCTCCAAAAGTGAAAAGCGCCAGTCAGGTGAGACTGGCGCGCAACAGTTGACCTATAAAGTGAGGTTATCCACCGGTCAATGACAGGCTTTGTCCACATGAGTCAAAACAGCACATGGACGGGAGTCGCCGAACCCGCTTTAACTTTTTGTTAACTACGTTGTATTGCAGGAAGCTGGGGAAAACTCTGGTCGAAGGCTTTCAATTGGTTGCCGATGGCCCACTATACGCTGTAGGGAACAAGTCATCAGCTACGAGATGTAGCGTTTCAGTCAGCGTACAAGTTTTTAACGCAGGGGAGAGGCATTCCCTGTGCTCAAGGAAGGATTCACAACGTGAATGATGTATCGGCAGCAGGCGGCGAAAAGATGCCGTGGACGGAAGACCGCGTAGAGACGCTGAAAAAGCTGTGGGCTGATGGCCTCAGTGCCAGCCAGATCGCGGCCAAGCTTGGCATGGGTGTGACCCGCAATGCGGTCATCGGCAAGGTACATCGCCTGAACCTTGCGGGGCGTGTCAACACACCCCGGGCCCAAACCCCGCGCACAGCCCGGAAACCCGCTGCGGAAGGTCAGGCAGCATCGTCAGCCCCGCGCGGACCTTCGCGCCCTTCCATGCCACCAACGGCTGGCAACACCGCGCTGAAAAGCTACGCCCAACCTTACGTCAACCCGCGTCTTGCCCCCGTGCCGGAACCCAAGCCTTTGCGCCTGGTTGAATCCTCCAAGGATGGCCGCATCACCATTTTGCATCTCTCCGACAAAACCTGCAAATGGCCCATCGGGGACCCGCAGCATGATGATTTTTGTTTCTGTGGCCATGGACCACGCGATGGTTCGCCCTATTGCGAGTATCACGCACGGATGGCCTATCAGCCGGCGCAGGACCGGAACAGAAGGCGGGCTTAACCCAATCAAAGGCCCCCTCCCCCCTTCGGGGTACTCCCCCAACAAGTTGGGGAAGATGGTTGTTTCAAGTCCTTCCCCAACTTGTTGGGGAAGTGCCCGAAGGGCGATGGGGGCCTTTGTTTGAGAGACAATCCATGATCCCCCTCGACCCCGGCATGCTCTCTTTCACCCAAACTCTCTCAGCCCAAACCCCACCGGGCTCCGAATTCTGGCCGCTTGACCGACAACGTGCCACCTGGAATGCCGTCTGCGCTGCTTTTCGCGCCCCTCGCCTGGACAACATCGAAGCCATTGATCTCATTGCCAATGGTGTGTCGTGTCGGGTCTTCAAGCCCAAAACTCCAGCCGTCAAACCTGGCATCATCTACAGCCACGGCGGCGGCTGGGTTTTGGGTGGTCCTGACACGCATGACGATATCTGCGCCGAAATGGCGGCAGGAGCCGATTGCGTTGTCGTCCTTACAGACTATCGCCTCGCCCCTGAACACCGGCACCCGGCGCAGCTTGAAGACACACTGAAAGTCTGGCGCTGGATGCGCCAACAGGGTCACCTCCACGGTATCCACCCCGAGCATATCATCGCTGCAGGAGACAGTGCAGGCGGGCAAATGTCGGTGGCACTTGCCCTCACCCTTCGCGATCTCGGCCTGCCGCAACTGCACGCCATGGCACTGCTTTATCCCGTATTGGGTGTTAACATGGAAACGGCGTCCTACATGCGCAACGCCAACGCGCCCTGCCTCACCCGCGAAGACATGCGCTATTATCTGACATCTTTCCTCGGCCCTGAAGGCTCAGCCAACTGGCGTGATGAAAAAGCCGTGCCGCTGATGGCAAGTTCCGTCGAAGGTTTGCCACCTGCCTATATCACCGTTGCCGGACATGATCCGCTGCATGATGATGGCGTGATGTTCCATGAAAAATTACGGGCCGCAGGAATCCCGAGCGAACTCCGCCGTGAACCGGCACTGGCACATTCCTACATGCGGGCACGGCATCACAGCGCTGTGGCGATGCAGGGGTTTCAGGCGATTGTCGGGGCGTTGAAGGGGTTTGCAGAAGGTGCCTCATCCGCCCTTCGGGCACCTTCTCCACGCTGAAGACGCGTGGAGAAGGGACTATATGTGTCCCTTCTCCAACCTTCTTGTTGGAGAAGGTGCCCGAAGGGCGGATGAGGTCCCTTCTTACTTCCCCAACATCCCCACAAACCCGCCATCAATCACCTGCCGCAACACCGCACTATAGCCATCATAAGCCCGGTGCCCGACGCCAACCTTGCCCAAGGCCGGAGCATCGCTTAACCCCGTCATCGGCAACAACGCCACCGGCATGGTGACCGGCATCAAATGCGCGCCCTTCTCCTGCTGCAGTGTCAACAGCAATCCAAACAATTCGCCTGAACGCACAATCCGTTTCATCACCATCAATCGGTGCTGGCCATGGCGGTTGGTCGAGAAATAGATGTGCCCGGTCTGATGCGGCACCGACACATCGCCTTTTTGCGCATAGGCCGCATCAAGCCTTGCTATTTCATGGAACACCAGATGATTGCGTTCATGGTTCCACGTCACATCGGTGATGTAGGTAAATAAATCTTCTGGCTTTTTCGACGAAGGACGGATGGTGAGATAATTTCCCTCCAGCCATGACACCGACGTTCGCGCATAACCACCCAAATAATCCGGAGCCGACAGGGCCTGTTGCGGACGCAGCGACAATCCCAGCACTTCTTCCATGCGGATGATTGCGGGATCTGAAAAACTGCGCTGTCCGGCCAAGCCCTTCTCCAAGGCCGACAAACTGATTTTCGCCTCTGCTGCCAAGGACGCGCGGGACATGCGCTTTTTCGCAAGCGTTTCCTTGATGAGGATTGAGACAGGAGAGGTTTCACGGGTGGCCATGCGTTCTCTCATTTCAGATTCCAGGACGTTGATCAAGGTCATGGAGTAGGTGCCGCGCGAAGTCCGGCATAACGCCACGTCCAACTGCGCCAGTTGTTTTGGGCGAAATATCGCGTGGTACGATGAGCGCCCACCGGACCTTGCAATTCCAAAATGTTGCGATTCAACCGAAAATACGCAATTGGGTTAGATTGTCTGGAGAATCCATCTTTCACATTGCTTTCTTTCAAAAATATACTGAACCGAAGCAGTGCTGGCAAAGCATTGGGGCCGAGTCTTCGCATGTATTCGAAGTCAGTTCTGAATTCTGGATCTGCAATTGCCTTGTCGACGTTGCGCTCCGCCACAAAGCCCTGCAGATCAAACATGCTACATGCTGCCAATAAAACAGAAGCCGCCGCAAAGTTTGCATTTACCAGCCAAACCGTGCCGAGATTTTTGGAGACGCGCCAGATCACGGCGGCCAAACCGAAACTCACAAGCCCCATCCACAGCAGGGCCGAGATGCGCAATTCGGTCCAGCCTGTATCATTGATATAGGTCATGGTGCGTTGAGCTGAAGATGCAACCAGCGCCATGTTTTGCGCAATCCACGCATAGACCAGAAAGCGCACAAATCCATTGTTTGCGGCCTGTGAATTTTTACGCAGCGCGAAGACCACAAACACCGCCGCCAATAGCACGGTCACAATCAGGGAATAGGCACCACGCCTGACGTATTCCACCTGAGAGAGACCGGCTGGCATCTCACCCGTGAGCCACACATATTTTACGTCCAGCACATTCTGAATGGCGAAAAGCATGTTCAGTAAAATCAATGTGCTAATAACGGCAGACGGCTTGAAAAAGGTGAGATACCAGCTCGGTGCCTCACCATCCTGCCAGAGGTTGACACGCTGCATAAGAGCGCTGTCTTTCACAGCTGGCCACAGCAGCACTGCAGCACTGGCAAAAATGAAAAACGACCATAGCGAAACCACACGTGTAATCTGGTTCCACAGCCACATGAGGTCGATGGCCTGCAGCGCATAGAGGGCGTTCTCGATGACCGGGTTTGAAACCGCGAGGAGGCCCACAAACACAGCGCCCGCCACCAGCGGAAGAGCAATGGCCGAGACTGCGGGACGGGGCAAAAATCCGAAAACTGCTACAACGAATTTGGTCGCGGCAGGGGTTGATTTGATAATGCGCCACGGGGAAATAATCGCGTTCAAGACCGTGCTCCACACAGCTGAGAGTGCGTCGAAATGTGCGTCGGCCCGTACCATCAGTGATGTGCCCAGCAGCAAGGCCCAAGCTACCAGCATGTTGAACCAACCAGGTTGCAAAGCTACGCCACAAATCGCAACGCCTGTGCAGAGCAGAGCGATTTTCACTTGCCAACCTTTCGGTGCTGCGACAAAATCCTGCAAAACCAGAATGAGCGGCAGAATATAGCTCAGCGCCACGGCGCTCCCGGGCCAGCCGATGTTGCAAAGGACAGCCGTCCAGAGGGCGCAGGCCAAAAGGCATAAAAGGCGAACCTGCCCCGAAGGCACCCACCACTGTTTCTGTTGTTTCCCAGAAAACTCACTCAACACAATCGACATCATACTTCTCCAACGTTCCAGAGATGTATTTGCCAGCGTAGGGATAAAAGCGATATCGGCAGTGTTTGCCAGTTTCACCACACAGGCAGCCATTCCTGTGTGGTGTGTGTGCGGGTTTGTGTGCTTATTGTGACGCCCAGATGATGCGGGCCATCCAGTCCACGTTCTTCGCTTCCAGGGTTTTGACCGGATGTTCAGTGTTGAAGGACGCCAGTTCGATGCTGCGGCCTGACTGCTTTTGCAGGATTTTTGCCATAACCTGGCCATCAGAGGTGCGCACCACCACGCGGTCGCCCTTGCGGATTGTGGCACCCGGTGACACCACGATGGTGTCGCCTTCGCGGTAAATCGGCATCATCGAGTCGCCGGTGATTTCGAGGGCATAAGCCGAACTATCGGTCACACCCGGCACATCCACCTCATCCCAGCCGGAACCTGCGGGAAAACCGCCGTCATCAAAGAACCCGCCACGGCCAGCCTTGGCAAAGCCCAGCAAGGGCAATACGCGCATTTTTGGTGGTGCCCCCTTTTTGCCCGACAGCAATTCCATGAATTCATCAACCGGCGCACCGGAGGCATTGAGTACCCGGGAAATTGATTCCATGGTGGGCCAGCGCGGGCGGCCATCAGGGCCATTGCGCTTTGACGGATTGAAGGATGTGGGATCAAGACCTGACTTCTTGGCCAGACCCGAGGCTGAAAAACCATAACGCTCGGCAATGACGTCGATTGCGCTCCAGACCTGTTTGTGCGTGAACATTTTACACCTCTTTGCTTCAATTGAACCTTTTGTAGGACAATAAGCCTCGCTAGGAAGAGATTGTCAAGTAAAAACTTTATGCTATTTGCATTTTTGAGGAGATTGCTGATGTCAAAGATCTATAAAATCATAGAAGAGCGTCTATGGAGACAAGCCGTGGCCGCAGGTGAATTCAAAGGTGCCGAAATCGACCTCCAGGACGGCTACATTCATCTCTCAAGCGAATCACAGGTTGAAGCAACGGCGAGACTGCACTTTTCGGGGAAGCCAAATCTTTTGCTGGTGGGTTTTGACCCCGTCATCTTTGGGGAAACATTGAAATGGGAAGCCTCGCGCGGTGGCGATCTTTTCCCGCATGTCCATGGAACCCTCGATCCCGCTTCTGCCCTTTGGGCAAAAGCTTTGCCGTGGAACGGCCATTCCCATGAATTTCCGGAAGGCTGGACGTCATGAGCCTGCTTGGCGCGGCGTTCAACATCGCCCGGCCCTTTCTGCACGGGCGCGACGCCGAAGATGCACATCGCCTTACCATCCGCGCGTTGCGATGCATGCCACGGCTGCCCGTTCCAAAACCTGATCCACGACTGGCGCAACGGCTTTTTGGTCTCGACTTCCCAAACCCCCTGGGACTTGCTGCGGGTTTTGACAAGAACGCCGAAGTGCCTGATGCCATGTTGCAACTGGGGTTTGGCTTTGCCGAGGTTGGTACCCTCACACCTTTGCCACAGGTTGGAAATGCAAAACCCCGATTGTTTCGCCTGGCTGAAGACAGAGCTGTGATCAATCGCATGGGGTTTAACAACGAGGGTCATTGGGAAGCCTTGAAGCGATTGCAGCGTCGTCGTCGCAATGGCATCGTAGGGGTCAACATTGGTGCCAACAAGGACAGCGTTGACCGGGTTTCGGACTACATTGCAGGCATTGCCGCATTCAGTGACGTTGCAGATTACATCACCATAAATATCTCGTCACCCAACACGCCGGGGCTTCGCGGGCTTCAATCGGCGCGGGAATTGGAAGGCTTGCTCAAACGGCTCAATGAGGCCCGCAACACGCAAGCCAAACGACCTGCAATGCTTCTGAAAATCGCTCCTGATCTGGACGGCGCCGAAATGTCAGACATCGCAGCCTGCTGTGGCAATGGCGCTGTTGACGGTGTCATCATTTCCAACACCACCTTGGCTCGTCCAAGGCTTTCATCCGTACACAGAGCAGAAACCGGAGGCCTTTCCGGGCGTCCGTTGTTTGCACTCTCAACCCGGCAACTGGCAAAATTCCACCTGATCAGCAAAGGCACGGTTCCACTCATAGGTGTTGGCGGAATTGAAGACGGGGCAACTGCACTTGCAAAGATTGAGGCGGGCGCATCATTGTTGCAGGTCTATTCAGCTTTGGTTTATCGTGGTCCACAGCTGATCAATGATATTCTCTGTACACTGACAAACAACAGATCCTCTCCCTCTGAATTGCGTGGCAGCAGGGCAGAGGAATTTGCTCACCAAACCGACACTGGCACATAACGGGAAAAAATTTCAGCTGTCGTGCCCTTGATTTCCATTTGATCCAGTGCAGCATCCAGTCTTGTGCGAAGTTCGGGCCTGTCGCGGCGGGTCACGAAACCCAGGCTTCGTGAAAATGTCTCGCGGTTCACAAAGGCCTTGCCCAAAAATCCGCAACACCCGCGCGACGCGCTGCCTTTCAGCCAGAATGAAAGCTGAATGGCGTCGCCGAAAACAGCGTCAACCTGGCCCGTGCGCAGCGCTTCCAACATGGCAACACTGGTGTCGAATGGTGTCAATGCCGAACGGCTGTAATAAGTCTCCAAAAAACGGGCATGCTCTGTATTCGCGCGAAAGCCGATGCGACGGCCAGCCAAGGTGCGAATGTCGGGAGCGGCAAGTGGCGATCCGTTTCTTATAACAAATCGTCCGAGCGAAGAAAAGTAAGGCTTTGTCGTTGCGAACTCTGTCGCAATGGCGGCATCAAGTTTCAGGCCGGATACAACGCCCTGCGCCTCGCCTGAACGCAGCATTGGCAACAGTTTGGCAAAATCGGTCGGGCGAATTTCGCAGGACAAGCCCGCTTCCGCACAGGCCTGGATCGCCAATTCAACGGAGATGCCTTTCAATTGCCCGTCTTCTGCCAAAAAACTCCAAGGCGCAAAATCAGTATCGGCAAGAAGGATTGCTTGTCCCGAAAGCAGCGGTGCAGCTTCAGCCGCAGTCGGGTCCACATATCTGAAGCCGGGAAAAGCGGTGGGGATGTTGGGCTCGCTGACGTTTTGCCCCACGGCGATACCCGCCGCTACAATCGAGAGAATAGTATACAACCAAAGATTCAATCTTTGTAAATTTGCAATCGGTCTCCTGTACCACTTAGCTGTTTTCTGTCGTTGAGGTTGTGTCATTGGTTGGGGGAGCTGGTGGTGGGGGTTGAGTTTGCGGCGGTGGCACTGGATTGGAGGCACGAAGTTGTGTCTGATCCCATACAACAAGATGAAACTGATTTACAGATTGAAGATTGGTCAACCATACCGGAGGCGTGGTTGACTGTTGCTGTGACGCGCATGACGACTGCAGAACGTGACTTGATGCTCCGGCACAAAATCATTCCCTATTGTTGGCTGCCCCATTGCACGGTGTACGGCATTGTCGATGCAGGGGCACTGCAGCATGGCCGCGAACTGGGACTGCGGATGGTTGGCCGCGTAACACCGGAGATTTATCGCAGGCTGGTCCGACGTTATCTCGCCAAAAAACTTGAACACAAGGCTGTGCATGGTCTCGCACGGTCAAAGCCATGGGCTTCCGCCCACAGGCGTTTAAGTGTTGGCCAAGTGACATGCTCAGTTGTTGTATTGATGGCCAGTGTTCTTGTGGCCTCCCTGTATTCGGTAACTCTCATTCTGACTTGCCTCCAGGTTCTCGCCTGTCTGCTGTTCATGCTGGTGGTGTTTCTCCGTTGCATGTGCCTAATGCCATTGCCACGAGGTCACGGGTTTGTGGCGCCTTTGCTCCGGGATGCAGACCTTCCGGTTTATACTGTGCTGGTGCCGCTGTTTCGCGAAATCAGTGTGCTGCATAAAATCATCAGTGCGCTGTCAACGCTCAGCTATCCGGTATTAGGTAGCAGTCTCACGTAAGTTAAAAAGTAACATCCAGCAGTATCGACATAAACATTCCTTTATATTGGTTGGGGACTCGGGCTTCTAGTCTTTTAGACTAACGTTTTCAACAGAAATGTTCTTGCTATCACCTGTTTTATTTTACTGTGTGTAACGCGATACGTGTTGCAAGTAACGTTACAGGTGTCTAGTAAAGACTCATGAACGAAACCCTCGCGGCTTTCATTACCCGCCGCAATATTGAACTTGATGATGAGGAGTTGCCACTCAAGCAACGGTTAGATGCTGTCAGGGCCGAACGGGATCAACTCCGTCGCGCCGCTCTTGCTGCTGGAATTGAGGCTCAGCCCGATTCCGGACAGGAGGCACCGAAACGCGGCAGGCGTCCGCGTGAAGGAACAATCAAAACCACCGTCGTTGCCATACTCCAAGAAGTGGGAAGGCCAATGACCGCGCTTGAATTGCTTGAACAGGTTAACAATCGGCAGGGCACAACGCTAATGCGATCCAGCCTCAGCCCTCAACTAAGCCGCCTTAAGGAAGAAGGCGCTATCAAATTGACAGATAAGCTATGGCATTTGCCGGAACAATCTGTCTCCGAAAACGAAGAACCGGACCCCTCACTTTTTGCCGAGGACGGGTCCGGAACTTCTATCACAGTTCCCGAAGCACAAGGCGTTAAAGCCGCGCCGGGAGGTGGTGGATGATAATATAGTCTGCCAACTACACCTGCCTTTGTAGCGAGACGCTGCTAAGGCAGATTGTGGGGGTGGCGTAGTGCGGCATAGGGATTTCCAACCAGACTGCCGGGGGTGCAATTCCCCTCACCTTCACCTTTTCTTTTAAGCAGGTTTTTCCAAATCAGTCCAGTCTAAACCTTGTGCCGCTCCACTAGGAGCGTTACGGAAACCTATGCCCTCGCGTTCAAGTGAACGTTTCATGGCTTCCAAGTTGTTGGATATTGGCGTTCTTCGGCCTTTCTCGAAGTCCCTGACTGTCGATAACGATACTTTAGAAAACGTGGCGAGTTGGTCTTGCGACCAGTCCAGCCATCCTCTAGCAGCTCTACATTGTTCAGGCGTCATTCCATATGGATAAGATCAACGATTTTATTTGTCAACGTCAACGATTTATGTTGACGTCCACTAAATCAACTATTATTAGTGAGGTCAACGGAAAACATTGGCCTTACGATGCAACACTTTCTCCTCTTACCTGCCGCAAGGTCGCTCTCAGTAGCGAAGGTTGCGCGTATGGCAGACGGCGAAGCAATCGAAGCCTTCAAAAACATCCGTTGGGCCGATACAAACGGCGAACCAGTTTGCCCGCGTTGTGGTTGCATGGAATGCTGGACCTATAAAACCCGCAAGCTTTATCGTTGCAAAGGTTGTGACCACATGTACAGCGTCACGTCCGGCACCATTTTCAGCAACCGCAAACTGGCCATTCGTGATTACCTTCTGGCCATCATCCTGTTTGTGAACGGTGCCAAGGGTCGCGCCGCACTCCAAATGAGCCGCGAATTGGACGTTCAATACAAGACCGCCTACGTCTTGTGCCATAAGCTACGTGAAGCCATGGCAGCGGAAAGCAAAGATGCTAGGGTTTCCGGTGAAGTCGAAGTGGACGGCGCATATTTCGGTGGTCACGTCAAACCTGCAAACCACAAAGAAGACCGCGTTGATCGCCGCAAGGCCGTCAATCAAAATGGCAAGCGCCGCGTGGTTGTCATCATGCGGGAACGGAAAGGCCGGACACTGGCTTTCGTGTTCAAGGGCGAAGGCCAATCCGTCAACACAATCGCAGACCGCGTTCAAACAGGTTCAACAATTTTTGCGGATGAAGCTACACATTGGGATGCGCTGCACTCGCTTTACGTGACAAAACGCATCAATCATCAAGAAAGTTATTCGGCCAACGGCGCGTCAACAAATATGGCGGAAAGTTTCTTCTCTCGCCTTCGCCGTGCCGAGATTGGCACTCACCACCATTTTAGCGGCCCGTATCTGCACACCTACGCTAGCGAAATGGCTTGGCGGGAAAACTACCGTCGTCAAGGCAACGGTGAACAATTTTTGATGCTGGCAAATGCCGCCCTGTCGCATCCGGTGAGCCGGAATTGGAAGGGCTATTGGCAACGGGGTACATAAAGAAAACGTTATGTGCTTTTTCGTTATAAATCAGGCCCTTGACTCTACCCAGAGCGCCCCTCAATTTGGCATGGTCTTCTTGCGATTCGTAAAAAGATGAGGCCGAGAGCGTTTCAGCGCGTCCCGGCCTCCAATGTGAAACCGCCGAGAGACGGCGATTTGTGATATCACTGGGCGATATTTGCGCACAGGGATTCGCCTGTCAAGGTCTCTCGGCAAATTAGAGAGATATTATAATGGCTAAAATCGCCGCATGGCACTCAAAACGTGAAGCAGACCGCAAGGTCTATCACGATGACAACAAGTGTACCGAAGGCAACAATGTCGAGACTTACAATCGCACACCCGGGACGGCTGGCCGTCCTAAGTGCGAGCATTGCCAACGCTTGAATTAACAATCAGCAGCAGGGGGCCTTAGTTCCCTGCTGCACTATTGCTCAAACTGAAATCCGCACTGTTTCTGCACCGACGCCTGTTGAATGGCGTTCATTTGCCCCTTGAGGTTTGCAACCTCATTTGCCTTTTGGCCGTCACCCTCATTGAAAAGCAAAACTGGCCAGAACAGAACTGCCCCTACAGTGGTTTTTACAATATCGCCACGCCTTGCACGATCTTGCTGGCCACTCGCAACAGCGGCCCTTTGTGAAACGCCTTGTGCCTCTTGCTGCAACTGTTCACAAGAATAGCTTTGATACCCTACTGGTGAGATAAACGACGCGGAAATATCCTCAGATTTGGAAGCACAACCAGCCAAGCTGATTGCCGCCGTTAAAAGCAAAGTTGATATGATTTTCATGTTGTCCCCTGTCCCTCAGGACAATCAAGCATTGTTTTCGCTGCATGTCCACATCACCGCCGTTCCCGTCTTCCCCACCCGCTTAACCTTGAGCTCCCGTTCCCAACGTCGCATCACCTGAATGATCTTATATGCCACGGCATGTCTCAGGTGCCTGTCTTGCCCGTCAAGGCCCATGGCGTCAATTACATAGGCTGCAATGGCCTTGGTGGAAATTGGAGACTGTGAGGCGTCCAGAGCGGCCCTGCATAGCTTTGGCAGTTCATGGCGCGGGAACAGCTTTGACAGGTTCATGTATGCCGTGGGCTTTGGGCCTTCACCTGAAAATACCACTGTTGCGGCAAGTATCGCAGACAGGTCACGTCGGGCTTGTTCCAAATCCTGTTCAAGGCTTCCGATATGGGCCTCAATCTGTTTTCGCTTTGTGGCGAGGGTGTTTAAAACTTGTGGCTGTTCCATTTCCGAGAATAGGTAGCAAACTCCACGAAACCAGACTACGTGAGACTGCTACCTAATACCGCAGCTATCCAACGGACAAACTCGATATCAAAATCATTCTGGAGGAAAACGACCGGCCCATGCATCTGGCGGTACAGTCGATGAAGCTGCCGTGGTACTTCGACATCATCATTGTTCCCGCCGGAAAACCGCAAACCAAGCCGCGGGCGCTCAACTATGCAATGCAATTTGCGCGCGGAAGCCTGGCAACGATTTATGACGGTGAAGACATTCCACAACCCGGCCAGTTACGCCTCGCTGCCGCACAATTTGCGGAGTCTGCTGACGACATGGCGTGTTTTCAAGCTGCGCTGGATTTTTTCAACCCCGCAGAAAACTGGCTGACCCGGCAATTCACCGCAGAATATGCTGCGCTGTTTCAAGTCATTTTGCCAAGTCTGGCGGCCTATGGTTTGCCAATGCCGCTGGGTGGCACGTCAAACCACTTCCGGGTTTCAGCCCTTTCGGCTGTAGGCCACTGGGATGCCTTCAACGTGACCGAAGACGCCGATCTTGGGATCCGCCTGGCGCGGCATGGTTACAAAACCGGAATTCTGCACAGCACGACGTTTGAAGAAGCAAATACGGAACTGGGCAACTGGATGAAACAACGGCGCCGCTGGCTCAAGGGTTTTCTGCAGACGTGGCTCGTTCACAACCGCAATCCGTGGCAGCTGCTGCGCGACACCGGAATCGGCGGATTTTGCGCCGTGCAGGCCATGACGCTGGGTGTTTTTCTGTCAGCACTCCTGCATCCCCTGTTGCTTGTCGTGGCACTCTTGAATTTTCTGCCGCAAAACCTCAAAGAGATGACTTCAACCTATTCAGGTGCCTTGATGTCTGGTTTGAGCCTGGTTGTTTTGCTGGGAGGATATGTGTCAGCAATCGCAACCAGCAACAGGGGATTGCACCGGATTGGCGCTCTGGGCTGGACCAATGTGTTGCTCACCATCCCTTTGTACTGGTTGTTAAGTTGCACAGCCGCCTGGATGGCGCTTTGGGACTTTGCGTTTGCGCCCTTTCACTGGCACAAGACCAACCACGGCCTGTCGCGGATTGACACGTAATCAGGCCGGGGTTGAACAACTTTATTGTTGCTGCATGACCAGAATAACCGATGGTCCAAGAACGACAACGAAAATCACAGGCAAGAAAAACAGAATCATCGGAACGGTGAGCTTTGGTGGCAGGGC
The DNA here is from genome assembly GCA_043754325.1 of Hyphomicrobiales bacterium. Taxonomy (GTDB): domain Bacteria; phylum Pseudomonadota; class Alphaproteobacteria; order Rhizobiales; family Aestuariivirgaceae; genus Aestuariivirga. The sequence continues at coordinate 27,948 of JAYUVC010000212.1, forward strand.
AGCAGCTTTGCGCTCAGCCTCGGCCATACGCGTGTCCCGGTTTTCCTGAGCGAGCACGCGAAGCGCCGTGCCCAAGGGTGTTCCGTATTTCTCAGACTGGATCAAGCTTGTGACAACGGCGCGTACTGTTTCAAGCCCGGTGCGCTTGGCAAGGTTTTCCAGCGCCTTACGGCGGTCTTGCAGATATGACAATTCGGCAATGGTGAGCGTCATTTCTTCCGCGAGAGGAACCGATTGACTGCCAATTTCCTTGGAGACGCGCATCATTGATGGTTCAAGAGCCATGCCGGATTCAACGCAAATCAACAACAGATCGAGTGCGTCAGACCAGGCCCGCTTGATTGACGCCTGTCGGCGGTTGATCAGATTTTTCAGGCCGATGCTGGGTACATAAAAGCCGAAAACAAGGGCGATGCCAGTCGCCACGAGCCGCATGTTGGGGGACACCTTGTCTGCGAACACGGTTGAGGTGTAGGCAAATGTCAATACTCCCACCACAATAGGGACGAGCACACGTGCCGCGAGGAACGTAATCAGGTGCTTTTCAGTCCGGAAACCAGCCTGACGCAAAGAGTCTTTTGTGCCTTCTGACTCAAAAACTTTTTTCAAATTCAGCGTTTCAACCAGCTGATTGTAAAGCCCGGGCCTTGCCTTGTCGCGTAGTTTGCTTTCACTGCCTGAGAGCTGCGCACGCTGTGCAGATTTCAGGCGTTCGCGCTCTTCCGTTACACCCTTCATGCGGGTCTTCAATTTATCGGTTTCAAAGAATGGCGAAGCAACGGTTACAACGGTTGCGAATGCCGCCAAGGCAATCAGGATCGTGAAGATCGATTCTACCTGAAATATCAGTGCGATAAAGTCGGTCATATTGGCTTTCTGCCGTTTCTCAAATTTCGAACTGAATCATTTTGCGCATGACCAACACGCCAGTTGTCATCCACGTCGCACTTCCGACCAACAGGACATTTCCCAAACTGGTTTCAAAAAGCGGGTTCATGTAGTTGGGGTTCAGCATGGTCAATGCACCCATAATGACAAAGGGCAAGGACCCGATGATTGCAGCAGAAGACTTTGCTTCCTGGCTCACCGAGCGGATCTTCATCTTCATCTTTTTACGGTCACGCAGGACGCGCGAAAGGTTGCCAAGTGCTTCTGACAAGTTGCCCCCCGTTTTTGACTGAATGGTCATCACGATTGCCAGAAAATTCACTTCGGACAAAGGCATGCGCTCGAACATGCGCTCAATACCCTGATCGATGGATATGCCGATGCGTTGTCCTTCAACCACTTCAAGAAATTCCGGGCCCACTGGCGCACCAAGTTCTGTGGAAATGATTTTCATGGCTTCGGACACCGGAAGACCGGCTTTCAGCGCGCGCACCATGACATCTATGGCGTCAGCAAAATCGTTCAGGAATACGTTCTGGCGGCGCTTGCGCAAGTAACCAAGGACCCAGCGGGGCAACCCCAGAAATCCCACGAAACCCAAACCTGCAGAAACAAACCAGGGTAGTCCGAACATAAAGGGTGCGACCGCAAAACCAACGCCGGCCAATGCGGACATAACCCAGAACATTCTTACAGGTGTGTCGAGTCCAGCTTGCTGGATCAAGGTGCGCAGCGTCGCTTTCCTTTTGCGCTGCTTTTGTTCATCACCAAGCTGATTCAGCGAGTCCTGGATCTGGCGGCGGCGATTGTCACTTTTATCTTCGGCAAGGCGGGCGCGCAGGGAATTGCCTCTGCCGTCCTTCTTGCCATCTGCGATCTGCTCAAAGCGTTTTCCTGACTTGTTCGACACGATCAGGGGATAGAGCACAGCAATAGCTAAGCCACCCACAGCAATCGCCACGGTGAATATCAAGGCAAGGTTTGTGATATCTCCGCCAAATTCCATTGCGGATTCTCCTGCTGTCGTCTTGTTAGGTCTTGTCGGCGTTACGGTCTTCCGCTTTTTCCAAAGCATCGGCCAAACGTCTTTCTTCATTGTAGTAGCGGGCACGATCCCAGAAGTGAGGACGTGCGATTCCTGTTGAGCGATGGCGGCCAATGATCTTGCCGTTGGCATCCTCACCCACGATTTCGTAGACGAAGAGGTCTTGCGTGATAATCACGTCACCCTCCATGCCCACCACTTCAGTGATATGGGTAATTTTACGGGATCCATCACGCAGACGTGCAGCCTGCACGATGACGTCGATTGAGCCGCAAATCATTTCCTTGATGGTTTTGGATGGCAGTGAAAAGCCGCCCATGGTGATCATCGATTCAAGACGTGAAATTGCTTCACGCGGCGTGTTGGCGTGGAGGGTTCCCATCGAACCGTCATGACCGGTGTTCATGGCCTGCAACAAATCGAACGCCTCAGGTCCGCGGACTTCGCCGACGATGATGCGTTCTGGCCGCATGCGCAGGCAGTTCTTCACCAGTTCGCGCATGGTAATCGCACCCTCGCCTTCCAGATTGGGCGGACGGGTTTCAAGACGCACGGTGTGTGGTTGTTGCAGTTGAAGTTCGGCCGCGTCCTCACAGGTGATGATGCGTTCGTCGTGGTCGATGTAACCTGTCAAGCCGTTGAGGAGCGTGGTTTTACCTGAACCGGTACCGCCCGAGATCAACACGTTGCAGCGGACGCGGCCGATGATCTCAAGGATCGTTGCACCTTCAGGCGTGATGGAATTAAAGCGCACCAAGTCGGGCAGCTTCAGGCGGTCTCTCTTGAATTTACGAATGGTAAGACAAGGTCCGTCAATGGCCAAAGGTGGCACGATGACGTTGACGCGCGACCCGTCAGCAAGTCGGGCGTCGCATATGGGGGAGGCTTCATCAACGCGGCGGCCAACCTGACTGACGATGCGCTGGCAGATGTTCAGAAGCTGGCTGTTGTCGCGAAAACGAACGCCGGTTTTCTGCATCTTGCCGTTGACTTCGATAAAGACCGTCGATGCGCCATTGACCATGATATCGGCGATGTCGTCACGCGCCAACAAGGGTTCGAGCGGACCGTAACCCAAAACGTCGTTGCAGATGTCTTCAAGCAGTTCTTCCTGCTCGGCGATCGACATGACCACATCTTTGAGGGCGATGATTTCATTGACGATGTCGCGGATTTCGTCGCGCGCGGCTTCGCGGTCAAGCTGGGCCAGCTGCGTCAGATCGATCGCATCGATGAGCGCATTGAAGATCGTGCTCTTGATGTCATAGTAATTGTCAGAACGACGGGAATTGTCCTGGGGTGCCGGAGCTTTCGGTGGTGGGGCCGCGTTTCGGACTTGCTGTACGGCAATATCGGGGATGGTCGTTGCCTTGGCAGCCGCCGGTTGGACCACGTTTCCAATGGCGGGAACGGGTATACCCTGCTGAACGCTATTTTCTGATCTCTTGCCGAACATACGACAATCCTTCCGGTGTTATGACTTTTTGCCGAGACGCGGCAGTTTGGAAAAGAAGCCGCCCTTGGATTTTTCGGGCATGGCGATTTGGTGACCTGCAAGGACGGGCGCAAGCCCGCCCAGAATTTCTGCGGCTTTGGATTTTGGTGCGACTTCAAACAGCATTTGACCATTGCCTTGCGCCAGACCGAAAGATGCAGGGTCATGCGGGATCACGGCCAGAGGTGTGACGCCCAATGCCTTGCCAAATTCAGCGGCTGAAATTTCGGGCCGCTTGGGCACACCGACCTGGTTGATAATCAGGTGTGGAACCCTGTCATTCGGACGGGAAGACCGCAGCAGGTCCATCAGATTTTTGGCATTGCGGAGGCTTGGCAGTTCAGGCGTTGCAGTGATGACAATTTCGTCGGCATTCAACAGTGTGTTCTTGATCCAGGGGGCCCACATGTTGGGAACATCCACCATGACAAGCGGAGCTGATGAGCGGACCACATTGAGAATGGCTTCCACGGCGTGACTTTCAATATTGAACTCGCGGTCCACCGTGCCCGGACCATTGAGCAGACTGAGCTTGTTGCCAAGCTTGGTCATCATGCGTTCGACAAGCGTGGTGTCAACCCGGTCTGGCTGGTTCAGGGCTTCCAGAATGCCACCTGATCCGTCCTGGTTGAAATTCAGTGAAGCCGTGCCAAAGGCAAGGTCGAGATCGGTGATAATGGTATCAACGCCCTGCTTTTGCGATGTGGCCCAAGCGATATTGTGGGCAATGGTCGAACTGCCCACGCCACCTTTGGCACCGACGAAAGCAATGATGCGGCCAAGGGGGGTGGACTTTGGATCGCTGAAGAGACTTGCGATCAAGTCAATGAAACCGACGGCTGAAACCGGTGCGACCATATATTCACTGATGCCTGCCTTGATCAACTCGCGGTACAGCATCACGTCGTTGACGTGGCCGATGACCACGACCTTGGTGTTGGCTTGGCAAACTTCGGACAATTGTCCGAGTTCCGCCATCAACTGGTCGCGACCTGAATGGGTTTCAACCACCAGCACGTTTGGCGTTGGCTGGGTCTGGTAGATTTGACTGGCAGCGGCAATGCCGCCCAGTTGCATCGTAAAGTGGGCCCTTGCCATGCGGCGGTCTGCAGCGGCAGCTTGCAGGACCTGCCCGGTTTGCTGGTTGTCGCAGAAAACATGCAGTTCGATGCGGGGAACGAGGACCACCGGAAACTGCTGGTTGCCCGTGTTCACACTTGCTTCAATGGCCGTCGTTTGCATGGTCTTGGTCCTGATTTCTTCTCGAATTCATTACGGCGTGGTTGATGCGCTTGCGGAGCTGCCCGTGGAAGCGCCTGATGATGCAGCTGGCGGTGCCGATATGGCGCGGACGGCGGCAACACGCGACTCTGCTGGTGCCCGCCCCATTTTCCGCGCCCTTACCAAGTCCTGCGGATAGGCTGTCAAGGCTGCGATGTTGGCCTGAACCGCGCAGCCGTGGTTTGGCGAAAACGTGTTGTTGTAGCTTTCAGTTGAGTCGACTGGCCATTGGCCACATTCGTCGACGATGGCCTTGTTGCCGACAACCTTGATGACATGGGTTTTCGATCCCCCATAGGGAACAAGTGGTTCTTCATCGGCAGCCCACTGATCAGCGACACAGCCTGCCAGTGGCAGGGCCAGAATGAGGAGTGCAGGAGCCAGACGACGGACAAACATGCGGGTGTTGCTCTTTGACATGATACTGATTTTCCAACTCACTCGACGATGAAACCAACGTTGCCGTTATATGTACCCTGGGGGGCTTCTCCACTGCCGTAGACTTTGTTCAGGCGACCAAAGAAGATGGCTTGCTTGTCGTTTGGGGGGATGAAGCCCTTGTCCGGTGTGGTCAGCTTGGACTGGCTGGTCGGGCGTACCAGAACCGGGGTCACGATGATCACAAGTTCGGTTTCATTGGAGACAAAGTCACGGCTGCGGAACAAGGCACCGAGGATCGGTAATTTTTTAAGGCCAGGTGTGCCGTTGATATTCTGCCGCGTGGTTTCTTTTATCAGACCTGCGATCATCATCGAGCCACCACTGGGCAATTCCAGAACGGTTTCGGACGAGCGCCTGTTGATCACTGGAATTTCAAAGCTCGAGATGCTTGACAATTCACTGACATCAGCTTTAATTTTCAAATTAATGCGGTCTTCTGACAAGACCGTTGGCGTGAAATCAACCTCGACACCATAATCCTTGAAAGAGATTGAGCATGTCGTCTTGCCAAATTCTATATCGCAGAGCCTGTAGGGAAATTGGCCGCCAGCGTGGAATTTGGCCTGTTGGCCGCTCATGGCGGTCAGGTTCGGTTCAGCGAGAGTGCGTACCAGACCGTCACCCTCCATGGCGCGGATCAGACCTTCAATTTGTGTGCCGCCAGATGAAAACACGCCTTTGTAGCCGCTATCTTTTGCGAGCAATGCATTTGCAAAAGGGTTGATGTTGGCGAGGCCAAAGGCAAATTTTCCGGCATCCAGCAAGGCTGAGAGATCAACGCCAAACTGCTTCAGCACATCACGCTGGATTTCCACCACCTTCACCTTCAGCATCACCTGGTCTTCGCCGGCAATGGTCATGGTGTTGAGCACGGTTCCAGTGCCCGCGCCAGTAGCTGAGATCTGGGTGACAAGATCCATGGCGGTTTTGGCTTCAAGGCTGTTTTTGGCGATGCCGCCGAGAACGATATTGGTGTTGGCTGAGTCCACCGTAATGCGGTTGCCGGCCAGTGCACGGTCAAGCAGTTTGCGCGCAGCGGTCGTATCGATTGCGACTTCAAGATCAAGTTCCAGAATCTTCTGGCCGTTGGCGTCGAAGAAAAAGATGTTGGTTTGTCCGGGCAGGCGCGCGAACAGGTAAGCCGTATTTTTAGTTCTGACGATTGCGTCTACAATACTTTCGTTGCCAACAATCACATCCTTGGCGTCCGCAGGCAGCTTGATGACAATCGACTTGTTCAGGCCAATGCGGACGTGGCGCGCGCCTTCATAGTTCTGGACCAATCCGGCATCGGAATCTGCCGCAATGGCAGGCGGCACCAAAGGTATCAAACTCGACAATGCGATCGACACGCCAAACATGCCGGCAGCGAGGAGACCCTTTTTCATGTTGCGGACCTTGCGGGTTGGAGATTTATTTGACATTTGAGTGCTGCTATCAGTTGTTCGTTGCGTAGGTTTCGCGGCCGTAGCGAATGAAAAGCGTATCTGTACTGCGGGTTTTCTTGCCGTCCTTGTTGAGATATTTCTCAGCCAGCTGGGGGCCTTCCTCCATGGCCTTGCCGTCGCTTTCGGCAATGGAGCGGAGTGCCAAAGACAATTCGCCTTCGCTTTCGAGCCGTGCGATGATTTCGGCCTGTTCAGGTGACAATTCCACGGTGGCTGTTTGCCCTTCCTTGATCGTCACTTCCTCGCCGTCCTTGGCCTGACGAAAAATCTGGTTGATCGCAAGGACACGGACATTGCCGATGGCAATCTCGCTTTTTGAACTGGTGCTGCCGGAGCCTGATGCCTTGCGCGTCAAAATGATATCGACCCGGTCGTTTGGCAGAATAAACCCGCCGGCAGATGAGCGTGACGAAATGGCGACGGAAATGGCGCGCATGCCTTTTGGCAAGATGGCGCTCATGAATCCGCCGGTTTTCGGATCGACGATTTTCTTTTCGTTGATGACTTCGCCTTCAAACATCTGGATGCGGGCCCGGGTTTCGGCGAAAGCCACATCGGCGTCCGGCTTTTCTTCCTTGGTGATCATGGCTTCGAGCACATTGTCAGCAGGCCAGTCCTTCCAGATGATTGCACCCGTTGCCAGCCGTTCACCCACTTCAATGTCTTTTGCGGCAACCAGCACTGAAACGGTTTTGACCTTAGTCACGACCTCGGCTTGCACATCGGGGCCTTTGCTGATCAAGCCTTTGGCAAGCACTCCCGCCACGACGGCGGACCCGGCTGCCAGTGCAAACATCACAATGCGCATTTTACTCATTTGTCGTCCTCACAGCGCCAATGGCGCAAACTCTCTCAGGTCATCTTTCCGACGTAATGGCGAATATTTGGTTAATGACAGTTCGCATCACACCGATGTCATCCACCAGCTTTGTGGAAAAGCCAGAATCGCGCCGATACAGATGGCAAAGCCGTACGGCAATTTCGGGCGGATTTTCTTCAGGCTTTGACCAACGACACCTTCAACTTGTGGACCGTGGAATTCCCAGAAAAACATGAAGGCGGACCAACCGGCAATCGCGGCGGCCAAGATACCACCCGCCAGCGAGGTCAGGATCAGGAATTGCATGGACTGGCTGGTACCAAACCACAGGCCGGCCGCTGCCATCATCTTCGCATCACCGCCACCGAACACCCGCAGGGCAAACAGCACATAGCCCAGCACAAACAAAACAGCACCCGCCACAAGATGCCAGCCAAATTCAGCCAAGGGCATTCCTGTCAACAAGGCCATGGGAAAAAACAGTGCGGCGGTTAGTCCTGTCAGCCAATTGGGGATGCGGAAGGACGAGACGTCAGTCAGGGCTGCCACAATCATGAGGCTTGGAAGCAGGCAGAGCGAAAGTGTTTGCAACATCATCTGGAACCTATCGGCAAAGAATATCGAGGGCGATTCATGCAGTTTGTCACAGAGGCCCTGAAAGGATCGTTAACCCTGAGGAATCGCTGCTCAGGAACAAAGCATTCCGGGCAAATTGAACGGTAACAGAAGATTCACCATTGGCGTGGCACAGTTAGCTAATATTCAGGCGGTTCTTCGCAAACCTTCGTGCTGGTGAGTTCAATGATCAAAACAAGTTTCTGTTCTATTTTAGCTGGTGCCGCTTTTTTGGCCGTCACATCTATTGCAGTGCGAGCGGAGACCCAGACCATTCTGGTTCCGGTTGATGAATCAAAAATCTTGCAACTGCCAAACATTCCGGGTGCGGTGGTTATCGGGAACCCGGCAATTGCTGACGTATCCATCCAAGGTCAGCAATTATTCGTCCACGGACGCTCATTCGGCCAGACCAATCTGACCATTCTTGATCTTCAAGGTGAGCAGATTGCAAATTTCAATCTTGTTGGAACGATAGCGCAAGACACGCAAGTGAATGTCTATAGAGGTGCTGCTGCCGGGCCTTCCAAAAGAATGTCGTATTCCTGCGCCGGGTCTTGTGAAACAAATCTGCAAGTAGGCGACAATCCAATCTATTTTGAAATGGTTGCACAGCAAACCTCTGGAAAGTTCAAATTGGCGACAGGGAATACGACCGCCGAAGCATCAGCTCCAGAAGCACCACAATAAGTCATTTTTCCTCATTTTATTTGATCATTCTTTGAGTTCTACGATTGAGCAGCCGGCTGCTTGCGTACCTGCCTTGGTAAAACAAATCTTAAAATGTTTGAGCGCATTTGACGGGGCCCGGTAAAAGTTTAGCAATTTGATACTGCTAGAACGCGACCATGGAAAAAGAATTGGTGCGCGTGGCGCCACGCAGGTTCGGGAGCTGAGTTGCCATCATGTTGAGTTTTAGTCGCTATCTGGTACGGCTGGCCCTAGTGCGCCGCTTTGGCAAAAACACCTCCGGTACAACGATTATTGAATTTGCCATGGTCGTTCCGCTGTTTATGCTCCTTCTCGGCATTGTGCTCGAAACAGGAGTGATGATGTTTACAGAATATGTCCTGCAAACCAGCGTGCAAGAAGCAGCCAGGCTTGTGCGGACAGGTCAGGCCCAGACTATGGAATTGAACGTAACGACATTCAAAAACAAGGTTTGCAGAATTGCCAGTTTGCTGATCAACTGCAACAGCAAGGTGACGGTTTACATGAAACCGGCTGCAAGTTTCAGCGCTTTGGCTGACGCGACAAATGGAGCGGCATCATACCTGACTGTGGGCATAAAGGCAAACGGGGTGACCGACCTACCAACGTTCAGCTGCGGTTCCGCAAACCAAGTTGTAGCGTTGATTGCAACCTACGACTACAAATTTGTCATTCCCTATTTCATGAAATATTTCGGGAATTTCGACAACAAGAATACACGACGTATGGCTGGTTTCGCGATGTTCCGGAACGAACCTTTTCCCACCACTTCCAAAGTTTGTGTTGTTTCGCCTTGAGGTACAAGAAAATGATCTCTCACTTGAAAAAATTCCGTTCATTCGCCCGCGCCGAAAGTGGTGTGGCGGCAATTGAAATGGCTTTTATTGCACCCTTGATGATGCTGATTTTCTTCGGCCTCGCCGATGTTACAGATGCAGTATCCTATAACCGACGGGTCACAGCGGTTGCCAACTCGATAGGTGATCTCGTTACCCAAAATCGTACCAATGTCCTGAAGACGGACATCGAAGATTATTTTATTGCCGCCAACCTGATCATGAAGCCTGCATCAGACAGCAAAGTTCGCGTCCGTGTGATCGCGTACCGCAAAAAGATAACCACCGCCAGCAATGGCGTGACAACAACGAGCTTTGACAAGCTCTGGAAAGTGGAAAGCAGCAAAGGTGTAGCCTGCACAAAAGAGCCATCGACGACCGGGTTTTCCGACATGATGGATGCCGGCAACACCAACGTGACCGACTTGATCGTGACACAAGCCTGCATGACGTATTTACCGGTGATCACAAGTTTTCTCGGAAAGAACGTTATGGGGAAGACAGAGTTGAATCTTGTGCAAACGGTGGCATTGCGTCCCCGCTCATCGCTCACGTTGTCCTGCTTTCTGACGGCCGTCGGTGGAACAGTTTGTCCGGTGACGTAAATTACCCTCAAGTTGACGGGAAAAGCGGCCTTTGTGCCGCTTTTTTCATGGCTTGGCTTTTTTCTGGCTTTGGCGACTTCACCTTTTGTCATGATCCTTCTATGAAAGAGTGATCTTGACACTTTCCATTTTCATCACTGTTCTTTTTGCCGCCCTGTTGCATGCGGGCTGGAATGTGATTGTCAAAAGCAATGCGGACCGGCTGGTGTCGCTCACGGTGTTGCAGACCTTCATGGCCCTGATGGGGCTTGGCATGGTGTTTGTGTTTGGCTTTCCGGGTCATCACGTCTGGCCTTGGGCTTTGGCTTCAGGTGTTTTGCATCTTGGCTATAATTTGTTTCTGGTTCGCGCATATCGCCATGCCGATCTGAGCGTGGTTTATCCCATTGCGCGGGGGGCAGCGCCCTTGATGACCTTGCTCGGATCGTATTTTCTGACGCAGGACAATGTTGGACTTTTGATGGCGGCTGCTGTTGTTGTGCTTGTTGCGGGTCTGATGTTGACCGGGCTTGGCAAGGCGTCGGCAAGTGCTGATCCCCATGCCCTGTATTACGCGCTTGGCACGGCATGCTGGATTGCGGCTTATACCTTGGTGGACGGAATTGGAGCGCGGCATTCCGGCAACGCCTTGGGTTTTGCAGGTGTCATATTTGTATTTGACGGAATGTTTATTTTTGCAGCGGCACTGGCCATGCGCGGCAAAACCTTGATCCACGGCTTTGCCGCAAATTGGCATATGGGATTGATTGGCGGAGCTGCGTCTTGTGCAGCCTATGCCATAGCCGTCTGGGCGATGACCAAGGCCCCTATCGCCAGTGTGGCGGCTCTTCGCGAAACCTCAATCGTGTTTGTGTTGTTCCTGTCAGCGCGCATATTGAAGGAGTCGTTGGGCTGGCAACGCATTGTCGGCGGCGTGCTGATTGTTGCGGGCGCATCATTGCTGCGATTTGCCTGAGATACAATGCTGCTTGAACCGCATTTGTATGATGATTAAGGTCCGACCAGTTTTTAAGGACAAGAATCATGCTGCACAAAAATTACATCAATGGTGAATGGCTGGAAGGCGCTTCGGCCTCCGAGAATATCAACCCGTCTGATGTGAGCGATATCGTCGGGCTCTATGCACAGGCGGATGCAAAGCAGGCGGAAAATGCAATTGCTGCCGCAAAAGCAGCACTTCCCGGCTGGAGCGGCACCACACCACAGCAGCGGGCCGATGTGCTGGAGGCTATTGGTGTTGAATTGCTGGCGCGGCGCGATGAGATTGGCACGCTGCTGGCACGTGAGGAAGGCAAGCCAAAATCCAACGGCATTGCTGAAACCATGCGGGCAGCACAGATTTTCAAGTTCTTTGCGCAGGAGGCGTTGCGGGTTGAAGGATCGCATGTGGCGTCCGTCCGGCCCAATGTTGATGTGACGGTCACACGGGAGGCGGTTGGTGTTGTCGGGTTGATTTGCCCGTGGAATTTTCCGATTGCAATTCCGGCCTGGAAAATTGCACCTGCTTTGGCCTATGGCAATACGGTGGTGTTCAAGCCTGCTGATCTGGTGCCGGGTTCTGCTTGGGCTTTGGTTGAAATTGCATCGCGGGCAGGATTGCCAAAAGGTGTTTTGAATTTGGTGATGGGGCGTGGCTCTGTCGTCGGTCAGGTTTTCCTCACCCATAAAGACGTCAACGCAATTTCATTTACGGGTTCGGTTGATACGGGTGCGAAGGTGGCCATGGCCTGTGCTGCGCGGGGAGCCAAATTCCAGCTGGAAATGGGTGGCAAGAATCCACTTGTGGTGCTGGCTGATGCCAATCTGGATTTGGCTGTGGCCGGTGCAGTTGATGGTGCGTTTTTCCAGACGGGGCAGCGTTGCACGGCGTCGTCACGTCTGATCATCGATGAAAAGGTGCATGATGCTTTTGTTGAGAAGACGGTTGCGGCCATGCAGGTTTTGAAGGTTGATCATGCCTTGAAAGACGGCACGCAGATTGGGCCTGTGGTTGATGAGAAACAGTTGGCGCAGGATGAGAAATATATCGACATCGCCCGTAAAGAGGGTGCGACTTTGGCGTGGGGTGGGGAACGCTTGAACCGCGACACCAAGGGGCATTACCTGTCACCGGCGCTCTTTACCCACACCACGAATGACATGCGCATCAACCGCGAGGAAGTGTTTGGGCCTGTCGCCTCGGTTATAAAAGTATCCGGCTATGACGAAGCGCTGGCGGTGGCCAATGATACGCCGTTTGGATTGTCATCCGGGATTTATACATCATCGCTGAAACATGCATCCGACTTTCGCAAAAAGGCGCAGGCCGGCATGGTGATGGTGAACTTGCCAACGGCGGGTGTGGATTACCATGTGCCGTTTGGCGGGCGCAAAGGCTCCAGCATGGGGTCACGCGAACAGGGACGCTATGCAGCTGAGTTTTATACGACAGTGAAGACGGTGTATCAGACGGCGGGTTAAGCCAGTGTGATGTCGCGTTCGGCGAAACTTTTGCGGGTGGCATCGACGGTGCCGCCCAAATTGATGGCGCGGGTGGCGGCTTCGATGACGGTGACCTCAAAGCCCAGTGCCTTGGCGTCTTCAGCGGAATAACGAACGCAGTAGTCAAAGGCGAGGCCGACGCAGGTGATTTTTTTGAAGCCGCGTTCTTTCAGGTAACCACCAAGGCCTGTTGGGGTTTTGTGGTCGTTTTCGAAAAAGGCTGAGTAGGAGTCGATTGACTTCCGAAAGCCCTTGCGGATGATGAGTTCAGCATGGGGCACGTCGAGGCCGCCGTGGAAGTTTGCACCATCAGAGCCAATAATGCAGTGGTCCGGCCACAGGGTTTGCGGGCCGTAGGGCAATTGGATTTGACTGAATGGTTCAGCTCCCTTGTGCTGTGATGCGAAAGAGGAATGCCCCTCAGGGTGCCAGTCTTGTGTGAGGATGACATGCGCGTGTTGTGCTGCCAGTGTGTTGACCAGCGGCACAATGTCATGGCCACCATTCACTGCCAGTTTGCCGCCGGGGCAAAAGTCATTCTGCACATCGATAATGATGAGGGCGTGGGTCATGTCCAGTCCTTTGCGTTAAGTGCCGCTGCACAGCCCTTCAACGCCGGGAATGGATCGGTGATGACGAAGAGCGGGATGGGTTTCATCACGTCGGAGATGCGGCCCTTGTCTTCAAATATCGCGCGGTATTTTGGTTCCTGCAGGCGCTTGGCAATCGATGGTGCAATGCCGCCCGCAAGATACACCCCGCCACGCGCTTGCAATGCCATGGCAACATCGCCTGCAAGACGCACGAGGAAGGTCATGAAGTGAATCAGGGTTTTTTCGGCATCAGCGTCACCACCCTTAAGTGCCGCCTGCAACACGGCTTCGGGCCTTTCAAATTGGGGAGATTTTGCGATGACCTTGTAAAGCGCCAGCAATCCCGGCCCCGTCAACACGTCTTCAACTTCCGCGAATTTGTCTTTGCCCATCAGCGCATCTTTGAGGGCGAGTTCTTCGGCGGTGACAATCGGTAGTGTGGTATGGCCCAGTTCGCCGGGAATGGGCATCCAGCCGCCGTTGGGAAGAGGCGCCAAAGTGGCCATGCCCAAGCCGGTGCCCGGACCCAAGACGACTTTCACTTGAGGTTTCAGGTTTATGGTTCCGCCGATTTGCACAAGGTCTTGCGGCTTGATGTGCGGCAGCGACCAAGCCAGCGCTTCAAAGTCATTCAGGAGGCGGAAGCGTTTGGCATTGGCGGCTTTGCGCAAGGATTCCGCGCTGAAGGTCCAGTCGCGGTTGGTCAGTGTGATGTGTTCACGGTCCACCGGGGCTGCCACGTCCACTGCTGCGGCGGCCAGTTCGGTGATCCCGCGTTTTTCGAGGTAGTGGGAAATGGCGGCTTCAAGACCAGTGAAGTTGTCGTTCTTCAAGACTTCAACATCACGCGCGTCTGTGGAGCCCAGCTCAATCAAACCAAAACGCGAGTTGGTGCCGCCGATATCGCCCAGAAGTGCCAGATTTGTCATGCTTATCCCTCAAGGCTTTCACTGCCACAACAGTACCAAAAGGGCAACATGCTGGACGTGTGTTTGCTGCTGCCCTAAAGGCCAACGCACAACTGTTTTTGAATAGAGATTCCCGTGACCTCGAATATCCCGCAGGAAGTGGCGCGCAGGCGCACCTTCGCCATTATTTCCCACCCTGACGCCGGCAAAACCACGCTGACGGAAAAGCTGCTGCTGTTTGGCGGGGCCATTCAGCTTGCAGGCCATGTGCGCGCCAAGGGTGACCGCAGGCGCACCCGTTCAGACTGGATGGGCATTGAAAAGGCGCGCGGCATTTCGGTTGTCACATCGGTGATGACGTTTGAATATGGCGGATGCGTTTTCAACCTGCTTGACACACCGGGCCATGAGGACTTTTCGGAAGATACCTACCGCACGCTGACGGCGGTTGATGCTGCCATCATGGTGATTGACGGGGCCAAGGGCATTGAAGACCGCACGCGCAAGCTGTTCGAAATCTGCCGGATGCGCGATATTCCCATCATTACCTTTGTCAACAAGATGGACCGTGAAACGCGAGAGCCTCTGGATTTGATTGACGAGATCGAAAAAGGTCTGGCACTGAATGTGGTGCCGATGGTGTGGCCGATTGGCATTGGCAAGAATTTCGCAGGCACCTATGATTTGACGGAACTGCGCATCCGCAAACTGGATTCAGCACCTGAGGGTCAAGTGGTGACAGGTGCAAGTGACCCTGCCATCAAGGCGTTACTGTCGGCAAACGATTTCAAGACATTTCATGACGAGATAGAACTTGTTGAAATGGCGGGCACGGTTTTCAACCGTCAGGCATTTTTGGAAGGGCATTTGAGTCCGGTGTATTTTGGCTCGGCCATCAAGAATTTCGGTGTGCGGGATTTGCTGGAAGCGCTGATCAAGTATGCACCACCTCCACGGGACCAGAAGGCCCGGCAGCGAGTGGTGAAGGCGATTGAAGAAAAACTCTCAGGAATTGTGTTCAAGATACAAGCCAACATGGACCCCAACCACCGTGACCGTATCGCGTTCATGCGGGTGGCGTCGGGCAAGTTGACGCGCGGCATGCGCACCAAGATTGTGCGCTCGGGAAAATCGCTGGCGCTCAATGCGCCACAGTTTTTCTTTGCGCAGGATCGGTCGCTTGCTGAAGAAGCTTTTGCGGGTGATGTGGTTGGGATTCCCAATCACGGTGTATTGCGCATTGGTGATACGCTGACGGAAGGTGAGGATATTGTTTTCACGGGTGTGCCAAGTTTCGCGCCGGAGATATTGCGGCGGGTGAAATTGTCGGATCCGATGAAGGCGAAAAAGTTGAAGTCGGCGCTTGAAGAATTGGCCGAAGAAGGTGTGGTGCAGTTGTTCACGCCGCTTGATGGTTCGGGGGCTATTGTTGGTGTTGTTGGTGCGTTGCAGCTGGATGTGCTGGTGTCGCGGCTTGATGCAGAATATGGTGTGCCTGTGGAATTTGAGCCGACGCGTTTTGATGTGCTGCGGTGGCTGTCGTCGGATAACGCCAAGACACTTGACACATTTGTGGATGGCAACAAGTCTTCTATCGCCATGGACCTTGATGGTTCTCCTGTCATGCTGGCAACATCGCTGTTCAATTTGAATTACACGCTTGAAAGATCGCCCGGCATCAAAATCGCGACGATCAAGGAAATTCACGGTTAGGGACGGAACGCTCATGCCCTATGATATGGATCACCTTCACTTGGCGGCGTTGCTGCTGATTTTTGCGATGTGGGCACTCTACAGCCCTATTCTGAATTTTCTCGGCCATGGCACCTTGAATGCGCAGTTGCATGTGGTGCGGTTGCGTTGGATGCGGATGTCGCTTGAGGCGCACCGGGAAAACCGGGTGTTTGACGGTATTTTGCTGGGGCAGCTTTCAGCGTCCATGTCGTTCTTTGGCTCTGCGACACTGATTGTGCTTGCGAGTTTGCTGGGTGCCCTTGCCGGCATTGGGGGTGTGCATTCCGCGTTGACCCGACTTGAATTTTTTCCGCCGATATCGCTTGGATTGTTCACGCTTTATTTTGCGTCCCTGACCTTGATCATGGCCATCAGTTTTTTCTCATTCACTTACGCCATTCGCAAATTGGGCTACACCGTTGCCATGATTGGTGGGTTGACTGAGGCACGCAACAGCAATGCCCATTCACAAGTCATGGTTTCGCAAACGGCTGTGGTGCTGACTGAGTCAGTCAAGAGTTTGAACAACGGCATTCGTGGTTATTATTTTGCCATCTCGGCCTTGTTTTTGTTCGCCGGGCCTTACGTTGCCATGTTCATGACGTTGCTGATTTCGGGCGTGCTGCTCTATCGGCAAGGCTTTTCTTCAGAGGCCCTGTCGATTGAACGTTATGTACAGGCGATGAATGCCTATGAGTCCGAGCGGCACGAGAATGGCGAGAGCGTTATTTGAGAGTTGCTGCAACTTTCGCCAAAGCCTCAATGCCCGCCCAGTCACCCGCCTGCACTTTTGCTTTCGGTATCATCCATGATCCACCAATGGTGATGACGTTCGACAGTTGCAAATAGCTGAGAGCAGAGTCCACCGTGATGCCGCCCGTGGGGCAGAATTTGACTTGTGGAATGGGTTGCGAGAGGGCCGATAAATAGGTTGTGCCGCCTGCAGGTTCAGCGGGGAAAAATTTCTGAAATGTGTAACCCCATTCCAATAGCGCCATGACTTCTGAGGCCGTTGCAGCACCTGGCAGCAATGGCATGTCATAATCTTCGGCCTCACCCAGCAGCTTGCCGGTTGAACCCGGTGACACCGCAAAGGCGCAGCCCAGTTTTGCGCATTGACGAAATTGTTGCGGCGTGAGCACGGTGCCCGCACCCACTATCGCACCTTCGACCTCGGCCATGATGGCTTTCATGGCGTCGATGGCAGCGTCGGTGCGCAGGGTAATTTCAAGCACGGGCAAACCGCCTGCAACAAGTGCGCGGGCCAAGGGTATAGCGTGTTTGACATCATTGATGACCATGACGGGCACGACGGGTGCCTGTTTCAGGATGGCTTCAATGGCAGCTTGTTTTTTTTTCATACCCATTTTGGTTTCTCCTAGGCAGATTTATCTGAAACACAAACCTAACAGTTCGTCATCCCCGCGAAGGCGGGGACCCCGCTAGCTATCAGTGAGCACGTGGCCAAGCGGGGTTCCCGCCTTCGCGGGAATGACGAGCTAAAGTTTGAATGTGTGTAACTTCTGCATATGTTCAAGCCACCTCAAAAATACTTGCACCCTGATCGGCAGGGCCTGCGAGTTTGCGGAAGGCGGCGAAGAGTTCGCGGCCTGTGCCCCAGTTGTTTTGTGACAGGTCTGCGGTTGCCAATGGCCTTGCCGCAAATTCAGCAGCGTCAACCAAAACCTCCAACGTTCCTGCGTCAGCGTCTATTCGAATGATGTCGCCATCGCGGATGCGGGCGATGGGGCCACCGTCGACGGCTTCGGGAGTCACGTGGATGGCGGCAGGGATTTTGCCGGATGCGCCGGACATTCGGCCATCGGTGACCAGTGCCACTTTCAGTCCGCGATTTTGCAATACGGCGAGCGGTGGTGTGAGGCGATGCAGCTCCGGCATGCCGCAGGCTTTCGGGCCCTGGAAGCGGATGACGGCGACGTGATCGCAATTCAAATCGCCCGCTTTGAAAGCGGCATGGAGTTCTTCCTGGCTGTGGAATACTTTTGCAGGGGCTTCGACAATGTGGCGGTCTTTGGGGATTGAGGATGACTTGATCACCGCTGTGCCGAGGTTTCCTTTCAACACATTAAGGCCGCCAGTGGGTTGGAAAGCGGATTTCACGTCTTGCAAAACTTTTGTATCAGCGGATTTGGTTGCGGCTTCAGACCACGTGAGGCCGCCTTCGGAAGCGAGCTTGGGTTCAGCGAGATAGTTCTCCAGGCCCTGCCCCATGATGGTTGTCACGTCATTGTGCAACAGTCCCGCACCCAGCAATTCACGGATGAGAAAGCCCATGCCGCCAGCGGCGTTGAAATGATTCACGTCGGCGGTGCCATTGGGATAAATGCGGGTGAGCAGTGGCACATTGTGGGAGATCTCGGCGAGATCGTCCCAGGTCAGGATAATTCCAGCCGCTGCGGCCATGGCGATGACGTGCATGGTGTGGTTGGTGGAGCCACCTGTTGCCATCAAGCCAACGACACCATTGACCACTGACTTCTCGTCGTAGATTTGAGACAGCGGCGTGTAGCGGTTGCCAAGCGCCGTCAATGACATGGCTTGTTTTGCGGAGGCCTTCGTGATTTCATCGCGCAGTTTTGTGCCGGGATTGATAAAAGTAGAGCCTGGCAAATGCAGGCCCATGATTTCCATCAGCATCTGGTTGGAATTGGCCGTGCCATAGAATGTGCAAGTACCGGGGCCGTGGTAAGACTGGGCTTCGGCTTCGAGAAGCACGGCGCGGTCCACCTTGCCTTCGGCATAGAGCTGGCGGATTTTACCTTTTTCGTCGTTGTTCATGCCGGTGGTCATGGGGCCTGCAGGAATGAATACCGCTGGCAAGTGGCCGAAGTTGAGCGCACCCATGATGAGGCCCGGCACAATCTTGTCGCAGACGCCGAGATAAACGGCGGCGTCGAACATCTGGTGTGACAGGGCGATGGCGGTGGAGAGTGCAATCACATCACGCGAGAACAGCGAGAGGTCCATGCCAGTTTCGCCTTGCGTGACGCCGTCGCACATGGCGGGAACGCCACCTGCAACCTGTGCCGTGCCGCCTGCGTCGCGTGCGGCTTTCCGGATGATGTCGGGGTAGTGCTCAAAGGGCTGATGGGCTGACAACATGTCGTTGTAGGACGTGACGATGGCGAGGTTGGCACCGTCGCCATTGCGCAATTCATTCTTGTCATGCGGGCCGCAAGCGGCAAAAGCATGCGCGATGTTGGCGCAACCCAGGGATTTGCGCTTGGGTTGGTTGCAGCGCTGCGCATCCATGCGTTCGAGGTAACGTGCACGCGATGACTTGGAGCGGGCGATCAAGCGTTCGGTTATGGCAGAAATGGTTTCAGTGACAGAATAGGTCATTGGGGTTTCCTTTATGGACACCAGAAAATATCAAGTGGATGATCTGATTGCAGTACGGCGCGGATTGGCATGTCCAACACGTCGGTTCCCGCCATGGCTTTTTCAAGCACGGCATGCTTCCTCTCACCCTCGATATGGAGGCATAATACTTTGGCCTTCAACAGTGCAGGCAAGGTAAAGGTGAGGCGCGGCTCTCCGGCATTTGGGGCCTGCATGGGCAGAAGGGCTGATGTGGTTTTCATGTTGAGGGCTTCGGCCAAACGATCGCCGCCAGGGAAGAATGACGCGGTGTGACCGTCATCGCCCATGCCCAAGACAACCACATCTATATCAAGTGCAGAAGCAACGCGTTCATTCTGAAACAGGGGCACAAATTTCGCGGCCTTGGCCTGGCTCTGAAGTAGGTTCTGGCGCACCAGACGCGCGTTGGAGCGCATACTGTCTTCATCGACTTGGCGTTCGTCGACGAGGGTGACTGTCACTTTTTCCCAAGTGATGGGTTTGCGGCTGAGATGTTCGAAAAACAGGGTTGGTGTAGTGCCGCCGGACACTGCAAGAGTGGCGTCGCCTTGCCGGGACATGGTGTTGGACAGGCCACGCGCTACGCGATTGGCGAGGCCAGCCGCCAATGCATCGCGGTTGGCGAAATCATGCCGGGTCGCAATCACAGGGTTGATTCCTGCCAGGTGTTGCCATCCCGCTCAATCAGCGCCACAGATGAGGCTGGCCCCCATGTGCCTGATGTATAGGGCTTCGGCACATCGCTCGATGACTTCCAATAATCGAGAATGGGGTCAATCCATTTCCATGCCGCCGCCACTTCGTCGCGGCGCATGAACAGGGTTTGATTGCCGCGCACCACGTCCATCAACAGGCGTTCATAAGCATCGGGATTGCGGACATTGAAGGCTTCCTTGAAGCTCATGTCCAAGGGCACATGTTGCAGGCGCATGCCGCCGGGGCCGGGGTCCTTGATCATCAACCAGAGTTTCACACCTTCATCGGGCTGCAAGCGGATAACCAGTCGGTTGGGCGAAATCGCGCCTGCGGATTTGCCAAACATGGAGTGTGGCACGGCCTTGAACTCGACGACGATTTCAGACAGGCGGGAAGGCAGGCGCTTTCCCGTGCGCAAATAAAACGGCACACCATTCCAGCGCCAGGACCCGATTTCGGCTTTCAAAGCAACGAATGTTTCTGTGGTTGTACCGGGATTGCCCAGTTCTTCGAGATAGCCCGGCACAGCACCCGTTTCGGATGCACCTGCCTTGTATTGTCCACGCACGACGAGTTGGTCGAACCTCTCTTGCGGTATCGGCTTCAGCGCTTTCAGCACTTTCAGTTTTTCATCACGTAGTGAATCAGCGTCCATCGACGATGGTGGTTCCATCGCAACCAAGCAGAGCAGTTGCAGAATGTGGTTTTGCACCATGTCGCGCAACGCGCCTGACGTATCGTAATAACCAGCACGACCTTCTACGCCCAAAGTTTCTGACACCGTGATTTGCACATTTTCGATGTGGGCGGAATTCCACACGGGTTCAAACAGCAGATTGGCAAAGCGCAGTGCCATCAAATTCTGCACGGTTTCCTTGCCGAGGTAATGGTCGATGCGATAGATCGATTCTTCGGCAAATACTTTCCCGATGGAATTATTTGTGGCCTCTGCAGATGCGCCATCTTTGCCAAGCGGCTTTTCCACTACGATGCGGGACTTTGGCGTGACCAGATGATGGCTGCCCAAGCGGTCACAGATTGCACCGAAAAGATCGGGACCAACGGCGAGATAAAACACGCGAACAACATCCTGGCGATCCGACAACTCCTGTTCAAGCGCCAGCCAGCCATCGTCTTTCGAGGCTTCGGCGGCATGGTAACTCAGGCGGTTGAGGAAGCGCTCGATCACTTCGGCTGTTGAGTTCATGGCCTTGGCGTCGCTGTCTATGGCCTTTGCCGCAAAGTCCCGGAACTCCTGTTGGCTCATGGCTTTCCGGGATGTGCCGATGATGCAGGCACCATCAGGCAGTTGGCCCTGTCCGTCGCGGTGGAAAAGAGCGGGCAGCAGTTTGCGCTGGGCCAGATCGCCGGTGGCACCGAAGATCACGAGGTCAAAGTCGTCGACGGGGATGATGCGTGTGGTCATGGGCGGGCATTTACACCCGTGATGCGACAATGGCAATAAATCACGTGCAGTGATTTATTGCCATTCGCTGAGGGCATGGCTATGGTTTGGGCATAGAGGCTGGAGTTTTGCAATGATATTATGTTGTGGTGAGGCGCTGATTGACATGTTGCCGCGCAAAGGCGCTGACGGGGTGGATTTGTATCAACCGTTCAATGGTGGATCGGTTTTCAACACGGCCATAGCACTTGGCCGCTTGGGCACACCAACCGGATTTTTTGCTGGTATCTCCACGGATTTTTTTGGTGACAGTTTGACTGAAGGCCTGAAGGACGCTGGCGTTTCGACAAAATATATCCGCACGAAAGATTTGCACACCACTTTGGCACTGGTGAAACTCGTCGATGGCCACGCGCGTTATTCATTCATTGACGAAGGTTCAGCGGGTCGCATGTTGGAGAGGCGCGATATTCCGAAATTGCCGAAGTCGATTGCGGCTTTGCATTTCGGTTCGATCTCATTGATCCCTGAACCTTCAGGCGGCACCTATGAGGCTTTGTTGAAGAAGGCTTCGAAGTCCCATGTGATTTCACTCGACCCCAACATTCGCCCGACGGTGATCAAGAACAAGAAAAAACATCTGGCGCGTTTGAAACGTTTGATTGCGAAAACCGATGTCCTGAAAATTTCAGATGAAGACGTGGCCTATATGACGGGCAAGCAGGAGTTTGCGAAAGTGGCAAAGGCCTGGCTGAAACTCGGCGTCAAAATTGTGGCGATTACACGGGGCGGTGAAGGTGTTGAGGTGTTCACCAAGTTGCATTCTTTGTCGCTGGCCGCGCCGAAAGTGAAGGTGGCGGATACGGTGGGGGCTGGTGATACGTTTACTGCGGGGTTTTTGACTTATCTCCACCGCAATGCGCTGCTCAGCAAAAAAGCCATGGCGTCGGTTGAGGCAACGCAGCTGATGCATGCGGCGGAATTTGCGATGAAGTGTGCAGCCGTCACAGTCTCGCGTCCGGGTGCCAATCCGCCTTGGGCGAAAGAAGTGTGAACAAGTTTGGACTTTCCTGTTGATCGCGTCATTCCTGACTTGAAAGCTGCTTTGGCGCAGACGTCTTGCGCTGTGCTGGTGGCCGAGCCCGGTGCTGGCAAGACTACGCGGGTGCCTTTGGCTTTGATGGATGAGCCATGGTTGAAGGGCCGTCGCATTGTCATGCTGGAACCACGCCGCCTTGCGGCCCGGGCTGCGGCAAAACGCATGGCGGATACGCTGGGGGAAGCTGTTGGCGAAACAGTTGGCTATACCGTGCGGCTGGAGCGGAAAGTTTCCATTCGTACACGGATTGAAGTTGTGACCGAAGGCATTCTGACGCGGCGACTGCAGCATGATCCGGAATTGTCCGACACCGGGCTTTTGATTTTTGACGAGTTTCATGAGCGGTCGCTGGATGGAGATTTGGGCTTGGCGTTGGCGCTTGATGTGCAGCGCGGGCTTCGTGATGATTTGAAAATCATGGTGATGTCAGCGACACTGGACTCCGAACGCCTGTCGACACATCTGGACTCCGGCCCTGTGATTTCCACCAAGGGCCGGATGTTTTCTGTGGATGTGGTGCATCTTGGGAAAGCGTCACGTTTTACTCTCGCCGATGATACGGTGAAGGCCATTCGTCAGGCACTGTCTGATGTGAAGGGAAGCCTGTTGGTGTTCCTGCCGGGAGAAGGTGAAATCCGGCGGGTGGAAGAACAGTTGTTGCGGGCTGACATTGCTGCGAACATTGATGTGCGACCGCTCTATGGTGCCATGACTTTGCAGGCGCAGGATGAGGCGATACAGGCTTCACCCCAAGGGCGACGCAAGATTGTGTTGGCGACGACGATCGCTGAAACTTCGCTCACCATCGAAGGCATTGAAGCCGTCATTGATACGGGGTTGAAACGGGTGCCGCGTTTTGATCCGGCAGCAGGCATGACGTCGCTCGAAACAGTACGCGTGTCGCAAGCGTCTGCGGAACAACGGAAAGGCCGTGCGGGGCGTTTGGGTCCGGGGCGGTGTTATCGCTTGTGGCCGGAAGTGGAAACGCGGGCTTTGGCGGCGCATGACGAGCCAGAAATTCGCTCAGCCGATTTGTCCGGGCTGGTGTTGGAAATGGCGCGCTGGGGTGTGACGGCACTGGATGGGTTGCCGTGGTTTGAACTGCCGCCGCGTGCAGCATTTGCCCAAGCGCAGGATTTGTTGAAACGCTTGGGTGCGCTTGATGCTAGCAATGCCATTACAGCACATGGCAGGGCGATGGCGGAGTTGCCGTTGCATCCCCGGCTTTCGCATATGGTCGTTGCAGGCAAAGCCAAGGGTGCTGGACGATCAGCGGCGGAGATCGCAGCTTTGTTGTCCGAGCGGGATGGCGCTGCACGTGATGCCTCGATTGATGTGGAGCAACGGCTGATGATGTTGCGCGGGGCTGCCAAAGAACGATGGAAGCAGACGGTGAAACAGATCCGTGACCAGGCTTTGCTCAAGGACGATACGGCGGACGTGTCACATGGCGTATTGGTGGCGCTGGCTTACCCTGACCGCATTGGACGAAAGCGCGGGTCACGCTTCCAATTGTCAGGTGGTGGTGGTGCGGTTTTGCCTGAACATGACAATCTCAACAAGTCAGACTGGATTGTTGTCGCTACTTTGGACGGTGCTGCCGGTGACGGCAAGGCGCGACTTGCTGCGGTTTTGACGGAGCGGGAGATTGATGTGCATTTTGCAGATTTGATCACCGAGAGCGAGGGCGTGTTTTGGGACGCCAAGGCCAATGCGGTGAAAGCCGGGTTGACCCGGAAACTGGGCGCAATTGTTTTGCAGGAAAAACCAGCATTGAGGATCGACCCCTCCTTGACAGCTGCAGCAATGCTGGAGGGAATTCGGTCAATGGGGCTTGTCGCTTTACCATGGAACGAGACGGCGCGGGGCTTTCAGGCGCGGGTAAAATTCCTGGCGCGCGTGATGCCGGACGCAGGATTTCCTGATCTTGAAGATGCGACGCTATTGGCGAATTCAGAAATCTGGTTGCTGCCCTATCTTGAGGGCATGATGCGGAAAGCGGATTTGGCGCGACTTGACCTGTTACAAATCCTGCAGGGTTTGGTGCCGGGAGATTTGTTGCGCCGCATTGACAAACTGGCTCCCCAGCGCATGACCGTTCCAGGGGGCGGCAGTTACCGGATTGACTATGAGGTTGAGGGGGACCCGGTGTTGAGTGTGCGCTTGCAGGAAATGTTTGGGCTGACCGCTGCTCCCCCGGTGGCGGACGGGCGGGCGCGTTTGAAAATCGTCATGCTGTCGCCGGGCATGAAGCCTGTGGCCGTCACACAATCGCTGGAAAGCTTCTGGATACAGGGCTATCCTGATGTGCGAAAGGATATGCGCGGGCGCTACCCGAAACATTCCTGGCCCGAAGACCCGTTGACCGCTGTTGCGGTGGCACCGCGACGTTTAAGATAGACGATGACTGCTTCGGCAATTTTTAAAAAAGGTGCAACGCCATGACCCCCGCCACGCGAACCGTTCTCAAGGAAATCAGGGCCCATGCCAAGGCGGGGCTGCCCGATATGCGGAAAGCCTTTGCGAAGGGAGACCGCTTTACGGAATTCTCGGCCTCGCTGGATGACCTGTTGCTCGACTATTCGAAGTGCCAGGTGACGCGGAAAACCATGCAGCTGCTGAATGCCTTGGCCAAGGCCGCTGATGTTGAGGGCAAATGCCACGCCATGATGCGCGGTGATGTGATCAACACAACCGAAGGCCGGGCTGTGTTGCACACGGCACTGCGGCGACCGAAATCCGAAATCGTCATGTTGAACGGTCACAACGTGGTGCATGACGTGCATGATGTGATTGAGGCCATGGCGCGTTTTGCGACGGACATTCGCAAAAGCAAAATCACTGATGTGGTGAATATCGGGATTGGTGGATCTGACCTTGGCCCTGCCATGGCGACCCTGGCATTGGCACCTTACCATGACGGACCGCGCATGCATTTTGTGTCGAACGTGGATGGTGCGCATATTGCCGATACTTTGAAGACGCTGAACCCGGAAACCACGTTGTTCCTTGTGGCTTCCAAAACCTTCACCACGATTGAAACAATGACCAACGCGCGCACCGCGCGGGCCTGGGTGGCAGCGGCAGTGGGCGAGACGAACGTGGGGACACATTTTGCGGCCATCTCCACTGCCATCGACAAGGTCAAAGACTTTGGCATTGCTGAAAACCGCATCTTTGGTTTTTGGGATTGGGTGGGCGGGCGTTATTCGCTGTGGTCAGCTATAGGCCTGTCAGTGATGATTGCCATTGGTCCGCATGATTTCATGGAGATGCTGAAAGGTGCCCATGCCATGGACCAGCATTTTGCCACGGCCAAGCCCATGCAGAACTTGCCGATCTTGATGGGGCTGCTTGGCGTGTGGCATCGCAATGCCTGTGGCCTGCCATCGCGCGCGGTCATTCCTTATGACCAGCGCCTGCTGCGGTTGCCTGCCTATTTGCAACAGCTTGATATGGAATCAAACGGCAAGCGCGTGACGGCAAAGGGCGATGTGGTGAAGGATGATACGGGCCCTGTGGTGTGGGGGGAACCCGGCACCAATGGTCAGCATGCGTTTTTCCAATTGTTGCATCAAGGCACGACTGTGATCCCCGTTGAGTTTTTGATTGCGGCTGAGCCCCACGAAAAAGACATGCGGGTGCATCATGATTTGCTGGTGGCAAATTGTCTGGCGCAGTCGCAAGCCTTGATGAAGGGTCGCACATTGAAAGAGGCGACGGCACAATTGCTGGCGTCGGGAAAATCAAAAGACGATGCAAAGCGGCTTGCCCCGCATAAGGTGTTCACCGGTAACCGTCCTTCGCTGACACTCGCTTACAAAAAACTTGACCCCTTCACGTTGGGCCGCTTGATTGCGCTGTATGAACACCGGGTGTTTGTTGAAGCCGCCATCTGGGGCATCAATGCGTTTGACCAATGGGGCGTCGAATTGGGCAAGGAACTGGCCACAGGATTGCAGCCTGTTGTTGAGGGCCGTCAGTCTACGGAAGGTTTGGATGCATCCACGGCAGGCCTCATGCGGCACTTGACGGGAGGTCCGGGACGGCTCTGACTTTGAACCGCCCCGCGCCATTGTTATGGGCAGTCGCGGTTATGGGCAATCGCGATAACGGCCAGAATTGGTCAGATATTGACCTGTGCTTGGATTGTACGACCGATACCTGTCGGAACAATATTCGACGTCATCGCGGTTGCGGTTTGACCGATATTGCACGCGCGTACCTTGGTTGCGGCAGTCATTGTAAGCACGGTTATAGGCGCGACGATCAATGTAGCCATCGCGCTGGTTTGTGGCTCCAAGAATCGTACCCGCAACGCCACCAATCAAGGCACCCTTGCCGATGTTCCGGCCTTTGCCTTTACCGAGAATTGCGCCAACTGCGCCACCCGCAATGGCCCCACCGACAGTGCCCGCAAGCACATCACCGGAGTTGCCACCACTGCGGTAAGCGACTTGGGTTGCATAGTCTTCACAATAGGCGCGGCTTGCGGCCTGTGACGGGGCCACCTGCGCTGTGGCCAGCATGGCAAAAGCCCCTGCTGCGATAAAAGTGGATTTTAACATGGTTATCTCCTGGTTTCAGATCAGTTCCCGCAGTGGAAACGCCGGAGATCGGTCATGGTTCCCGCTTTATGTGTTGTTTTCAGCATTCTACAACATTGACAGCCAAACCACCCGTCGAAGTTTCCTTGTAGCGGTCGCTCATATCCACTCCGGTCTGGCGCATGGTCTCGATGCAGGTGTCCAAAGGTACCAGATGGGTGCCGTCGCCGCGCAGGGCAAGCGATGCTGCGGCGACGGCTTTTACTGCGCCAAATGCGTTCCGCTCTATGCAAGGCACCTGCACCAATCCGCCAACCGGATCACAGGTCATGCCGAGGTGATGTTCGAGGGCGATTTCTGCGGCGTTTTCGATCTGCTCATTCGTACCGCCAAGGGCTGCGCACAGACCAGCCGCGGCCATCGCCGAGGCGGAACCCACTTCGCCTTGGCAGCCCACTTCGGCCCCGGAAATGGAGGCGTTGTGCTTGATGATGCCGCCGATTGCCGCTGATGCGAGAAGGAAGGTGCGAACACCGTCCTGGTTGGCGTTGACGCAATGGTCGAGGTAATAGCGCATGACGGCAGGCACCACGCCTGCGGCCCCATTGGTGGGGGCTGTCACAACTTTTCCGCCCGCCGCATTTTCTTCATTGACCGCCATGGCATAGACCGAAAGATAATCCATGACGCGGTGCGGCTGCAATGTATTGCTGCCTGCTTCCTGATGCAGTTTTGCAAATACATCTGCAGCGCGACGTTTGACTTTCAGGCCACCCGGCAAAATTCCGGTGGTCACCAGTCCGCGCTGCATGCAGGCATCCATGACTGACCAGACGTGATCGAGTTTTGCATCAAGCTTGTCACCGTGGACGATGGCTTCATTGGCGCGTTTCATTGCAGTCACGCTCAAGCCTGAGGTCTTCCCCATGGCCAGCATTTCAACGGCATTGCGGAAAGGGTAAGGGACGGGTTTCTGGCTCGCATTTTGCTTGTCATCATTTGGCGCTTCGCGCTCTGCGGCTGTTTGGACAAAGCCGCCGCCGATGGAGAAATAGGTTTCCGATGCGAGCCAGGAACCACCTTCGTCTTCGAGGCGGAACACCATGCCGTTGGCATGGCCTTTGAGGGCGGGACCAAAATCAAAGATCACGTCAACAGCGGGATCAAAATCAAAATATCCGCTTTTGCGGGTTGAGGTGATACGGGCCAGAATGGTTTCAATGTCCGCAGGGTTGATTTCGGATGGCGACTCACCCGCCAGACCCAAGACAATCGCCCGGTCAGTGCCGTGGCCCTTGCCGGTGAAGGCGAGAGAGCCATGCAGGCTGACGCGGATGCGGCCAGACGTGTGATGAAGCCCCGCCAAAAAGCGCCGCGCCGCCACCATCGGGCCGACGGTATGGGAGCTTGAGGGGCCGATGCCGATTTTATAAAGGTCGAAGACGGAGAGGAACATCAGGCTTGATTATCATGTTTTGAAACATATCAGCGTAGCAACGCCGCCAACCTTCGGCAAAAAAACGCCATTCTGATTTCCGTGCCGTCTGCTAGGAAAGCACCATGATTGCCCTCCTCCTCGGACTGGTCGCCGCACTTGGCTGGTCCTGCCATGACTTGCTGGCGCGGCGCTTTGCGGCACCGCTTGGTCCGTATCGCATGGCGTTTTGGGTCATGCTGGCGGGGGCTTTGCTTTTGGTGTTGCCGGTGTTGTGGCATGGCACCGTGTGGTCCGCACCCTATGCCTCCATGTTCATGGCGCTGGCGATGGGTGTAGTCTATGCGGTGGCAGCAGCCGGACTGTTTTTCGCTTTGACCTTGGCGCCTGTGTCAATTGTGGGTCCAATCGTCGGCGGTTATCCTGCACTTATCGTATTGTGGGGACTGGCCAATGGATTGCAACCAACATGGCTGCAGTGGCTGTGCATTGGGATAATTCTCGCAGGCGTCATTGTGGTTGCGCGGTCCGAACAAGAAGGCGAGGGGCATTCCGACGTTGTCACGGGCAAGCTGCCCTTGGTGCTGATGGCAGCCATGATATCCGCCATCGGTTATGCCGCAACAGCGGTTATGGGCCAACAGGCAGCAGTTTCGCTGGGTGCATGGGAGACAACCTTCCTGTCGCGCTTTCCTGCGGCAGCGTTCCTGCTGTTGGTGATGGTGTTGAAACCGCAGCCTTCGACAGCCATTCCGGCACGTGGCTGGATTGGTATCGTTGCAATGGCCAGCTTCGATGTGATGGCTGTCACCGCCATCAACATGGCTACTTATTTTCCCAACAAGGAATTGGGTGCCATGGCCATCAGTGCGTCAAGTGCAACATCAGTGTTGCTCGCCATGCTGGTGCTCAAGGAAAAAGTCTCCGCCCTGCAATGGCTGGGCGTGGCAATGATTGTGGCGGGTGTTGCGGGGCTTGCGGCACCTGTGTGATCAATGCGCCTCGTCCCAGTTCAATGCGGCTCGCGCGTCAACCTGCAGCGGCACGGTGAGTTTCACCGCAGGCATAGGCGCATCGACCATAACGCGTTGCACAATCGGCAAGGTGGCTTCCACTTCTGCATCGGGCACTTCGAAAATCAGTTCGTCATGGACCTGCAACAGCATGCGGGCGTTCAGGCCAACGTTCTTCAATTCCGGCAACATGCGCACCATGGCGCGGCGGATAATGTCAGCGGCGGATCCCTGTATCGGTGCGTTGATTGCGGCGCGCTCGAGGAATGCGCGTTCCGACGGGTTTGATGAATGAATGCGCGGAAAATGCATGCGGCGGCCAAAAATGGTTTCAACATAAGCATGCGTGTGAGCGAATTTCTTGGTGTCATCCATGTAACTTTTGATGCCGGGGAAGCGCTTGAAATAGGTGCGGATATATTCGCCTGCTTCCTCGCGCGATATCGATAACTGATTGGCCAATCCAAATGCCGAGATACCGTAGATGATGCCAAAGTTGATGGCTTTCGCCCGACGACGCACTGACGAGTCCATACCCGCAATTGGAACACCAAACATTTCAGATGCCGTCATGGCGTGAATGTCGAGGCCTTCCGCGAAGGCTTTTTTGAGTTGCGGAATATCAGCGACATGCGCCAGCACGCGGAGTTCAATTTGTGAGTAGTCGGCACTCACCAGTTTGTGGCCGGGTGCCGCCACAAAGGCCGTGCGGATGCGGCGGCCTTCTTCGGTGCGCACGGGAATATTTTGCAGGTTGGGATCGGTGGAAGACAAGCGCCCTGTTGACGTGGATGCCATCGAATAAGACGTATGCACGCGCCCCGTTTGCGGATTGATGCAGGTTTGCAGCGCGTCCGTATAGGTTGATCGCAGTTTCGCCAGTTGCCGCCATTCCAGCACACGTTTGGCAAATGGCACACCATGGGCTGCCAACTCGTCGAGTGTGTTCGAGTCCGTTGACCATGCACCTGTAGCGGTTTTGCGGCCGCCTTGAAGCCCCATTTGGCCAAACAGGATGTCGCCCAATTGTTTGGGAGAACCGATATTGAAGGTGGTGCCTGCCAGTTTGTGAATGTCGGTTTCAATGGCCGCCTGTGATGTGGCAAACTCGTGGGACAGACGCGCCAGCACGGCCCGGTCCACCAGAATGCCTTCAGACTCCATCTGCACCAGCACGGGCACCAGTGGCCGCTCCAGTGTTTCGTAGACGGTGACTTTGCGGGCCTTCAGAAGTTTCTGTTTGAACAACATCCACAGGCGCAAGGTAATGTCGGCATCCTCCGCGGCATAATGGGTGGCGCGGTCAATCGGCACCCGGTCAAAGGTGACGGAGGATTTTCCTGTGCCTGCAACGTCCTTGAATGCAATAGGCTTGTGACCGAGATGGCGTTGCGACAGTTCATCCATGCCGTGACCCACATCGCCGGACTCGAAAACGTAAGACAACAGCATGGTGTCATCAAGCGGCGACACAGTGATGCCGTAGCGTTTCAACAACAGCATGTCGTATTTCAGGTTTTGGCCAATTTTCAGAACAGCGGGATCGGCGAGCAATGGTTTCAATGCGGCAAGTGCTGCGTCACGACTGATTTGTCCTTCAACCAAGCCGGACCCAAACAGGCCGTCCCCCTGCCCTTGATGGCTCAATGGAATGTAACAGGCTTTTCCCGGTGCCAGCGCCAGTGACACGCCGACGATGTTGGCTTGCATGGCATCGAGGGAGTCGGTTTCCGTGTCGACTGCGACGAAGCCCTGGTCCTTGGCCTTGGCGATCCATTGGTTGAGTACCTCGAGTGAGGTCACGGTTTCATAGTCAGTGTGAACAACCGGAATGGCGCGGAGATGGGCTTCCATGTCGGCACTCGCCTTCTCCCCTTGCGGGAGAAGGTCCGGCGCAGCCGGGGATGAGGGGTGTGACGGCACAGGCCCCTCTCCCGGCGCTGGCGCGCCACCCTCTCCCGC
Organism: Hyphomicrobiales bacterium; assembly: GCA_043754325.1. Classification (GTDB taxonomy): domain Bacteria; phylum Pseudomonadota; class Alphaproteobacteria; order Rhizobiales; family Aestuariivirgaceae; genus Aestuariivirga. The sequence continues at coordinate 59,390 of JAYUVC010000212.1, forward strand.
GAGGGGAGAGGGCAAGTCTGCTGGCGGCCAAAACTTTATCTCAACCGGAACCGGTTCAATCGCGTCGGTATCAGCGCCCAGCACGGCAGCAATCTTCCGGGTGAAGCTGGTAAACTCCAGCGCCTTCAAAAAACCGATGACATCGTTGGCCCGTGGCTTGTCCACTGCGAAAGATCCCATGGGTTCCACACCGGGAACTTCCTGATCCAGCGTCACCAGTCGTTTTGAAATCCGCGCCTGATCGGCAAAGGCAATGAGATTTTCGCGGCGCTTGTTCTGCTTGATCTCACCTGCCCGCTCCAGCAGGTTTTCCAGATTGCCATAGGTGTTGATCAATTCAGCGCCTGTTTTCAAACCAATGCCGGGCACACCCGGCACATTGTCCACACTGTCACCTGCCAGCGCCTGCACATCGACAACCTTGTCCGGCGTTACACCAAATTTTTCCAGCACTTCGGGATCAGAAATTTCCTTGTCCTTCATGGTGTCAAACAGCACCACACCGGGCTGCACCAGTTGCATCAGGTCCTTGTCTGACGTGACAATGCGCACTGTGGCCCCTGCCGCCACAGCCTGCCTGGTGTAGGTCGCAATCAAGTCATCGGCTTCGAAATTCGGCATCTCGATGCAGGACACATTGAAGGCTTTGGTCGCTTGCCGGATCAGCGAAAACTGCGGCCGCAAATCTGCCGGAGGTTCTGGCCGGTGCGCCTTGTATTCGGGATAGAACTCATTGCGGAAGGTTTTCGACGAGTGGTCAAAGATCACCGCCAGATGCGTGGGCTTGGTGGCAGCCGATGTATCGGTCAACAGCTTCCACAACATGTTGCAGAAACCCTGCACAGCGCCGACGGGCAAGCCATCGCTTTTCCGCGTCAATGGCGGCAGGGCGTGGTAGGCGCGGAAAATATATCCCGACCCATCAATCAGATAAAGATGGTCACCGGGTTTGAGGCTGTTTGGGGAGGACGATGTCATGCGGGCCAGTGTAGCCGCGCTTCGCATCGCTTTCCAATGCTTTGAGTTTAGCCCACTCCGGTCGCGTGAACAGCAGTGAAAGTGGCGTGTTGCGCACCGCCCAATACAGCAGGATCGGCCCCACTACACCCGCCAGCGTGCAAAGCACTGCCAGCGCATCCACATGAATGCCGGGGAACAGTTTTAGCCCCAAGCTGCGCGTGGTCGCCATGAACAGGAAGAAGGCGAGATAGACCACAATGGAATTGGCGCCGAGATAACGCAGCCATTCCGCAAAGCCCGAGCGCGCCAGCACCACCGCCGTGACCACCACCGCAACACATCCCGCAAACCCCAACACAAGCCCCATGACGGGCCAGTTTGAAACACCAGATACCATGGCAAACGAATGGGCAGTGGCCCAGATCAGCAAGGCGGAAAGCACAGCAGGCATGTTGCCTCGCCACAGCTTTTCAGTGAAGCGGAAAATCATGGGGGCCAACCAGTAGCCCGCAAAAAAGTAGACATAGCGCCCGGCGAATTCGTCAAGCACGAGCCAGCCTGTGTGAATGGGCAGGATTTCCAGCAGTGCTGCCAATCCGAAAACCAGCAACGGTGGAACCGCCTTCAGCCCCCTCGTTACCACAAAAAAGATCGCCAGCAGATAGATGAACCACAGTGTGCCGAAGGGATCAATCAAGCCCATGGCATATTGCGAGATGGCCGCAGCAACACCTTCGTCTGCCACAATGCCTGGTCCCTTGAAGCCAAACTGGATGCTCATCCACAGAATGTAAAAATACGCAAAATGCACCACTTTGGTGTCGAGATAGCTGCGCCAGGGCACGTCAATGCGCCGCGCCAGAAACAAGCCGGAAATCAGAAAAAAGTCAGGCATGCGGAAGGGCCTCGCCCATTCGATGAAATGGCTGAGCAGCCCGGTCTGGCCCATGGCTTTTTCCACACCAAGTGTGGAATGCATCATCACGACAAGAATGATACACATGCCCTTGGCATAATCGACCCAGTCAATGCGATGGGTTTGCGTTGCAACTTCCAACATGATGCACCTGTGCAGTTCCGGCTCACATTCGCCGCCAAACAGGTTTACCGCAAAGTCCACGCCATTTTGTGTGCAACACGCCGGAGACCTTTAAGCGTGGTTGCCAAAGTGTTAATGCGAGAGGTTGCGGTTGGGATGTGAGTTGGCTATAGACCACACGCAAAGCACCCGTAGCTCAGCTGGATCAGAGCGCTGCCCTCCGAAGGCAGAGGTCACAGGTTCGAATCCTGTCGGGTGCGCCAATGATTTCAATGCGTTAGATGTGTTTTTTGTATCGCAAAAAGTGCCTTGTCCGGAGAATGTCCGGAGAATTTGTTCACGTGAAGTTCCGTGAATTTGAATGTACAGCCTATACACAAAGATAAATTCGAGAACTGGACACGTTTTAGGACGAGCACCCACCTAATCCCTCGCCACAACGGTATCGTACAGACCGTAATGTGTCAGCCCCTCGTG
>JAYUVC010000213.1:0-14109 GCA_043754325.1 Hyphomicrobiales bacterium
TCTCACCCGCATCGCCGACCACAAGATCAACCGCATCACCGAACTCTTGCCGTGGAACTGGAAAACCAATCAGGCCGCGTAGCTCACCGGACGCTTACACAGCAAACTTCTGCGAGTAGATTCAGAATTAGTTCTAAATCTTTTGAACACTTGGAGCGAACACTATAATTGTTCACACCTATCAAGACGGCGACCTTACGATTGGCCGGGATATCGGCTTGGGTACTTTTTGCAAACATGCTTGCGGGTAAACTACCCAGTCTCACTTGAGGCCCACAAGGGGCTGGGGCAGTCGCATATAGCACCTACGGGACCTAATTAGCCCTTCGGGCAGCTTCTCCAAAAGAGAAGCGACTTGCTGTAAGACCTCCCCACACTCTTAAACATTGTGGAAAATTTAACACCGGATCGCTTCTCCCTTGGAGAAGCTGCCCGAAGGGCTGATGTGGTCAATTTGGTACCAAGTAATTTTATCTGCTTAGCGCACAGTGATTGTCAACAAGGCCGTGCGTGTTCCTTGCTTCGAACAGTATTTTTTCAAACGGTCTGACGATTCATAACAGCGACTCCGTTTCACCAACACGACGAGATATTCAGCAGTCAGTTTCCAGAAGTCACGACATGCAACAACTTCGGCAATTTTGCCTTATTGCTATAGTTCTGTTTCTAGTTTTGTATCCCAAGCCATGTAGAATATTCTGTTATATATCGTCGTGACGACGATATGTTTCGTACTTTCTGTGGGTCTGCAATCCTTTAGCCGACATTGAACTTCTCGCTGTCCTCCATAAGCGCTAGACGCCTATTTGGTATCCCTTGATGGGGTAGCAGGAGTTTCGATTATTTTTTCCTAGCACCCCCGACAATGTTCTTGTTGTGTTCTCGTTGCCATTTTGACGGTTCCGGAAATGAAGGACAATGTCGACCATGTCACTGCATTGCCAGAACCGTGTGCAGTGCCTGCGAGATAGTGGGGGCGAAAGGGACCAATGGGTGCTGGGAGTTCAGACGCACGAAGTCAGTTAGCCTTGGATTTCATCTATTCAGAACAGCTCGACGTGATCAGCGATTGGCCCTTCTCGACAATTTGGCATTCCGAACTTCGGGCTTGGAAATACATCCAAAGCGGACACAGCTCGTCCAGCGGCGATAATCCGTCTTTGAAACCCAGACCGACCACATCAACCTGCCAATTGCAAACGCGCTTGCGCAAGATCGTAAGAGGTTTGCATTCTCATCAAGGTATCAGCACTGATTTTGAACTGTCGCTCAAAGCGCAGGGCCATGTCTGCGCTGAGGCTGGAATGGCCGTTCAGCACCGTGCTCAATGCTTGCCGCGACACGCCCATTTCTGCGGCCACATCGGTAATGCTGCGGCCACTTGGTTCCACGATTTCGCTCATGAGCCAGCGTCCAGCATGGACGGAGATCAAGGGGTGCATTTTAAGAGCCATGATCATCCTCCAGGTTCATATCAGTCACGGTGGCAGTTTGGGTCACAGTGAAAGTGAGACGCCGATTGCGTGTTACAGTCATAGACCACATTCCATCCCGGTCACCTGTCAGGCGGTGCAAGCCATAATTCGGCGACCTTGCCAATTCATCGAGCGAATCGGTGGCCGCAATAAAGGCGAGCATCGCACGAAGCCGCTCCACATCACCCACAAGCCCTTTTGAATTTCCAGTTAAAAAGATCCGCTTCAGAGCTTTGTGCGAGATGCTCTCAGTTTCCATTCGTCAAGTCATACATGACATTATGAGGTATATCAAATGCAACATGACGGAAAGGTTTAAAAGCATATTCCCCTCCGCTTTTACTGCATCCACCGTGAGAGGTCGCTTGTGTCAGGCCCCCTCCCCCCTTCGGGGTACTCCCCCGGCGAAGACGCCGAGGGAGAAAGGCCTTCTTTTCTCCCTCGGCCTCTTGGGGACGGGGAGTACGGCAAAGCCGGGAGGGGGTGTGTCCGCCAGTCTCCCACTCTCCCCACCAGCTTTGTTGACTTTACCACCCGCCTTCGCCATAAGCCGCTCACATTCAAGGTCACATCCCGTCTTCGTGGGTCGGTCAGGGGTTGGGCCAACGTCTAACCGGATAGCAAAACGCGTTTGTTATCAACGATTTATACGAAGACTTTTCGAAATACGGAGTTTAACGTGAAGCGCACTTACCAACCCTCCAAGCTCGTTCGCAAGCGCCGCCATGGCTTTCGCGCCCGCATGGCAACTGTTGGCGGTCGCAACGTCATCCGTCGCCGTCGTGCTGCCGGCCGCAAGCGCCTGAGCGCCTAAGACCTTTCATTCGTTTATGGACAGGCTTCTCAAGCGGCGTGATTTTCTCGCGGCTGCCAAAGCGCCTGCTGTCTCCATGCCAAGTGTGGTAATTCAGTCCCATAAGCGGGACGATGATGCGCCGGCGCGGGTGGGTTTTACCTGCACCAAGAAGCTGGGCAATGCCGTGATGCGTAACCGCATTCGCCGCCGCATGAAGGAAGCCGCACGGCTTGTCATGTCTGAGATTGTGCTTCCCCACCATGACTATGTGCTGATCGGTCGCCAGGGCGCTGAAAAGCGGGACTTTGATCTCTTGCGCAAAGACATTATATCAGCCCTGACCAAACTCCACGCCGGGCAAGGCAAAACCTTTGACAGGTCAAAGCGCCGGCACCCCAACAAGGACAAGCAACCGTGATGAACCAATCGCCCTTCGGCCGACAAAACAAAGGGCCGGACAGCCAGAATTTTTTGCTTGCCATGGTGTTGTCGATGGCCATCATTTTTGGCTTCCAGTATTTCTACGGCATGCCGGGCTTCATGAAGCCTGCTGCGGTCACGCAAACAACCACCAAGGTTGAAGGTGCCGCTGTTCCAGGTGCTGCACCTCTCAGCACGGTTATGGATCGGGCAGCAGCGATCACGGCAAGCCCGCGTGCGCTCATTGAGACGGCACAGCTTTCCGGTTCGATCAATCTGATGGGTGCGCAAATCGACGATTTGCTTCTGAAAAATTATCATGAAACGGCAGACATCAAGAGCCCGATCATCACCTTCCTGTCGCCGAACAATACCGCCAATGGATATTTCGCCGAGCAGGGTTTCGTATCGGCCCCGGGCCAGACTGTGACGTTGCCAGATTCGAAAACCTTGTGGACGGCACCTGCGGGTGCGAAGCTGACGGAAGCCACGCCCTTGATCCTGACTTGGGACAATGGGGCAGGACTTTTGTTCCGCCGTGAAATTGCAGTGTCCGATGAATTCCTGATTACGGTCAGGCAGAATGTTGAAAACAAAACCGCAAGCCCCGTGACACTGTTGCCTTATGCCCGCGTGCAGCGCCAGGGCACGCCTGCTGTTGGAGGCTATTACAGTTTCTTCGAAGGCATGCTTGGGGTCCAGAACGAAAAGCTGGTGGAAATTCACTACACAGATGTTGCCAAACAAAATGGCAAGGTTGAAACGCCGACGCGTGGCGGCTGGGTGGGCTTTACCGACAAGTATTGGGCAACCTCCATGATTCCCGAACAGGCGCGGGACATCAAGGTTACCTACCAGCACATCAGGCAAGGCGACCGCGATGCCTATCAGGCCGACTATGTGGCGACGGAACCTGTTGTCATTCAGGCAGGTTCGGTTGGCGTTTATGAAGACCACCTGTTTGCCGGCGCAAAGATTGTGCAAACCATTGACAATATCGGGGCCAAATACAAGATCAGCCGCTTTGACCTGATGGTCGACTGGGGCTGGTTCAAGATTTTGACACAGCCGATGTTCAAATTGATGGAATGGGCCAAGGGTCTTCTCGGCAATTTTGGTCTGGCGATTTTGCTGGTCACCGTGTTGGTGAAACTCGCGGTGTTTCCGCTGGCCAACAAATCCTATGCCTCAATGAGCAAGATGAAAAAACTCCAACCAGAAATGGAGCGCATCAAGACCGAGTTTCCGGATGACAAGGTGAAGCAGCAGCAAGCCATCATGGAAATGTACAAGAAGGAAAAAGTGTCGCCAGTCTCCGGCTGCCTTCCCGTGCTGGTGCAAATCCCGATTTTCTTTGCCATCTACAAAGTCATTTTGACATCGATTGAGCTTCGCCATGCGCCGTTTTATGGCTGGATCAACGACCTTTCAGCGCCCGACCCGACGAGCCTGTTCAATTTGTTTGGCCTCATTCCGTGGACGCCGCCGCACATTCTCATGCTGGGCCTGTGGCCGATCATGATGGGCATTACCATGTGGGTGCAAATGCGCTTGAACCCGGCACCTGCTGATCCGATCCAGGCTGCGATGTTCAACTGGATGCCGCTGATTTTCACATTCATGCTGTCATCAATGCCAGCGGGTCTGGTGATCTATTGGACGTGGAGCAACTTCCTCTCAATCATCCAGCAGAGTTACATCATGAAAAAGCATGGCACGGAGCTCAATCTGTTTGGCAATATCCGCGACAGCATTCCGTTCCTGCGCAAGAAAACCCCTGCATGAGCATACGCACATACAATGAACTGGAATTGAAAGCGGGGCGACAATTGTTTTCCGCCCCCAGTTCATTTCGTTTGGGTGTGGCCAAGCTTGAACAATTGCCGCCGGTGCGGGGCGTTGAAATCGCGATTGCCGGACGCTCCAATGTGGGCAAGTCCTCGCTGATCAATGCACTGACGGGTGTCAAGGGTTTGGCGCGTGCGTCGAATACCCCCGGCCGTACGCGCGAGCTCAATTTTTTTGATATCGCCAACCGCATGACCATGGTGGACATGCCGGGTTATGGTTATGCCAAGGCCGCAAAGTCTGAAGTCAAGGCATGGCAGGCGGTGCTGCGCGGCTACTTGCGTGGCCGCCCCGGATTGACGCGGGCGTTTGTGTTGATCGATTCCCGTCACGGCGTGAAGCCGGAAGACCTCGACATGTTCGCGATGCTGGACGAGGCAGCAGTCGCCTATCAGATTGTGCTGACCAAGACCGACAAGATCAAGCCAGCAGAATTGACGGCAGTGATTGAAGAAACAGCCAAAATCGTCGGCACCCGCGCTGCGGCCTTTCCATTGCTGCATGCCACGTCGTCGGACAAGGATTGGGGCATGGCCGAGCTTCGGGCCGAGATTGCAGGATTGCTGGTTTAAGTGAACACGTCCCTCACCTGCTTTGCTGCGCAAAGCGTCCTCTCCCGCAAGCGGGAGAGGTGACGTTTTCTTCACTTCTCCCGCTTGCTGGAGAAGGTGGATCGCGCAAAGCGCGAGACGGATGAGGGCCTTTCCATTGTTTGAATTTGCCCTATAAGGCCATTCCGTTTCACAGGACTGCTGCGCCATGACCGAGATGACCGTCAACGAGACTGCCCGCATCCTGTCGGAGGCTTTGCCTTTTCTGCAGCGTTATGATGACCAGATCATTGTGGTGAAGTTTGGCGGCCATGCCATGGTGGACCAGAAACTGGCGTCACAGTTTGCGCGTGATATGGTGATGCTGAAAGTCTGTGGCTTGAACCCCATCGTAGTGCATGGCGGCGGGCCGCAGATCAACAGGATGCTGGACAAGCTGGCCGTGAAGGCAGAGTTCCGCGATGGACTTCGGGTCACCGATGATGCGACCATGGAAGTGGTGGAAATGGTGCTGGCGGGGTCCATCAACAAATCCATCGTTGCCTCGATCCAGCAGGCGGGGGGACGCGCGGTTGGCATTTCCGGCAAGGACGGCAACCTGATGATTGCCGAACGCTATACCAAGAAAAAGAAAGACCCGGTGACGGGTGAAGAAACCATCATTGATTTTGGCCAGGTGGGTGAACCTGCCCGCATCAATGTTGAAATCTTGCACACCATCATGAAGTCAGACGCCATTCCCGTGGTAGCCCCCATTGGCATTGGTTATGACGGCCAAACCTATAACGTCAATGCCGATACGGCAGCGGGCGCCATTGCCTCTGCCACGGGGGCCAAGCGCTTGCTGTTGCTGACCGATGTTGCAGGTGTGCTCGACAAGAACAAGAAATTAATCAGTGAACTGAAGATCGGTGATGTGCAGCAACTTGTTGATGAGGGCACGATTACCGGCGGCATGATTCCGAAAATTGAAAGCGCTGTTGCGGTTGTCTGGTCCGGTGTTGAAGGCGTTATCATTCTCGATGGCCGGGTGCCGCATTCCGTGTTGTTGGAGTTGCTCACCCCCCACGGTGTGGGCACCCGCATTTCAAGGTCGGGTGTATGACGCGCAGTTTCAACCACGTTGACACCTGGGTGTTTGATCTCGACAACACGCTGTACCCTGCGTCCTGCCGTTTGTTTGATCAGATCGACGTGAAGATGGGCGAGTTTGTGTCGCGGGCTTTGGGGCTGACCCATGCCGAAGCCAAGCTGCGCCAGAAGCAACTTTATTACAAACACGGCACCACCTTGCGCGGTCTCATGCAGGAACATGACATGCAGCCCGAAGGCTTTCTGGATTATGTGCACGGCATTGATTATTCGCCCGTGAAAGCGGACACACATTTGGCCAAGGCCCTTGAAGCCTTGCCGGGCCGCAAACTGGTTTACACCAATGGCACCGTGGCCCACGCCACGAATGTGATGAACAATCTGGGCATCACCGGTTTGTTTGACGGCATCTTTGATATCATCCACGCCGACTATATTCCAAAACCGGCACGTGCACCCTATGACGTGTTCCTGAAACATCACACAGTGGACGCCACCCGCGCCGCATTTTTTGAAGACCTCGCCCACAATCTCGAAGTGCCGCATGCCATGGGTATGGTGACTGTGCTGGTGACATCAGACGACAATAAGGACGCCGCGCATTTGAATGCGAGTGGCGATGTTACGCATATCCATTACAAGACAGATGATCTCGCGCGGTTTCTGACAGCGCTGAAAATATGAATCACACATTGAACCCCACACCCCGTCATTCCCACGAAAGTGGGAATGACGGTTTCAAAATATTTCCTGAATGAGGACCACCATGAAGAACGCACAAAGCATCATTGAAACCGCGTGGGAAGACCGGGCCAATGTGTCGCTGAAGACCAAGGGCAATATCCGCAAGGCAGTCGAATTCGCACTTGAACAGCTCGATTCAGGCAAAGCCCGTGTCGCAGAAAAGCAAGGCGCGGACTGGCATGTGAACCAGTGGCTGAAAAAGGCGGTGCTGTTGTCCTTCCGTTTGAACGACATGGAATTGATCAAGGGCGGACCAAGTACGTCAAATGGCACATCGAAATGGTGGGACAAGGTGCCGTCAAAGTTTGAAGGTTGGACGGCCAAGGACTTCCGTGCCGGCGGCTTTCGCGCTGTGCCAAACTGTATCGTGCGCAAATCCGCCTACATTGCACCTGGTGCGATTTTGATGCCGTCTTTCGTGAACCTTGGCGCTTATGTCGATACGGGCACCATGGTCGACACCTGGGTTACCGTTGGCTCCTGTGCGCAAATCGGCAAGAACGTGCATCTCTCAGGCGGTGTTGGCATTGGCGGTGTGTTGGAACCCATGCAGGCTGGCCCCACCATTATCGAAGACAATTGTTTTATTGGCGCACGTTCGGAAGTTGTTGAAGGCGTCATCGTCGGTGAAGGCTCGGTCATTTCCATGGGCGTGTTCATCGGGCAATCGACCAAGATTGTGGACCGCAGCACTGGTGAAGTGCACATGGGCAAGGTTCCACCCTACTCTGTGGTGGTCTCAGGCTCGTTGCCGCAAAAGCCATTCGCCGATGGATCACCGTCGCCCTCGCTATACTGTGCGGTGATCGTCAAGCGGGTGGATGAGAAGACGCGCTCGAAGACGTCCATAAACGAACTGTTGCGCGATTGATTTCAAATGCTAAATTGCCACGGGGGCGAATTTGGAGCGGAGTGATAAAATGAATCTTGAGACATTCACAAAATTTGACGGGCGTATTCCACGCCAAACCTTCTGGTTGGGCTATCTGGTATTGATGATCATCAGCATGATTTTATACTTTGTGCTGTTTTCAATTTTCGGCGTCAGCATGATGGCCATGGACCCCAATGCAACGCCGGAAGTGCAGGCGGCCCAATCCATGGAAGCCATGGGCAACATGTGGTTGCCGTTCACCATTCTGATTCTGTTGACGCTTTGGCCTGCTTTGGCGGTCTATACAAAGCGCTGGCATGACCGCAACAAGTCTGGCTGGTGGTCGCTGATCATGCTTGTCCCGATTGTCGGCGCTATCTGGATGCTGGTGGAACTGGGTTTTCTGCGCGGCACTGAGGGTACGAATAATTACGGTCCGGATCCGATTGTTGATTGAGGTCAAACGTTGTGAATGGCCACGAAGGGACCTCATCAGCCCTTCGGGCAGCTTCTCCAGAGGAGAAGCGACTGATGGTGCAACCACCCTCAGTGCTCAAACATATGCGGAGGTGGAGCAACGTGTCGCTTCTCCTCTGGAGAAGCTGCCCAAAGGGCTGATGAGGTCGCTTTCCCACAGCGCACTCCGTCAGTAGAGTCAAGCCCATGAAAAACACATCCCACGATCCCGTCATCATGCTCCAGCAGCTTGTCCGCTGCCCTTCTGTCACGCCACATGAAGCAGGTGCTTTGGACGCCGTGCAAGGCTGGCTTGATGCTGCGGGTTTCACTTCCCATCGACTGACCTTCACCGACAAAAACACGCCCGACATCGACAACCTGTTTTCCCGCATCGGCAATTCCGGTCTGCATCTCTGCTTTGCCGGCCACACCGATGTTGTGCCGCAAGGCGATGAAACCATCTGGTCGCAACTGCCATTCGCAGCAGAGATCAAAGATGGTTTTCTCTACGGTCGCGGTGCCACTGACATGAAGGGCTCCGTTACTGCCTTTGCTGCAGCTGCCTGTGACTTTGTGCGTGAGAACCCGAAGTTCAAAGGCTCGATCTCGTTCCTCATTACCAACGACGAAGAAGGCCCCGCCATCAATGGCACCGTGAAGGTGTTGCAGTGGATGAAAGACCACGGGCATATTCCCGATCATTGCCTTGTCGGTGAACCGTCTTGTGTGGATGCTTTGGGTGACACGATCAAGATTGGCCGTCGCGGGTCATTGTCATTCATCGTCACCGTGGAAGGCAAACAGGGCCACGTCGCCTATCCGCACAAGGCCGACAATCCGATTCCAAAACTTACGCGCCTGGCTGAACGCCTGTCGGCAAATCCACTCGACAATGGCAATGCGCATTTTGATCCGTCATCGCTGGTGTTCACATCTTTCGACGTCGGCAATCCGGCAGGCAATGTGATTCCATCCAAGGCCACGTTGAAATTCAACATCCGCTATTCTACCGAACAGACCTATGACACGCTGAAGGCGCTGGTGAATGGCCACGTCGAAAAACTTTACGCGGAAATGGGCGGCGTCTGGAACGTTGTCTTCAATGAAGGGGCTGAAGCCTTCATCACCGAACCGGGTGTATTTGTCGAACTGGTAGAAGACGCCATAACAAAAGAAACCGGTCTCACGCCAAAGCGTGCCACCAGCGGCGGCACCTCTGATGCGCGCTTCATCAAGGACTATTGCCCGGTCCTGGAATTTGGTCCGACCAATGCCACAATACACCAGACGGACGAGCGAATTTCCGTGGAGGAACTGAAGGCAGTGACACGGGTCTATCGACAGGTGCTGGAGAGTTATTTTCGATCCTAGAGCGTGACCATTTTTGGTTGAGGCTTTAAGGGGACTGCTTGCTCTTTCTCGCAAGCTGTCCCCGAACTTCAAGATCAGGGACAGTTTGCGAAAAAGAGCAAACAGTCCCCTTCTTTCAACCCCGCGCCCTGAACCTTTGAAACGCAATCGCCAACAGCAGCGCCATGAACCACATGAAGGGAACATAGACCACCGTCATGGCAACAGTGGCGGGCAGCATGCGGTCCATGAGTTCGGCCATGATCGGGAACATGACAGCCGGATTTTCAGCACTGCCCTGCTGCGGCAATTTGCTGACCATGTCAGCAATGGCCGACCAGGAGAATATCATCACTACAAGGAACATTGGCACATAGGCAACCAGCGTGGCCAGCAGCATGCGCAGTGGCAGGCCCCAGCTTTCACCTTTCGACAGCGGCCACATGTCCTTGAAAAAATCAGGCGAACTACCCAAAGCAACACCGGGAAGCCCCACCAGAAAACGGAACATGAACCAATAAAGACCTGCAACGAGTGAAACCACGCCCACAATGCCGAGAAACGCAAAGATCACAGTTCCACCCATCATCGCGCCAAAAATGGCCATCAGAAGCGCAAAGACAAAGACGCTGCCGATATAGACAAGCATGGTCAGCATGGCGATGCCGATGCCATAGACCAGTGTCATCAAACCGGCGACAATGCCTGCCTTGTCGGTCATGATCCACTCCGCCATACCGGTTTTATGAAAGCGGATGATCTGGGCAAACAACAGGCCCATCAGGCACATGGCCAGCAGACTGCCGAGCATGGAAAACGCCATGTTCCGCATATAGGCACCCGTGAAATCCGGGTTGATGCCATTGCTCTCCACGGCACTGCCCATGCTGCGATAGAAGGTGCCCAAACCCTTGATTTGAATGACGGCAACAATCAGATAGGCCAGAAATGGAATGACGCTCATTTTGGCCAAACTCTTCCAGTGGGCAGCGATGAAACCCAAGGCCTCCCGGCTGGCGCCGGGCAATACTTTGTCGCGCATGAAAACCTCGTATAAACTGTAACCTGTTGGGGGATTGTGCCTGAAACTACACGAACAACCGCGCGGTGTCAAGCACTATTTTCCTTACATAGGACGTACCGACTGTATGGGTCTTGTGTGGTTTACAGCATCGTGACTTCAGTACCCACTTTCACAAGCCTGTAAAGTTCGGTGACATCGGCATTCAGCATGCGGATGCAGCCCGACGAAGCGGCTTTGCCAATCGAGGATGGCGTATTGGTGCCGTGGATGCGGTAAATCGAGGATCCCAGATACATGGCACGTGCACCCAGCGGGTTCTTCGGGCCACCTGCCATGAAGGCTGGCAATTCGGGATGGCGAACGCGCATTTGTGTTGGCGGACGCCAATCCGGCCACTGGGTCTTGGAGGATACCTTGTGCGTACCCTTCCATTCGAAACCTGACTTTGCTGTTGCAACCCGGTATTTGACAGCCTTGCCGTAGCCCAACACGTAGAACAATTCATTTGTCCTGGGGTTGATGATGATTGAACCCTTGGCTTTGCCGGATTTGAAAGCAACAATCTTGCCGCGCTTTACGGCGGGGAATGTGGCCGAAGCGTCAACATCCACATTCTGCGACAGGGCAGCCGGCGTGATCACGATCGGGTCATCACCATAAAGGCTGTCTTCAGCGAATGAGGCGGTGGACAAAAAGCCCGCTGTCATCGTTGCGGTGATGGCGGCAGCGGCGGCGATTTTAAAGATCTTGTTCATGATTGCGTTCCCTCTTGAATTCGTTTGATGTTGTGTTTTTAGGGGAACGGGGCTGAACCCATCCTGATTGCGGCATTTATCTGGCGTTCAGAATCGACTGCTCTGTTGCGGGAGGGCGTCAAGTTCGGGCATAGTGCGGTTGAAATCACAGGATTCCCATGGAAATCAAGACCATCACGAGCTTTCCCCGCAAGGTGAAGGAAACCGAAAACCTCTTTATCACGCTAAAGGACGGCACCAAACTGGCGGCCCGCATGTGGTTGCCAACCGATGCGCTCAAAAACAAAGTTCCAGCCCTGTTGGAATATCTGCCCTATCGCAAGCGCGACGGCACCACGACGCGAGACGCACTGACCCACCCTTACATGGCGGGCCATGGTTATGCCTGTATTCGCGTTGACATGCGCGGCAATGGTGATTCCGACGGTTTGATGCGGGATGAATATACGCAGCAGGAATTGGACGACGGGCTTGAGGTCATCGACTGGCTGTCAAAACAAAAATGGTGCGACGGCAAGGTGGGCATGTTCGGGATTTCCTGGGGTGGCTTCAACGCCTTGCAAATCGCAGCCCTCAGGCCACCTGCCCTTAAAGCCATTGTCACCATTTGCTCAACCGATGACCGGTACGAGGATGATATCCACTACAAGGGTGGAACACTCCTCAATGAAAACCTGGGCTGGGCCGCGACCATGCTGGCCTATTCCTCCAAGGCGCCGGACCCCAAGATCGTCGGTGCCAAATGGAAGAAGATGTGGCTCAACCGTCTCGAAAGCGAACCGTTTCTGTTGATCGACTGGTTGAAACACCCACACCGCGACGGCTATTGGAAGCACGGTTCTGTCTGCGAGGACTATCTGAAAATCCAGGTGCCGGTGCTGGCGGTGGGAGGTTGGAACGACGCCTATTCCAACGCCATCCCCCGCCTGATGAAAAACCTGCGCGTGCCGCGGAAAGCCATCATTGGCCCCTGGGCGCATAAGTATCCGCACTTTGCGGTTCCCAACCCGAATATCGGTTTTTTGCAGGAAATGCTGCGCTGGTGGGACTTCCACATCAAGGGCATCAACACCGGGGTTACCGACGACCCGGATTACCGCATCTACATCATGGACGCCTATAAACCCGGCGCTTTCCCCGACGAGATCAAGGGCCGCTGGGTGCCTGAAAGCTATTGGGGTTTTGGCAACATCGAAACCAAAACCTGGTCGCTTTCGGCCAAGGGCATTTCGGCCACTGCCGGGAAAGAAGAGCCTTTCACACTCACGTCGCCGCAGAACATCGGTTTTGACGGTGGCGAATATTGCATTATCTGGCTTGGCGAGGAATTTCCCGGCAACCAGTTCCGCGATGATGAGGGGTCAATGACCTTCGACAGTCCGGCGCTGATGGAAGACATGGAAATTGTGGGGCAACCCATGCTGGAACTGTCCTTCACCGTGGACAAGCCCGTGGCGCATATTGCGGTGCGCCTGAACGATGTGTGGCCCACAGGTGAAGTTTCCCGCATCACCTATCATCTGCAAAATCTCTGTATGCGCGACAGCCGCGAATATCCAACACCGCTGGATCCTGGTCGGCGCTACAAGATGAAGATCAAGCTGGATGATATCGCCTGGAAAGTACCAAAGGGCCACCGCCTGCGCGTGTCAATTTCCACCTCTTATTTCCCGATGATGTGGCCTGCACCTGAACCCGTGAAACTGACGGTTTATGCCGGTGCTTCGACAATTGCGGTTCCCATCCGCAAAAAGAACCTGACCGACAAACCCGTGGTGTTTGCGGATCCGGAAGCCGCAAAACCTGTCCAGCAAAAGCAGATCAGGAAACCGTCCCACTCACGCGTTACAGCGATGGACCCGAAAACAGGTTTGACCACACTGGCCATTGTCGATGATTTTGGTTCCCAGGAACTGAAACCCCATGGGTTGATCGTTTCCAGCATAGGTCGCGAAAACTATTCAATTGATGCACATGACCCGTTGTCGGCGATTGCTGAAACCCATTGGACAGAAACCATGAAGCGGGGCACATGGGAGGTGCGGACAGAAACCCATGGCCGCTTGACTGCCAGCAAAACCCATTGGCTGGTCTGGGCGAAAATCGAAGCTTTCGAAGGCAAGAAACGCGTGTTTGTGAAAGAATTCAATGAACAGATCGAACGCCGTCTGCAGTAATCCATTTCCGGCAATGCCCCGTAAGATTTCATGTACGCCGGGAGAACGTTACCTTGGTGATGGCATTGCCTTTGGCAGGTTTTTTGAAGAGGCCAAGCGGCATGTCGGCTGAAAGCGAG
This sequence comes from Hyphomicrobiales bacterium, assembly GCA_043754325.1. Lineage (GTDB taxonomy): Bacteria > Pseudomonadota > Alphaproteobacteria > Rhizobiales > Aestuariivirgaceae > Aestuariivirga. The sequence goes on from JAYUVC010000213.1 coordinate 13,685, forward strand.
TGGTTGACCCGTATCGCTGAAAGCCGGGACCGGGCTGCATTTGCCCAGTTGTTTGATCAATATGCGCCGCGAGTGAAAAGTTTCATGATGCGCAAAGGGGCTAATTCCGAGCAGGCCGAGGACCTGGTACAGGAAACCATGATCGCGGTGTGGTCCAAGGCCCACATGTATGTTGGCGACCGGGGCAGTGTGACGACATGGATTTTCACCATTGCACGCAACTTGCGTATTGACAGGTTGCGGCGGGAGAAAACTTCACTTTATACAGATATTGACGATTACGATGCCGAATCGACCGAAGTGCAGCAAGACGACGCCCTGTCGCGGCTTCAGGAAGACGGGTATGTGGCCAAGGCTCTTGCCCAGATTCCCGAAGAGCAGCGCCAGTTGTTGATCATGAGTTATGTGGAAGATTTGCCACAAAG
>JAYUVC010000214.1:0-2631 GCA_043754325.1 Hyphomicrobiales bacterium
TTCGCCAGACATGAACGCCATCGAGCAGGTCTTTGCAAAAATCAAAACCCTGTTGCGCAAGGCTGACGCACGCACCGAAGAGCAACTCAATGACGAGATAGCAAAGCTCCTGAAAACAATCCAGCCAACCGAATGCGCAAACTACATCCGAAATGCAGGATATAGGTCAACTTGAATCAGAAAGACTCTAAGCTCTACGGTGTCGGTCCGCAACGCCACTACGCCGCTCTCAAATACATCATCTATATGCTGGTGGGTTCAGCCCCTCTGCTGATCGCAGTCGTGCTGCTCGGCAATAATTATGGCGATGCCGTGGCGGCGGGTCTCGCACCCCAGGGCGAGAACTTCAACTTCGTCGAGCTTCTCAAAGTGGCGATCCCGCCTGAAACACAGGGCATCATTTTTGTGCTCATGATTCTGGCATTTGCGGTCAAGGGCCCCGTGCCACCGTTCCACACCTGGATGCCGACCATGCTGATGGAAGGCCCGACGGGCATGGCGATCCTGCTTGTTGGCCTGAAGATCGGCACCTATGGCATGCTGCGCTTCGTGCTGCCGCTGCTTCCCGATGCCAGCATCGCCTGGCAGCCCATCATGACGTGGGTCGGGGTTTTCGCCATTCTTTACGGCGGCTTCATCGCCTTGTCGCAGGTCAATCTGCGGCGGCTCCTGGCATTCGCCAGTGTCAGCCATGTCGGCTTCGTCCTGCTCGGCATATTTTCACTCAAGGCCCAAAGCCTGCAAGGCAGCCTGATGATGATGATCAACATCGGCCTCACATCAACGGCGCTCATGTTCCTGACAGGTGTTCTCTACCGCCGCACAGGTTCGACCGAACTTTCGGCCTTCGGCGGGCTGGCGCGCTATGTGCCCAAGCTTGCCTTCTTCTTCTTCGCCATCGGTCTCGCCACCATTGGAACGCCAGGCACCAGCGGTTTCTACGGCGAATTCACCGTGTTGTGGGGGGCTTTCGAGGTCAACCACGGCTCTGGCCGAGAGGATTGAAAAGCGGCGGGTGGCGATTGTGGCCCAGGATAATTTGAAACCGCCCAACACGGTTGTCCAAGCCAGTCATCCCTGAAATTTTACAAACGCAACCTTTCCATGCACATCCGCGGTTGGAGCTTGTGTGTCATGGAAGGTTCTTTGCTATTTGATTATTCCCACTCAATGGTCCCCGGCGGCTTTGACGTCACATCATAGACCACGCGGTTGATGCCTTTCACCTCGTTGATGATGCGGGTGGCTGCACGTCCCAGAAAATTCATGTCGAACGGATAGAAATCGGCCGTCATGCCATCAACGCTCGTCACAGCTCGCAAGGCCAGCACGCGGTCATAGGTTCTACCGTCACCCATCACGCCAACAGTTTGCACCGGCAGCAACACCGAAAACGCCTGCCAGATTTTATCGTACAATCCGGCTTTGCGGATTTCGTCGATGTAGATGGCGTCGGCTTTTTGCAAAATCAGGAGCTTCTCGCGCGTCACACCACCGGGCAAACGGATCGCCAGTCCAGGCCCGGGGAACGGATGGCGGCCGACAAATTTCTCTGGTAATCCAAGTTCTTGCCCCAACTTTCTCACTTCATCCTTGAACAGTTCGCGCAAGGGTTCGACCAGTTGCATCTTCATGCGGTCCGGCAATCCGCCCACATTGTGATGCGACTTGATGGTGACTGATGGGCCGCCCGTGAATGACACGCTTTCGATGACGTCAGGATACAACGTGCCCTGCGCCAGAAAATCAGCGCCGCCCAGTTTCTTGGCTTCCGCTTCGAACACTTCGATGAACAGCCGTCCAATAGTTTTGCGTTTTGTCTCCGGGTCAACTTCGCCTTCCAACGCGTTGATGAACAAATCTGCTGCATCAACATGCACCAAGGGCAAGTTGTAGTGTTCACGGAACATTGACACTACTTCCTTGGCTTCGTCGAGCCGCATCAGGCCATGGTCAACGAAAACGCATGTGAGTTGATCGCCGACGGCCTCATGAATGAGAAGTGCGGCAACCGATGAGTCCACACCGCCCGACAATCCACACAACACCCTGCCCTTGCCCACTTGCTTGCGAATACGGTCAATCGCTTCCTGCCGGAAATTTGCCATGGTCCAATCTTGTTTGCATCCGGCAATCTTCAAGACGAAATTGCCAATCAGTTTGGCACCGTCCGGTGTGTGCACCACTTCCGGGTGGAACATGGTTGTAAAAATTTTGCGCGTTTCGTTGGAGGCAATGGCGAAGGGTGCATTTTCCGAAACGGCTATGACGGTGAAGCCTTCAGGCAATTGCGTCACGCGGTCGCCATGGCTCATCCATACCGGATGCCGTTCACCCACACGCCACAGCCCATCGAACAATGCACTGTGTTCCTTGATCGCAATTTCGGCACGACCAAATTCCGCAGCATGACCACCTTCAACAACACCACCCAATTGCAAGGCCGTGGTTTGCTGACCATAACAAATCGCCAAAATCGGCAAGCCAGAATTAATCACCACACTGGGGGCGCGGGGCGACCCCTCACGCGTTACCGAGTCCGGTCCACCAGACAGAATGACCGCTTTGGGCTGCATCGCATAAAATGCCGCCTCAGCCTTTTGGTAGGGAACAACTTCCGAATAGACACCC
>JAYUVC010000215.1:0-6576 GCA_043754325.1 Hyphomicrobiales bacterium
GGTGCAACCACCTCCCTCAAAATTGTCAAGGTAGCCCTTTCGACGAGTCCTTCCCCAACTTGTTGGGGAAGTGCCCGAAGGGCGAAGGGGGCACTTCCGAGAGTCGCGTTCATTCCCCCTCCGCCAAAGGCAAAACCCCCTGCGTAATCTCCGCCCTATTCGGCACCGCCAACCCCAAATGCTTGAACGCATGATGCGTCAACAGGCGGCCTCGCGGGGTGCGGTTCAGGAAGCCCAGTTGCAGCAGATAGGGTTCCACCACATCCTCCAGCGCATCGCGGCCTTCCGAGAGTGAGGCCGCAATGGTGTCAATGCCCACAGGCCCGCCGCCAAAATTCAGCGCGATGCATTTCAGGTAACGGTGGTCGAGCGCGTCGAGACCTTGCTCATCGACATCGAGCAGGCGCAAGGCCTTGTCGGCGGCTTTGGCGTCGACGCGTTCGGTGCCGTCGACCGATGCGAAATCCCGCACGCGGCGCAACAAGCGACCGGCGATGCGCGGTGTGCCACGTGATCGTTTGGCAATTTCGCGTGCACCATCTTCTGTCACGGCCAATTGCAAAATCCGTGCACCACGGCGCACGATGTCGAGCAATTCGTCGTGGGTGTAGAAATCAAGACGAATGGGAATGCCGAAACGATCCCTGAGCGGCGACGTCAACAACCCGGTGCGCGTGGTGGCACCCACCAGCGTGAACTTGGCCAGATCAATTTTCACACTTCGGGCAGCCGGGCCTTCACCGATGATGAGGTCGAGCTGGAAATCTTCCATGGCGGGATAAAGGATTTCCTCCACCGCCGGATTGAGCCGGTGGATTTCATCGATGAACAGCACATCGCGGTCTTCGAGATTGGTGAGCAGTGCTGCGAGATCGCCCGCCTTGGCAATCACGGGGCCCGAGGTTGAGCGGAAATTTACCCCCATTTCCCGCGCCATGATTTGTGCCAATGTAGTTTTCCCCAAGCCCGGCGGCCCTGCGAAGAGGACGTGGTCGAGCGCTTCATTGCGGGACTTTGCGGCCTCAATGAAGACGCGAAGGTTCTGCTTCTGCTTGGTTTGACCCACGAATTCATCAAGCTTCTGCGGGCGCAAATGCGTGTCGAGCGCGTCTTCAGGTTTGAGGGTTTGATCGAGGATGGTGCGGGTCATGAAAAATCTTGCCAGATTTTTCTTATAATCAGCCAACATACGAATGCAGCTACTAAATGCACCACAAATGAAACCTTGAAGTCGTAGTTACTTGATACAGTCATATTGTATCGCGATACTGCGAAAACTATGCAGGCAACAGTCATAGCTAGCCAGAGTGGTACTCGCCGCCACACCCAAGCGTATGCCACCACACATACTCCTGAAGCGAAAGCAGCTTTTCCACCAAACAAATAGGATAGTGGCAGCAGGAAAATCGTTGTGCCAACAACTAATCCAATTTTTTCAACTATCGAATTAGTTGAATTTGCCGCGTGGGCATCAAAAAGAAATGGCAAAGTTATAATCAAGGACCCAACGATTCCTCCTAGTGGCGGGCCGAGGACCAAACAAACGAAGAATGTCCCGAAAGATTCGGCCCAAGGACGTTGTTTACTCGATACAGGCTTCAAACTCATCCCAACGCCAACTCCTTTAGCGCCAGCCTGATCAATTTCTCCGTAGGCTGATCATCTCCAGCTTTCCTCATGGCCGCACTCACCGCCATCGCTGCCTGTGACTGACCGTAGCCCAGATTGACCAGCGCTGACACGGCATCCGTCACAGCTGTGGTTTTCGGTGCTGCCAGTTCTGCGGCAATTGTGCTCAGCCCAATATCTGCTGCCGTATAGGCCGGGGCCTTGTCTTTCAGTTCCAGTACAATGCGTTCGGCCAGTTTCTTACCCACGCCATTGGCCCGGCCGATCATAGCCTTGTCTTGAAGTGCTATGGCCGAAGCGAGTTCAGCTGCCGACAGCACAGACAAGATCGCCAGCGCCACGCGGGCACCCACGCCTTGCACAGATTGCAATAGCTTGAACCATTCCTTTTCCAGCATCGTGGCAAAGCCGACCAGGCGGATATTGTCTTGCGACACCAGCATGTCGGTATAAACCTCAGCCGCCTCGCCCTGCCCCGGCAGCACACGCAAGGTGTTGGACGAGCAGGACACGAAGTAAACCACGCCGCCCACATCCACCATAACCCAATCAGGTCCGGTGGAATCAATACGGCCTTTGAGTTTTCCAATCATGGGTGCGTGTCCGGTGCGATGACTTCGACTTCGGGGAAATAAGTGCGATAGCGTGCCTGATCGCGGGTCAATATCCGATATCCCTTCGCCGCAGCGTGAGCTCCGATCAGGAAGTCCGGCAAAAGCCGATCGCGCGTTCCTCCCGAACGACGATAGGCTCGATGGGCGCGACCCGCCATATATGCAGCGTCCCATGGTATTTCCTCAAACACGGATCCCATGGACTGGAAAACCTCAAATGTTTCCTTCTGGGAGGTAAAATTGCCAGCCACTTCAGCAAACACAATTGTGTTCACGACGATTTGGTCCTCCATCATACAAGCGGATAATTTCTGCGACGCCCAATCACACCAAGTGGGATCCCGCAGAATGATGTCAAACAGAACGTTTGAATCCGGGATCGTTCTCATCCTGACTGTAACCCCGCAATTCTTCCATTATCTGATCTGTTGTCATATTGGCGAAGTAAGGGTCAATTTTCCCCTCACGTCGCATAAGATCTCCAAGTTCACCCAAATGCCGCGCAAATTCCCGCCCCGCATTCAGCTTTTTCGGCTCTTCCACCTTCTCAACAATCACCGCCTGGCCCTCCTCACGAAAACCAATATCATCGCCGGGCGCAATACCCAGCCGATCCCGGATGTGTTTGGGAACTGTCACCTGACCTTTGGATGTGATGCGCATGGTAATACCTCAACGATATTACTTGCACAGACAGGTGAACAAGTCAAGAACGCGCAAGAATATTCTTCAACCTTTGCGAGCCACGATGGTGGGCATGGCAGATGGCTATGGCCAGTGCATCGGTTGAATCCGCAGTCTTCATGTCAGCGCGGGGCAACAGCAATTTCACCATGTGTTTGACCTGCGTCTTGTCGGCGTGGCCAGCGCCCACGACAGATTTTTTCACTGTGTTTGGCGCGTACTCGGCAACAGGAATTTTGCAAATGGCGGGGGCCAACATGACGGCACCTCTTGCCTGCCCCAGCTTCAATGTGGCGCGCGCGTCGGTGTTGACAAAGGTTTCCTCGATGGCTGCTTCATCGGGTGTGAATTCCTTCAGTACACAGAGAATCTGTTCGTGGATTTGCAGCAAGCGTTCGGCCAATGGCGCGTCCGCGTCAGAATGCACGGCACCATCGGCCACATAAATCAGGCGTGATCCCTCAGACTCGATCACGCCCCAGCCGGTGTTGCGAAGGCCGGGGTCAAGGCCGATGATACGGGTCATCAGCCACCCAGCTTTTCCATCACGTCGTCTGGAATGTCGGCATTGGTGAAGACGTTTTGCACGTCGTCGTCTTCGTCCAGTGCATCGACCAGTTTCATCAGGCTTTCGGCTTTTTCAAAATCGAGTGGCGACATGACATTCGGTTTCCAAACCAACTTCACCGATTGCGCTTCACCAAATTTTGCGGCCAGTGCTGTTGATACTTCATTGATACTCTCAAATGCGCAGGTCACAATGTGAACGTCCTCGCTGGTCGCGTCGTCAGCGCCTGCATCAATGGCCGCTTCCATGATGGCGTCGGCTGTGATCTTGCCGAGGGGATAAACAATCTCGCCCACGTGGTTGAACATGAAGGACACTGATCCGGTTTCGCCCATGTTGCCGTGATATTTGGCAAAGGCTGCGCGCACCACAGGTGCCGTGCGATTGCGGTTGTCGGTCAAGGCTTCGACGATGACAGCAGTGCCACCCGGACCATAACCCTCGTAGCGCACGGTTTCGTAATTTGCGGCATCAGTGCCCGAGGCCTTTTTAATGGCGCGTTCGATGTTGTCTTTTGGCAGGTTTTCAGCACGGGCGTTTTGAATGGCCAAGCGCAACCGCGCATTGGAGTCGGGGTCTGGCACACCAGCTTTTGCAGCAACGGTGATTTCGCGGGCCAGCTTCGAGAAAATCTTGGAGCGCATCTTGTCCTGCTTGCCCTTGCGGAACATGATGTTTTTATACTGTGAATGGCCAGCCATGGAAAATCCCCGAAATCAGTTAGCGGCATATAGCCAAGCTCGATGGCGTCATGCAACCGTCAGCTTAACCTGGCATTAAGTCTGTTCGTTCACCATGATCTCCGGTGTTATGCGTTTGTGTGTGGAGTTTGCGTGATGACGGCAGTGTTGAAGCCAGCAATGGAACAATTTTCGTTCGACGGTGAAGCCGTCGGTGCAGCGGGGGCCGCAGCCTTAAGGAGGGTCAAGTCATTGTCAGAAGTCGCACCACAGGGCCGATTGTTCGCATGCATTGCGACCTTGGCCGACAACAGCGGCAAGGCCGCTGCTGAATATGAAGCTGCAAGCCTTGCCACCTTGCACCACGAAACTGCGGAAGCTGAAGCTCATCTCGTGCGGGGTAACCGCATGGTGCAGCGCCTCAAGGACGCACTGGGCGCGGAAGTGGCAACGCCGCTGCCAAATTTCATGCGCAGATAATAATGCCGATTTACCACCCGTCAAAACCCGTAGCACCGAGAATGCCGCCGACGCGTATGGGAGCCACCCGTTTTGCCAAACCGGAAATGTCGTCGGTTTCCACGATGAGCCCACACACGGTCGCTTCACCTTCGGCAGGTTTCATGCGTTCTATCGGAAGTTTGCGCAAAAACCGTTGCAGGGGTTCAGCCTTGTCCATGCCGATGACAGAGTCATAATCGCCGCACATGCCAGTGTCGGTTTGATAGGCGGTGCCGCCCTTCAACACATGGTGGTCAGCTGTTGGGGTATGGGTGTGGGTGCCCACGACAAGACTGGCGCGGCCATCGCAAAAATGTCCCATGGCCATTTTCTCGGAAGAGGCTTCGGCATGGAAATCCAGAATGACGGCATCGCAGTCCCGGCCCAGTTTGCAGGACTCGAGTGCGCGATCAACAGCCGGAAACGGATCGTCCAGCACCGGCTCCACCATCACACGGCCCATGGCATTGATCACCAGCACACGGCGGCCCTTGACTGTTTCGAACAATGCGGACCCGGCACCAGGGCAACCGGTCGGCCAATTTATGGGCCTGATCATGCGGTCTTCACGCGCGATAAACACAAGTGCCTCGCGCTGGTCGAAAGAATGGTTGCCAAGTGTCACCACATCAGCACCCGCTTCGCGCAATTTCAGGAAAATCTCTTCGGTAATGCCAAAACCATGTGCGGCGTTCTCGCCGTTGACCACAATTACATCAGGCTTCAATTGTTCACGCAACACTGGTAAATGGTGATACACCGCCTCGCGTCCGGCCTTACCCACCACATCACCCAAAAACATCAACCGCACGCAAAAACACCTTTTTCAGTCATGATAAAATCCAGGCTGTGGTCATGACTGTCATGCGGTACGGAGTCAACTTGCTGTGCGGAATAAGCAACGCCAATTGCGACAATCGATTTCTTCGACCTCAGCAATTCAAGTGTACGATCATAATAGCCACCGCCATAGCCAAGACGATAACCACGTCGGTCAAAGGCCATCAGCGGGACCAGCAGAACGTCGGGCTCAAGCAATGGCGCATCATCTGTGGGCCTTGGAATGCCCCATACGCCGGGCACAGTGGGTTCTCCGGGAAACCAGCGCCGGAAGATCAAGGGCACACCCGGCGCGATGACAACAGGTAAACAGGTCGTCCACCCTTCGCCCGCCAATTTTCCCAGCAAAGGCCTTGCGTCAATTTCGCTTTTATAAGGGAAAAATGCTGACACGACTTTGTGCGTGGCCGTTGGATTTACCGGAAATACGTGCCCAGCCAAGTGCTGCGGAGCTTCATCTTTCAAAACATCATGGGCGGCATTGCGGAGCTTGGCTGCAACCTTTCGGGCTTCGGCTTTGATGTTTCCAGGTTCTGTCATAGTGTCCGCGTTGACATAAAAGGTGGCGACCCGCGAGAGCCGTGGGAACCAACGATCCCTGGTCCCTACTTGCGTAGGTGGGTGCCGTGTGCGCCGGACCACGATCCAGCACAGGGACAGCTCCCAAGATAATCGTTTATAGGCCCTGGGAAATTAGGGTTCCACACAAGAGCCGCAGCATCGCCACGGCAGCATATAGGCGCTTCCTCGCCAGAATGAAAGGGTGCCTGCCCCGCTTTCAGCACGGAGCAGGCTTATGTGCATTAACCAGCAGTGCACCCAGGATGCTCAGCGCGATCCTGGGCACTGTCGCAACCACTGCCACCCGGCACGCGTGGTTTACTGCGGCCGGAGCCGCTGTCGTTGTTGTTGTCGTCGTTGTCATCGCCATCATCATCACTGTCATCAGAACTGGATGAGCCGCCGTGGTCATCACCGCTGTCTTGGCCGGCACTGTCATCGCCTCCGCCACCTCCGCTGTTGCCACTGCTGTCGTTGTCAGCCAGCATTTGCAGAACGG
>JAYUVC010000216.1:0-32838 GCA_043754325.1 Hyphomicrobiales bacterium
TTGGGTGATGAACGGCTGAAGCGGTTGGAGCGGGTGAAGGGGATCGAACCCTCGTCTTGAGTTTGGAAAACTCTTGCTCTACCATTGAGCTACACCCGCAAAACCAGACGCACGCATTGACTTTTCGATACCTGCCGCCTCCAGATAAAGCGATGGTGGGAGAGGTAGGACTCGAACCTACGAAGCCGTAAAGCAGGGGATTTACAGTCCCCCCCCTTTGCCACTCGGGACACTCTCCCATATCGCGCCAGTCGTCAACAATCAACCCGCAAGTGGAACAAGTCGAACGCCGCGCGGTGTATGCCGCCGTGTTGTCACACTGTCAAGCGCAGAGGCTGCTCAATTGTTTTCCACCGCAAACCACTTGTTGTAAAGCGTGTCATAGCTGCCGTCTTCGCGCATGGTCCTTTGGGCTTTCCATGGCCCGGCGTGTATGGCCCGGCGTGTTCGGTCAAGGGAAGCGATTCAGATCGGCATTGGAAAACCTTAACCGCACCGTGCCGACATTTTCCACAAAGCCTCTGCGTAACGGGGCTGATTGGTCAGCTTTCCTGTCTTGCCGTCTGGACAGGCAAAATAGCGAAGCGACGATGTCGCAACTGCCACAGCATCCTTCTGCTGGCCACCCGACATGCCCACAACTGACATGTCAAAAGTGCCGCCCTCCGACGGCACCATCCGCAGTTGATAGGTCTTGCCATTGTAAAAAACCGGCTCGTTCCGTGCCTTTTGCACAGGAGCCGCTGGTGCCACAGGTTTGTCGGCGGAAATGCGAACGCCACTGTCATTTTGGGAACAGCCCGACAGGGCGAGGAAAAGCAACACGACACAAATCATTTTCATGACCCATGAAATAGCCCCCTGCCCTCGACGCCGCAAGTCCAAGCTGGCATAGGACGGCGCATGAAAAAACATTTCGACGCTGCACAATCACTGTCTTCCCGCGCCCTGACAGCCGACGAAGGGGCCATCATCCGCATGTCCCAGCGCACGCGCGAACTGCGCGCCAAGGGTCATGACATTGTGGCGTTGACACTGGGTGAACCGGATTTTGACACACCCAAACACATTCGCACCGCTGCCGCAGAAGCCATCGAACAGGGTCACACGCATTATGCACCAGTGGCAGGTGTGCCGGATCTGAAAGACGCCATTTCCCGCAAACTCAAACGCGAAAATGCGCTGGACTATGCGCCCTCGCAAATCGTCGTCGCCAACGGCGTCAAGCAAGCCATCAACAATGCCATACTCTCCGTTGTCGAAACCGGAGACGAGGTCATCATCCTCGCCCCCTATTGGGTGTCATATGAAGCCAGCGTCCGCTTTGCCGGCGGCACTCCGATCGTGTTGCAATCCACTGTGGCCGAAAACTACAAAGTCCCCGCTGAGCGCATCGCCGCCGCCATCACGGCCGCCACGAAACTGCTGATCATCAACTCACCCTGCAACCCGACAGGGGCGGTCTGGTCGAAAGCAGAACTCGAAGCCATCGCAGAAGTGATACGCGCCAACCCGCGCATGCTGGTGTTGGCCGACGAAATTTACGAATACATCTTGTTTGATGGTGAACTCACATCCTTCGGCACTTTGCCCGGCATGTTGGAGCGTACCATTACTTTGAACGGCTTCTCCAAAGGTTTTGCCATGACCGGTTGGCGCCTGGGTTATGCTGCAGCAGCTCTTCCCATTGCACAAGCCATGGCCCGCATGCAGAGCATCATCTCAGCTGGTGCCAATGCTTTTGTACAACGCGCCGCCATCACCGCGCTGGATGGCCCACGCGATGACGTGATCAAAATGCGCGAAGCCTATCGCCAGCGCCGCGATCTAGTTGTCGGCAAACTCCGCAACATTCCCGGTGTGAAAATCGCAGACATACCCGGCACGTTCTACGCGTTTCCAGACGTGAGTGCCTTCCTGCGCAACAGATCAGTAGATGAACTGTGCGATTGGCTTCTGGAAAAACACGGCGTGGCAACAGTGACGGGAACAGCATTCGGGGCCCCTAACTCGCTTCGCCTTTCGTTTGCGACGAGTGAAACGGAATTGCTGAAAGCACTGGATCGGCTTGCAGTGGGATTGGGAAAACTCTGATCAATGCGAATTGGGGGACTGTTTGCTCTTCCTTGCAAACTGTCCCCGATCTTTACGAGTGCCGAAAATCAGGGACAGCTTGCGATAGAGCAAGCAGTCCCTAGCCACCCGAAACAACCCTCCTCTCCTACTCCGCCGCCTTCATTTGCCGCTTGCCGCCAACAATACGGTCTTCCACTGCTTCTATCTTGTCAGCCAACTGTTCCAGCGCCAATTCAGTTTTCGATTGCTGCTTGGCCAACTCGTCAATGTCAGCAACCGGAGCTTCGTCCGTTGCTCCCACAAAGCGGCTGAACACCCAACTGGTCAAGCGCGCCAGATCGTCCATCACAATATAGAATGACGGCACGAACAACAAGCTGAGGAAGGTCGCTGCAATCAAGCCGCCGATCACGGCGATTGCCATAGGCGAACGGAACTCACCACCTTCTCCAATCCCCATGGCGGACGGCAACATGCCGGCACCCATGGCAAGTGTGGTCATCACAATCGGTCGTGCACGCTTCCGCCCAGAATCCACAATCGCATCAATGCGAGACATGCCATGGCGCACCCGCTCCACCGCAAAGTCCACCAGCATGATGCCGTTCTTGGCCACGATGCCGATCAGCATCAACATGCCGATGATCACAGGCATGGAGAAAGCCTGGTCAAAGGCCAACAGCGCAATCACCACACCACCAATCGACAATGGCAGCGAAAGCAGAATGGCGAAGGGTTGAAAGATATTGCCGAGCAGCAACACAAGCACACCCATCATCAAGACAATGCCAAGGCTTGCCGCTTTGACGAATTCGCGGTTGATGTCACCTTGAACTTCCGCATCGCCACCTTCCTGGATTTTGACACTTGCCGGTAGATCCAATGTTTTTGCAACTTCAATGATCTTTGCTGTCGCATCGCCCAATTCATTGCCCGGAACAATATCCGCACCAATGGTCGCCTGACGTTGCCTGTTCAAACGCTTGATTGAACTTGGGCCCTGACTGAACGTCACATCGGCAATGGATGACAGCGGAACACTTTGACCGGCACTTGCGGTCAATCGCAAACTTGTGATGTCACTGAAATTGTTGCGCGATGCCTCAGGCGTTTGCACCCGGATCGGCAACAACCTGTCGCCTGCGTTGAACTTCGCCAACAACGGGTCAAAGTCGCCAATCATCGCCACGCGAACAGCTTCTGAAATTTGTGCAGCCGTAATGCCAAGCTTTGCAGCTTCTTCCGTACGCGGAACAATTTTGACTTCCGGACGTTCAAGTGCGCCAACACCCATCACAGAACGCAGTATTGGCTCTTTACGTAACGCAGCCTCAAGGTCGCCCAATGCCTTGGCCAAGGCAACCGGGTCATTCGACAACATGTTGAACTCAATTTCGCGCGTGCCACGTTCAGTCGTTTTGTACCAGCGCAAATCCGGCAGATTGGCCAGTTGCGGCAAAACGGCATTTTCCACATCCCACTGCGGCGTTTCACGTCCATTGGTTTTGAACTTTGCAAACGACGTTCCAAGGAACCTGTTGAAGCCACTGATAAAGGAATTGCCAATGCCTGTAAGCAAGCTATGGTCCCGTTTGTTCAAGTTGACAAAAATCGAAGCGTAACGCGCCTCCTGCCCACCCGTTGGATTGGCTCCCCCAAGCACAAACACATGGCTCACATCCGTGTTCTTGTGAATGATGGTGGCCATGCCCTCTGTCACTTTAAGCGTTTCCTCCAGGCGGGACCCCGGCGGCAATTCAACACCCAGCACAAAGCGCGACTCATCACCGCGTGGAATGAAACCTGTGGGCAGCAGAGGGATAAGCAGCGTTGATGCGAACAAAATCACGAATGCCAAAACAATGGTGGCATAACTCATCAACCGAGGTTGCCAAACTTTACCCTCAGGTACAATTTTCAATGTCCCGTGCGTCAAAGTTGGAGCCCAATTCAGGAACCGCAAAATTCTCACATAACCACGCAAGACTATTCCTGGCCGTTCTTCCTCATGCCCATGCGAACGCATGAAATAAGCAGCCATCATTGGCGTGATCAGACGCGCCACCAGAAGTGAGAACAAAACAGCCACAGCCACCGTCATGCCAAACTGTTTGAAGTATTGTCCGACGATACCGCCCATGAAGGACACAGGCACAAACACAGCCACAATGGTGAAAGTGATTGCAATCACCGCAAGACCAATTTCATCTGCCGCATCCATTGATGCGCGATACGCCGATTTTCCCATGCGCATGTGCCGCGCAATATTTTCTATTTCAACAATGGCATCGTCGACCAGAATACCGGTAGCCAATGTAATTCCCAAAAAAGATACGAGATTGAGCGAGAAGCCCAACATGTCCATGGCCCAGAATGTGGGTATCGCCGATAGGGGCAACGACACTGCGGAAATCAGCGTGGCGCGCCAATCGCGCAGGAAGATCAGTACAACAATGATCGCAAGAATGGCTCCTTCAATCAAGCCCTCCATGGCGGCGACATAGTTGCCGTAAATTGAAAACACAGTGTCATCGACCAAAGAAAACGTGACGGCATCATTGGCCTTGTCGAGCTCTGCAACCCGTTCACCGACTTTGTTGCCAACATCAACAGAACTCGAACCTTTCGCACGAAACACCGAGAACGTGACCACAGGATCGCCATTGAAACGCGCGAAAGACTTCGCATCCTCGGTGCCATCAGTGATGGTCGCAAGATCACGCAGCTTTATGCGGTTGTTGCCCGGCAACGGAATGACAATGTCTTTGAACGCTTCCAGATCACGCGCACCACCCAAGGTGCGAATGGCCTGCTCGGTTCCGCCAACGGTACTTTTGCCGGCACCTGAATCGGCATTGATGGAGCTGAGTTGCGAATTGACATAAGCCGCCGTAATACCCAAGGACTGCATTTTTCCGGGATCCAGATCCACCCGGATTTCACGGTCCACGCCACCGTAGCGGTCAACGCGACCAACGCCCGGAAGTCCTTGCACCTGACGTTTCACAACATCATCGACATACCACGACAACTGTTCCAGCGTCATGCCCGGAGCCTTCACGGCATAGGTCTGGATTGATCCACCTTCGACGTCAATTTTCTCGACAATCGGTTCATCGACACCACCCGGCAAAGATGAACGCACTTTCGCAACAGCATCTTTCACATCTTCAAGGGCTTGCGATGTTGGAACTTCCAGACGGAACTCGATCGCCGTCACCGAACTGCCATCGGACATTGTTGACGTGATATTCTTGACGCCCGTTATTCCCGACACCGCGTCTTCAATACGCTTGGTGATTTGTGACTCAAGTTCTGCGGGTGCAGCACCGGACTGGCCTACGCTAACAGCAATGACAGGAACGTCAATGTTGGGAAATTGCGTGATCGGCAGCCGATTGAAAGATTGGATGCCAATCAGCAACAACACCGCAAACAACAGCACCGGCCCAACAGGGTTGCGGATAGACCAAGCCGAGAAATTCCAGTTCATGATGTATCCTTAATCTGCCTGTGTCACCACGACTGGGTTCACCACGTCGCCCTGGCGCACAAAGCTGCCCGCACGCGCCACAAATGTTTCCCCCGGTGCTACACCATCGGTGATTTCGATTTCAGTGGTGCTGACAAGACCAGTGATCACCTTGCGCACCTGCACTTTGCCGTCCTTGACAATTTGCACCGTGGGGCCGTCTTCGCCGAAGGTCACTGCGGTCAATGGAAGTGCCACACCCTCCCCCGCCGCCAGCGAAATTGTGGCGCGACCGAAAGCACCCAGTGGCACGCGAACGCCCACAGCCAGTTTGATATGTGCCTTGCCCATGCGGGTCGCGGAGTCAACTTCTGGCGAAATCAACGACACGTCGCCTACCAACGCCTTGTCATAACCATTCACCGCAATGCTGGCCTTCTGCCCGGTTTTCACTTTCGGCAAATCTGATTCCGGTACTTCCGCCACCAGCTTCACCTGGTTTTTGGCAACAATGTTGAACATGGCGCCGCCAGCAGAGCTTGATATCGTGCCATACTCCACAATCCTGCTGCTGATATAACCATCAACCGGAGCCTTGATCTCGGTGCGGCTTTTTTGCAGGTCCAATTCCTTGCGCTTTGCCTGCGTGACTTGCAAATCCGCTTGTGCCGAAATCAACGCCAATTCCGAGGCGTCATACTTGGCCGCTGCAATGTCATAGTCCGCTTGCCGCTGGTCGAATTGTTCCACGGTGCTGACGCCAGTCGATCGCAGTTTTTTTGTCCGGTTCAAATCAGATTGCGCACTGGCCTTGCTGATTTTTGCCTGTTTGATCTGGTTTTTTGCCTCCAGGATTTTGGCGTCGTCACGGGCCATGCTCGCAGCATTCTGCGCGAGCTGGATATCGATATCATTGGAGTCAAGCCGGGCCAACACCTGCCCCAAGGTTACCGTCTCACCTTCCTCCGCCAGAATCTCCACCACGGCATAACCATTCACCAACGGTGCCACCAGCACATTGGCGCCTGCCGCAAAACTGCCAGTCACTACCAGCTCTTCGGCGATCTTCTTTTTTTCTGCGACCATAACTGAAATTGTCGGCGCGCCGGCGGCAACAACCGGCGCTGCCGCTGTCTGGCTTTCTTGAGCAACCACAAAACTGGAACCCGCCAACAGCCCTGCCGCAAAAGTCGCAACAACAATTTTCCGCATGTTTGTTTCTTCCCTCATTCTGCTGCCGCTTTGGCATGTGGTGCCAGCATCTCCGCCAGCTTTTGTTCCAGATATGTGACACCTGCTGTCAGCACTGCTTCACCATATCCCATGACGAAGTCACTGGCCGGGTTGCCGCCACTTTCGCGCCGACATTCATCGATGTTGCCAAGATCGGCCCGCAAGTCCGACAATTGCTTCTCAATGGCTGCTATACGGTGCTCGGGGCTGATGTGGTGCTGCAACAGCATGATAAAAAGAAATTCGGACTTGTATTTGTCCTGGGCCGGCAAAACGCCAAGTTCCTTGGTGAGCGTTTTCACGCCGGCAGGCGCAATGGCATAAACCTTTTTGTCAGGCTTGCCAGACTGCTCTTCTTCACGCACGGTGACCAGGCCATCAACAGCCAGTTGGTTGAGCGCAGGATAAATGGAACCATAGCTCGCCTCGAGGAAATGACAGAACAGCCCGTCTTCAAAGTCTTTCTTGATTTCGTAACCCGTGGCTTCCCGCAGCGACAGAAAACCAAGGCAAAGTGTGCGGACGTTCAAGGCATAAAACTCCAGTATATTCCAGTTCGATATATATCGGTTTAGACGACTTTATCGGCTTGGTCAAATGCCATAGGCGACAAAAGCCGATATTCGGCTTTGTATCACTTGTATTCGTGCCGCGTTTTCACTACAGATTTGCCAAGTGGCCGACATGAGCCACGGGAATGGCGCATATGCGTCAGCAACATGAGGGGGCGACATGGAGTATTTTCTCCAGCAGGTCATCAATGGACTCACATTGGGGTCCATCTACGGTTTGATCGCCATCGGTTACACGATGGTCTACGGCATCATCGGCATGATCAATTTTGCCCATGGTGATATTTTCACCGTCGGTGCCTTCATGGCCCTCATTGTCTTTCTCGCCATTACGTCATTCTTCAATGGTGTTCCCGTAGCATTGACCCTTCTCGCGATGATGATCATGGCCATTGTGCTGACCAGTCTTTGGAACTGGACCATTGAGCGCATGGCCTACAGGCCGTTGCGTGGCTCCTTCCGCCTGGCCCCGCTGATCACCGCCATTGGCATGTCAATTGCGCTTTCAAATTTCCTGCAGGTCTCACAAGGCCCGCGCAACAAGCCTATTCCCGCACTGGTGTCCGGCAATGTGACGCTGATGGAGAATGTGCAAATCTCCTGGAAGCAAATTCTCATCGTCGTTGTCACAGCCGTTCTGCTTGCCGTATTCTGGTACATCGTACACAAAACCCCATTGGGCCGCGCCCAACGCGCGTGTGAACAAGACCGAAAAATGGCAGCTTTGCTTGGCGTTGACGTTGACAAGACAATTTCCATCACTTTCATTATGGGCGCTGCCCTCGCCGCAGTCGCTGGTACTTTGTATCTCAGTTACTACGGCGTGATCGTATTCACCGACGGGTTTGTTCCGGGTGTGAAGGCCTTCACCGCTGCCGTGCTGGGCGGCATCGGTTCCCTGCCCGGTGCCGTATTGGGCGGCCTGTTGATTGGCCTTATCGAGGCCTTGTGGTCAGCCTATTTCTCCATTGACTATAAGGATGTCGCCGCCTTCGCCATTCTGGCCATCGTCCTCATCTTCATGCCCTCAGGCATTCTCGGCCGCCCTGAAGTAGAAAAAGTCTGATTATGTCCACCACTAAACCCCATATCCAGCGCGCCTTGCGTGATGCGTTTTACGCAGGCCTTGTCGCCTTTGGTCTCTTCGTCCTGCTGATCGGTTTCAAAACCGACCAGAACATCCGCAACGAATTGATCCTTGTTCAACGCTGGGGCCTGCTGGCAACTGTCGTTGCCGCGACCATGCTGTTCCGCTTTGTCATGTCAGCTTATGTCTCACCGGCGATGGCAGAACGAAAAGCGGCGAAAGCGGCTTTGACAGTGGATGCCAATGCACCTGTCTCGTGGTTCCGCGCCAACCGCTTCAAACTCGGCCTTGCGTTTTTGCTGCTGTATCCACCTTTGGTATTGATGTTGGTCGGCGTTCAGGGTTCGCTCAAGTGGGTTGACAATTTCGGCATTCAAATTCTCATTTATGTCATGTTGGCCTGGGGGCTGAACATCGTCGTCGGCCTCGCGGGCCTGCTGGATTTGGGCTATGTCGCGTTCTACGCCGTGGGGGCTTATACCTATGCACTGATTTCAACGAATTACCCCGAAATTTCGTTTTGGGTGCTCTTGCCACTTGCAGGAATTCTCGCGGGCTTCTGGGGCGTCATCCTCGGCTTTCCCGTATTGCGATTGCGCGGCGACTATCTCGCCATCGTCACTTTGGCTTTTGGCGAGATCATCAGACTGGTTTTGATCAACTGGACTGCAGTCACCAAAGGTACCTTTGGCGTCTCCGGCATTGCCAAGGCAACCCTGTTTGGATTTTACGAATTCAACGCCAGCCCCACGGGCTTTGCCGCAAGTTTCGGCCTGCCGATGTCCTCCGCCTACTACAAGATATTCCTTTATTACCTTATCCTCGCGTTGGTTCTTCTCACGGGCTACGTCACCATGAAATTGCGCCGCCTGCCGATTGGCCGGGCCTGGGAAGCTTTGCGTGAAGATGAAATTGCCTGTCGTTCGCTCGGCATCAACACCACAACCACAAAACTCACGGCCTTTGCCATCGGTGCCATGTTCGGCGGCTTTGCTGGTGCTTTCTTTGCCGTGCGCCAAGGTTTTGTCTCGCCTGAAAGTTTCGTGTTCCTTGAGTCAGCCGTTATCCTTGCCATCGTGGTTCTAGGTGGCATGGGGTCTTTGGGCGGCATCGCCATTGCAGCTGTCGTCATGATCGGCGGAACCGAACTTCTGCGCCAGCTCGACTTCCTGAAGGCGGTTTTCGGCAATGACTTTACCCCTGAACTTTACCGCATGTTGATTTTCGGATTAGCCATGGTTGTGGTCATGCTTTACAAACCGCGAGGCTTCGTCGGCACACGTGAACCCACAGCCTTCATGCATGCCGATCACAAGGCAATTTCAGGCGCATTTTCAAAGGAAGGTCACGGCTGAGATGACCAAGTCTGACGCAATCCTGAAAGTCGATCATGTCTCCATGATTTTCGGCGGCCTCGTCGCCGTCAATGACTTGAGCTTTGAGGCCAATCGCGGTGAAATCACCGCTCTCATCGGCCCCAATGGTGCTGGCAAAACCACCGTGTTCAACTGCATCACCGGCTTTTACAAGCCCACCTCCGGCATGATGAAAATGAACCGCGGCAACGGCGAAGAACATTTGCTGGAACGCATGGCTGACTTTGAAGTCAACCGCAAAGCCAAGGTCGCCCGCACCTTTCAGAACATCCGCTTGTTTTCAGGCCTTACGTTGTTGGAAAATCTGCTTGTGGCACAACACGGTCCGCTGATGAAAGCGTCGGGCTATACCATTGGCGGACTTTTCGGATTGGCAGGTTACGCAAAAAGCGAAAAAGCCTCCATGCTGAAAGCCCGGGAATGGCTTGAGCGCATCAACCTCATCGACCGTGCTGACCGCCCCGCAGGCGACCTGCCCTATGGCGCCCAGCGCCGTCTCGAGATCGCCCGGGCCATGTGTACCGATCCAGAATTGCTCTGCCTCGACGAACCAGCAGCAGGCCTCAACCCGCGCGAATCGCTTGAACTGAACACGCTTCTCAAAGACATTCGCAAAGACACCGGGACATCCATTCTCTTGATCGAACATGACATGTCTGTGGTCATGGGCATTTCGGACCATGTGGTGGTGCTCGAATACGGCACCAAAATATCTGACGGCAACCCGACCCATGTCAAGAATGATCCAAAGGTGATCGCAGCCTATCTCGGTGTTGACGAGGATGAAGCGGCTGCAGTTGTTGCAACACCCATACCGCAGGAAAAGGGACTGTTTGCTCTATCGCAAACTGTCCGTGAACTGGAACTCGGGGACAGCTTGCAAGAGAGAGCAAGCAGTCCCCCAACTGCCACAGTCGCGGCTTCACCCGCGGGAAAAGTCAAAAAGCCAGCAATACCAGTCATCAAACCTGCAGCGGTCAAAAAAGATGATCTCAAACTCATCAAAGGCATCGGCCCGGTCAACGAAGGCAAGCTGAACAGGCACGGTGTGAAAACCTTCGCGCAAATTGCGTCGTGGAAAAAAGCCGACATTGTCGAAGCGGAAGTTTATCTCGAATTCGACGGTCGCATTGCCCGTGAAGACTGGGTTGGACAGTCCAAAAAACTGGCCCGTGATGTTGAACGGGCCGTAAAATCCAGGGGGCGTAAATAATGTCGGGCGATCAGTCCCTGCTGCAAGTCCGCAGTGTTCAAACTTTCTATGGCAACATCCAGGCCCTCAAGGGCATCGAACTTGACGTGAACAAGGGCGAAATTGTTGCCATGATCGGTGCCAATGGTGCAGGCAAATCAACCTTGATGATGACGATTTGCGGCAGCCCGCAAGCCCGCGTTGGAAGCATTCATTTTGATGGCGTGGACATCACCAAATTGCCCACCCACGAAATCGCGCGTTTGCGCATTTCACAATCGCCTGAAGGACGCCGGATTTTTGGCCGCATGACGGTACGCGAAAATCTGCAAATGGGTGCCAGCCTCGACAACCTGAAATACTACGATGAAGACGCGGAAGAAGTGTTCAAACTTTTTCCCCGCTTGAAAGAACGCATCAACCAACGCGGTGGCACCTTGTCCGGCGGCGAGCAGCAAATGCTGTCGATCGGTCGCGCCCTTATGGCCCGGCCCAAACTGTTGTTGCTTGATGAGCCGTCATTGGGCCTTGCACCTATAATCGTGAAACAGATTTTTGACGGCATTCGCGTGCTCAACCAGACCAAAGGCCTTACCGTGTTTTTGGTGGAACAGAATGCCTTTGCCGCATTGAAACTCGCCACCCGTGGCTACGTGATGGTCAACGGCCAGATTACCTTGAACGGCACGGGCAAAGAACTGTTGGCCAACCCCGAGGTTCGCGCTGCGTATCTTGAAGGCGGCGGGCATTGAGGAGAACAATCACATGCTGATGGATATTGTTGCTGGCCATGCCTTTTTTGGCGAATATGTCTTCATGATCTTGTGCATGGCGGCAGCCTGGATGACGGGCCGCTCCATCGCCAGTGACTGGAAACCCTTGTGGAACCTTGTTCTGTCAGTGCTTGGATTGGGACTGGGCGCACGCTTTTTGCATTTTGCACTCTACCAAGCCGAATTTGTCAGCCCCGGCCGTTACTTCATCGACACGGCTGTCCTGGCCGTTGTCGCGTATATCGGTTATCTCTTTACCCGCACCAATCAAATGACCCGCCAATATCATTGGCTTTACGAAAAGGCATCCCCCATCAGCTGGAGAGCCAAGAACTGATTTAACCACTTCGTCTGATCCAGCGGAAAAAGCGTTATTTTTCGCCGGATTCAGCGTGACATTTGTTGAGAAATCAGCAAATCTGGTTCCAAGTGGCATTCAACAGAAGTGCCGCGAAGGGACTATCTCTAAGACCCTCAATCTCACACACAGGGAGTTGTGAAATGAAGAAAATTCTAATGTCGGGCCTTGCGCTCACAGCCTTGCTGGCTGTTTCAGGCGCTGCCTACGCAGACATCCTCATCGGTGTTGGTGGTCCACTGACCGGACCAAATGCTGCCTTTGGTGCACAGCTCCAAAAGGGTGCTGAACAAGCTGCTGCTGACATCAATGCCGCTGGCGGCATCAATGGCGAACAGATCAAGCTGACATTCGGCGACGACGTGTCGGATGCAAAGCAAGGCGTTTCGGTTGCCAACAAATTTGTTGCTGATGGCGTGAAATACGTGATCGGTCACTTCAATTCGGGCGTCACCATTCCAGCGTCGGAAGTCTATGCTGAAAACGGCGTGCTGGTTATCACCCCATCCGCCACCAACCCGAAGCTCACCGAGCGTGGCATGTGGAACACCTTCCGTACCTGCGGTCGTGACGACCAGCAGGGTGCAGTTGCCGGTGCTTATATTGCCGCCAACTTCAAGGATGCCAAGGTTGCCGTCATTCATGACAAGACGCCATATGGCCAAGGTCTTGCTGACGAAACCAAGAAAGCCACAAATGCCGCTGGCGTAACCGAAGTGGTTTACGAAGGCGTCAATGTTGGCGACAAGGACTTTTCAGCCCTCATCACCAAGATGAAGGATGCTGGCGTATCATTTGTCTACTTCGGTGGCCTCCACACGGAGTTCGGTTTGCTGAAGCGCCAGGCTGCTGACGCTGGCCTGACCGCAACCTTTATGTCCGGCGACGGCATTGTGTCGAACGAATTGGCTTCCATCGCCGGCCCAGCCGTCGAAGGCACGCTGATGACCTTCGCTCCAGACCCACGCAAGAACCCGAACGCCGCTGAAGCAGTGAAGAAGTTCAAGGATGCCGGCTTCGAACCAGAAGCCTACACCCTCTACAGCTACGCTGCCCTGCAAATCGTTGCTGCTGCTGCCAACAAGGTTGGAAAATCGGATGACGCACAGGCCGTTGCCGCTGAAATCAAGAAGTCCGGTCCATGGAAGACCGTGATTGGCGATATCGGCTACAACGAAAAAGGCGACATCACCCGGCCAGACTACGTGATGTACACCTGGAAGAAGCAAGCTGACGGCACATTCACATACATTCAAGACGGTATGTAATATCTGTCTTTCGATCAGCCGAAACAGCCGCCGGGAGCAATCCCGGCGGTTTTTTGTTGGGGCCTTGCAGTATGCGTCCCACCACAATAGCCTAGACCCGTCACCAACCCGGAGTCGTCCTTGCGCCTAACCACTGCCCTGCTCTGCACGATCCTCTCCGCAATCCCCGCCCATGCTGAAATCCTGATCGGCATTGCCGGACCCTTGAGCGGACCAAACGCGGCTTTCGGCAATGAACTTCGCATCGGTGCCACAGCTGCCATCACTGCCCTCAATACTGCAGGCGGCATCAACGGCGAAACGCTGGCCCTCGTTGAAGGCGACGACGCTTGCGATGCGAAACGCGCAATTGAAATTGCCAAAACCTTTGTCAGCAAAGACGTGCGTTTGGTCGTCGGTCATTTCTGCTCCAGTGCCAGCCTTGCCGCAGCACCAAGCTATGCCAATTCGGGGATCCTGATGATTACCCCCTCTGCCACCGCACCTGACCTCACGTCAAAAAGTTTATGGAATGTGTTCCGTCTGACAGGCCGTGACGACATGCAGGCCGATTTGGCCGCTGTCAGGATAAAGTCGTCCGGGGAAGCGTCTGAGGTTTTACTGCTCACGGATCAACAGGCGGAAACCACCCCGCTTGCAAGACGCTTCCTGGCGTCAATGCCCAATGCCAAGACCATAAATGTCAAAGCAGGAGGTGCAAAACTTCCCGACGACGCGGCCCTGCTCACCGCATCATCGGCCTACCTCGCCCTCCAAGCCACCGACGCTGGAAACATAGCAAGTGATCTTAAAAAGCTGAACCCCGCAATCACACTTTACGGACCTGATCTGTTGCAATCAGAGTCCTACGGCACCAAGGCTGGCGCTGCCGCCAACGGAACGCACATCACTTTCCCGCAAGACTTGACCACCACAGCCGATCCGAAACGACTCGCTGCACTGCCTTCCAACGTTGGTTCAACACTCGCAGCCTATGCCGCAGTGGAAGCCTTTGCCGCCGCCGCCAAGGCCCGCAGCGTCAATGATTCCCGCGCCATGGCGACTTGGTTGTCGGGAGGCAACGACGTTTCCACAATCATCGGCACCATCCGTTTCAACGCAACAGGCGATCTGCAACAGCAACCTTACATGTGGCTGCAATGGCAGGGCGGCGCGCTTGTGCCGGACCCAAAGCCTTGACGGTTGCGACTGGCACCTTGCCCCGACATTTGCTAAGCCGCCGGAAACACAAGGTTGAGACATGATCCCCCGCTATTCCCACAAAGACATGACCCAGATTTGGGATCCGCAAACACGCTTTAGAATCTGGTTTGAAATTGAGGCCCATGCCGCTGACAAAATGGCAGAATTGGGCATCGTCCCACGCGAAGCTGCCCGCGTCATCTGGGAAAAAGGCGGCAATGCGGTTTTCGATGTTGCCCGCATCGACGAAATCGAATCCGTTACCAAACACGACGTCATCGCCTTCCTGACCCACCTTTCGGAAATCGTCGGTCCTGAAGCCCGCTTCGTGCACCAGGGCATGACCTCGTCCGATGTCCTCGATACCACCTTCAACATTCAGCTCACTCGCGCCGCCGACCTGTTGATGAAAGATCTGGACGCGCTGCTGGCCGCCCTCGAACGCCGCGCCTTCGAACATAAAATGACAGTCTGCATCGGGCGCAGCCACGGCATTCACGCCGAACCCATCACCTTCGGCTTGAAGCTGGCCTATGCCCATGCAGAATTTCAACGCGCCAAAGATCGCCTGATCTTCGCCCGCAAGGACGTGGCGACCTGCGCCATTTCAGGTGCTGTCGGCACCTTCGCCAACATTGACCCCTCAGTTGAAGTTTACGTCGCCGAGAAACTTGGCCTTGCTGTCGAACCGGTTTCAACGCAAGTCATCCCCCGCGACCGCCACGCCATGTATTTTTCAGTACTCGGAGTCATCGCGTCGTCGGTCGAACGCCTGGCCACCGAGATCCGCCACCTGCAACGCACTGAAGTATTGGAAGTCGAGGAATATTTTTCTCCGGGCCAGAAGGGCTCTTCCGCCATGCCGCACAAGCGGAACCCGGTGTTGACGGAAAATCTCACAGGTCTTGCGCGGCTTGTGCGCTCGGCAACCATTCCCGCGATGGAAAACGTGGCGCTCTGGCATGAACGAGACATCTCCCATTCCTCAGTCGAACGCGGCATTGGCCCTGACGCCACAGTGCATCTCGATTTTGCACTTCGTCGCTTGACAGGCGTCATCGACAAACTGCTGGTCTACCCCGAAAACATGCAGAAGAATATGGACCGCCTGGGGGGTCTCATTCACTCACAGCGCATTTTGCTCGCCCTCACGCAAAAGGGCATGTCGCGCGAAGACTCCTATGCCGCCGTTCAGCGAAATGCCATGCCGGTCTGGCGCGGTGAAGGCCAATTCCTTCCGTTGTTGAAAGCTGACAAGGATGTTTCCTCCCTCATGACCGATGCTGAACTCGAAGCCCTGTTTGATCTGGGCTACCACACCAAACACGTCGACACGATTTTCAAGCGCGTCTTCGGAAAGTCCTGATTCATGACCGTACAACACGACATTCCAATGATCACCACAACAGACGAACTGGACGCATTTTGCACCAGTGTCTCGAATGACAACTACATCACTGTCGATACCGAATTTCTGCGCGAAACCACCTACTATCCAAAACTCTGCCTGATCCAGATAGCCGGTGCAAAAGCCGATGCGCTGATTGATCCCCTGGCACCTGGCCTTTCGCTGCAACCCTTCTTCGACCTGATGGCAAATGCCAAAGTACTGAAGGTGTTTCATGCCGCGTCGCAAGATATTGAAATCCTCGTCAACATGGCAGACCTCGTGCCCACCCCGGTGTTCGACACGCAAATCGCCGCCATGGTCTGCGGCTTTGGTGATCAGGTGGGCTATGAGGGCATTGTGCGCAAACTCGTCGGCGCACAAATTGACAAGTCCTCGCAATTTACTGACTGGTCACGTCGCCCCCTCACACACAAGCAAATGGCTTATGCGCTATCTGACGTAACGCATCTCCGTGTCGTCTATGAAAAGCTGCAAGCCCAAATCGACGCCGAAAACCGCAATGAATGGCTGGAAGGCGAACTCGCCGATTTGGCTGACGCCCGCAACTACCGTGTTGACCCCGAGCAAAGCTGGCGTCGCATCAAGGCCCGCATACAATCGAAGAAACAGCAAGCCGTATTGATGGCAATTGCCGCATGGCGCGAGCGTGAAGCCCAAACCAAGAATGTACCCCGGGGCCGCATTTTGAAAGATGACGCGGTTGGCGAAATCGCCATCCAGATGCCCCAAACCTCCGAAGCCATGCACCAGTTGCGCCTGTTGCCACGCGGCTCTGCCGACTCCAGCATCGGCAAAAGCATCCTTGCCGCCGTGACGGCAGCACTTGCCAGAGACCCCGCCGACGTGCCCTCGCCCAAGAGCCGTGGTGATGAACTGACGGGATCACAAGAGGCCGCCGCCGAGGTTTTGAAACTCGCCCTGAAGATTGTCAGCGAACGTGCGGGCGTAGCCCCGAAACTCATTGCGTCCAGCGCCGACATCGACGCCATGGCAGTGTCCGATGAAGCTGACGTGCCCGCCATGCATGGTTGGAGACGAGAAGTATTCGGAAACATCGCTCTGGCACTGAAAAATGGCACAGCAACAATCGGACTGGAAAAAGGCCGGGCGAAAATTTTTGTGTGAAGGCAATTCCGGTCCACCAATCCTTCGAGGCTCGCAAGGGCTCGCACCTCAGGATGAGGCCCTCGCCCTGAAGTGCATCGCCCTTATGCGATGCCTCGAAGGGCCTCTCACAGCAGTTCGGACCTACCTCTCCCCGCCAATCACCACCCGCGGCGTCCGCCCCATTTCAAATGCCAGACTTGCCAAACGCTTCTCGACCCGCTCACCCATCAGGTCTTTCAATTTGCCAGGCAGCGTCAAGGTCAAAACCTTGGTGCCCTCCAGCGTCAGTCCTATACGCGGCAACATGCCGGGCATGGCCGCCGACAGAATATAACCCAGCCGGAAAATCGAGCTGAGCAAATGCGCCCGTTCCATGTGTTCTTCGTTCAGCAGCCGTGTGAGATCATCTTTCATCACTTCGCCCTCATAGCGATAGAAAATTGTCAGCGACAAAAACACCCGGCCCGGATGATCAATACCCACGAAGGCCGCCTGCGAAATCATGCTCATGGACCGGTCCGCCCGGTAGTCAGGGTGCGCCCGCCAACCGATATCTGCCAACAAACACGCCGCATAACGCAGGCGCTGCTGCTCCGGCGTTTCTTTGAAGCCTCTCGCGCCAAACAGCTGATCTGTCCAGTCGCACAGTTCGAGTTCGTGCTCCGGCGAACGCGCATAACGCCGCGCAAAATCCCAACATGACGACAGCAGCGCATCAAGCTTTGCCTTCTTGCGCGGAAGTTTCGCGTATAAATATCCTTCACGCACACCATAAACGGAACACACAACGTCCTTCGGCTTGCCAATCTCAATCAGGCGCTCCAGCACCATGGATCCAAACGGCATGGTGTTCGAACGTGACTTCGAAACATCCTTCACATCCTTGATTGCCGAGCTCGACATGCCGGACACCAGCTCTGCAATCGAACGCGCTTGCGCCCGCGTCATCACATATTGGTGCAACACATGTAACGGATAACCCGCATGCGCCAAGTGAATGCGTGCCAGGTTTCGCCAGGTGCCTCCAACGGCGTAGAACGAGCGGCCCTTCAGTGCCTCCAGAACTTTCGTGTCATGCAGATATTCATCCACAAGTTTCCGCGCCCGGACCATGTTGTCGCCCGACATGTCGATGAGCCGCAAGGGGCCCAGTGGCAGTGTCACGCCATCGAACAACTTGCTTTCCTTGACGTCGATCAGCTCAAGCGAACCCCCACCCAAATCGCCAACAACACCGTCTGCTTCGGGAATACCGGCAATCACGCCAAGTGCTGCATAACGCGCCTCTTCCTTGCCCGTGAGAATGTCGATACCAGCACCCAGCGACTTTTCAGCCTCTTCGATAAACTGCGGGCCGTTTGTTGCCTCACGCGCCGCAGCAGTGGCCACGGCGTAAACCTTGTGGCAGCCAATCTGCTTGGCCAAGGTGCGAAACCGTTTCAGCGCCGCCGTCGCCCGCACCATCGCGGAGGCATCCAATTTTCCCGTAATGGCAATGCCCTTGCCCAGTCCGCACAAGATCTTCTCATTGAATACAGGTGTGGGTGAACGGCGCAAGCCATCGTAAACCACAAGGCGAACGGAATTTGATCCGATGTCCACCACGGCGACGGGACGGTACTTGGGCGGCTCCATGCGGAACCCGGTATGCCAACTCACGTATGCCAACTCACTTGTGCTTTACTGCCTTCTTGCGAACATGTGGTAGTTTGGGTGGCACACTACTCTCAAGCGAACGGCCCCGTCCAGACAGCGACGGGTTGTTCATGAAATATTCGTGCGCATTGAAACGCTCTTCACCGGGCAATGGTTCCACCCGCCGCGAACTGCCATCGGCCTGCAATTGCCAGCTTTGCTGGTTGTCGCGCAAATTGGCCACCATGATCTGGTCCAGAACATGATCATGTACTGTCGGGTTATCCATGGGAATCAGGGTTTCCACGCGGCGCTGCAAATTGCGCGGCATCCAGTCGGCAGAACCAATATAAACTTTTGCTGCAGGATGCGGCAGCGCGTGACCATTGCCAAAACACACGATGCGGGAATGTTCAAGAAAACGTCCAATGATGCTTTTGACACGGATATTCTCCGACAATCCTGGAATGCCGGGGCGCAGACACGAGATGCCGCGCACCACAAGATCAATTTGTACGCCAGCCATCGACGCCACATAAAGCGCATCAATCACATCAGGATCAACCAGCGAATTCATCTTCGCCCAGATTTGCCCCACACGACCAGCTTTTGTATGTTCGATTTCGTCGGCAATATTCTCCAGAAGTTTGGACTTCAAATTCATCGGCGACAGCGAAATCCGTTCAAGTTCCTGCGGCTGTGCATAGCTCGATATGAAATTGAACAAGCGCGCCGCATCCCTCACCAACGCGGGGTCACATGTAAAAAACGAGAGATCCGTGTATATCTTGGCCGTAATCGGGTGATAATTGCCTGTGCCGAAATGCACATAGGTGCGCACCGCACCACCTTCGCGCCGCGATACCATGGACACCTTGGCATGGGTTTTCAACTCCCGGAACCCGAAAACCACCTGCACGCCTGCCCGCTCCAAATCCCGCGCCCATTGAATATTGGCTTCCTCGTCAAACCGCGCCTTCAACTCCACCAGCGCCATGACAGACTTTCCCGCTTCCGCCGCTTTTGCCAGTGCGGCAACAATGGGTGAGTTCCGGGATGTGCGGTACAGCGTCTGCTTGATCGATATCACGTCAGGGTCAGATGCCGCCTGGCGGATAAACTGTACGACCACATCAAACGACTCATAAGGATGATGAACAATGAAATCCTTTTGCCGGATTGCCGCAAAAATATCGCCGCCATGGTCCCGCACCCGTTCGGGAAAGCGTGCGACAAACGGACTGAATTTAAGGTCAGGCCGCTCATCCAGAATCAGCCGCGCGGTATCGGCGTAACCCACCAGGCCCTTGGTTTCCACAATGATATCAGGCGATACATCCATTTCCGCCGCGATGAATTCAATCAGGCTGCGGGGACTGTTGGTATCAACTTCCATGCGGATGACAATGCCGCGGCGGCGGCGCTTCAATGCGCTTTCGAACACGCGCACCAGATCTTCGGCCTCTTCTTCCACTTCGAGGTCGCTGTCACGGATCACGCGGAACAAGCCGTCACCCACCACCTCATATCCTGGAAACAGGCGCGGCAAAAATGACGCCAGCATATTCTCCAGCGTAATAAAACGCGCCTCCGTGCCGGGCAGTCTCACAAATCTCTCAAGCTGATGCGGTATCGGCAGCAACGCCCGCATGATATTGTTGTCAATACGGTTTCTGAGTTCGGCTGCAAGCACAAAGCCCCGGTTCAAAATAAACGGAAACGGATGCGCGGGATCAATGGCAATCGGCGTCACAACAGGCAGGATTTGCTCCAGAAAGCGCTGATCCAGAAAAACATGATCTTCTGGCGTAAGATCAGGCACTTCGACAAGATCAATACCGTTTTCGCCCAGTTCATCGCGCAACTGCAGCCAACGGGTATCTTGCTCTGCCGTCAACTTCAAAGTTTCAGTACGAATGAGCGCAAGTTGCTCGGAAGGATTTAAGCCATCTTGGCTGAGTTCCTGGATCTGCTCCCGCATTTGCCCGACCAGACCGGCGGCACGCACCATGAAAAATTCATCAAGGTTTGATCCCGAAATGGACAGGAAGCGCAACCGCTCCAAAAGCGGATGGTCCGGATTTCGGGCTTCTGCCAAAACCCTCAAATTGAAATCAAGCCAACTCAGTTCCCGGTTGAAAAAGCGGGAAGGCGACTCGAGTGTAACAGGTGCTTCGGAAAAATCATTCATGATGTGCTTCACACTACGCCTGCGTGACAAAATTGTGAATGCATTACACATTATAATGATTAAATCAGGTCCGGGCTTTCCAGTTCTGCCAAAACCTTGCCGGCAAACACCCGTGTTACTTCGGCCCCCTGCTCCAACGCCGCCGTATCAATCCGCAACACCAGTTGCCGCGCCATATCAAGCGATCGCGGCATGCGCGTCACCAGATAACGGATCAAGGCCTCGTCAACCGCAATCTGGCGGTCGTCGAACAGTTTGACCAATACCCCCCGCAGCAGGTCATCATCAGGGGGAAGAATGGCAGCCATCGTCATGGCATTCATGCGCGATACCAGATCAGGAAGGGTGATTCCCGCCAGTGGCCAGCTGCGGCTAGTGAACAGAATATGTCCGCCTGTTTCCCGCGCATGATTAAGAAGGTGGAACAACGCATGTTCGTCGAAGTTGCCCACAACCAGGTCTTCAGCAACAAGCGCTCCTGAGGACATGAGATGTGGAACAGCATCAACGGTAATGTCGGCATTTTGAACACGTATGGCGCCGGACATTTTCTGCCAGACCTCCGCAAGATGGCTTTTCCCTGATCCAGGTTGCCCAACCAGCACTGCGGCGTGCGATAGCCACTTTGGCCACTGGTCAACAAGTGAAACTGCGGCTGCATTCGATGTCGTAACGAGAAAATCGTCCCGCCCCAAAGCCGGGCGCAATTCCAAATCAAACGTGAGTTGCCTGGCCAAAATCAAACCTTGCGCGTTTTCTTCGCAACAACAATTTCCGGCACACCAGTATCCGGCACACCGATATAAAGTGGCGAAGTCAGATAGCGTGACAGCGCGTAACGCACAAAAACCCCCATGGCCGCCGCCATTGGCACCGCCAGCAACAAGCCCACAAATCCAAACAGGTAGCTGAAGGCAAACAGAGAAAACATCATCCACACGGGATGCAAACCAATGGAACCACCAACAAGTTTGGGCGACAGGAAATTTCCCTCCAAAAATTGTCCGGCCGCAAAAATTCCGATGATGATGAGAACCATGGTGTAGTCCGGCCAGAACTGCACCAGCCCGACGCCGATGGCCAAGACACCACCAATGATCGCCCCCACATAAGGAATGAAACTCAAAAGCCCCGCCCCCATGCCAATGGCCAAACCAAACTTCAATCCGGCAAGCGACAACCCGATTGCGTAAAACAACCCGAGCAGAAGACAAACCGTTCCCTGCCCCCGAATGAAACCAGCCAGCGCTGCATCAATGTCGCGGGCGATCACTCGCACCTCTTCAACATGATCCCGTGGCACCCAGCTGTCGACTTTTGCAACCAGGTGATCCCAATCCGCCAAAAGATAAAACGCCACAATGGGCGTCACCACCAACAACGACAGCGTATTCACCAGCGCCATGCCGCCTGACCAAATGGATTGAATGAATGTAGCAGCCCAGCCCGTGGCCTTGCCAACGGTATCTCCCAGCGAGCCCGACGTCGATCCGCCCGCACGCGCCAACATGTCTTTCAGGCTTTTCGGCATGAGTTCATCCAGACGCGCCATCAGTGCTTTTGCCAGATCAGGCAGATCCTGCGCCAATTTCACTGCTTGTTCTGCCAGCACAGGTGCCACAATCAGCACGGCCATCACCACAGCCGCAATCGCAATGGTCAGAATGACCAGCGTTGCCAGAATACGCGGCAAGCCCAATCGTTCCAACCGGTCGGCCACAGGATCAAGAAAATACGCCAATACAAACCCGGCGATGAACGGCAGCAGGATGGTCTGCAACAACCACAGCGCCAGAATAAAGACGAACAAGGCTGCCACCCAAAAACCCGTTTGTTTCTGCAATGTCATGTACTGGTTCCAGTCGTGTTGCGATTTATCTTTAAGATCCACATGTCTCAAATCGGCGAAATTTGCCACCCATCCCCACCACGTGACAAATTCAGGCCGCTGGCTTGCATGGATGACTGCATGTCCTCTGGCGTACCTACAAAAGTCAACGACACCACGGCACCATCAGCGCCTAGCGTTGATACGTCCAACCCGGTTACGCCAGGTATGGAGAGTATGCGCGACCGCAATCCATTCCATTCGGATGGGCCGGAAAATGGCACCCGTACACTCAAGGTCTTCTTGGCATTGACCTCGTTTAAACGTTTCTGATCTGCGACCCTGGCCGCACCGGCCTTGAACTTGTCGAGCATCACCGCATGAAACCGCTGTGCAGCAAGTGCAGTCGAATCTTCCACACGACCGGTTTCACCATCATAGACTTTATCGAAACTCAATTTTCCCAAGGGTGAATCACCAGTCATGCGCGCATGCACAGCTCCGTTTTCCGCAGGTTCTGCAAAGGCGACAATGACCTTCTTCACATCATACCGTTTGCGGATGGCCTCAATTTTCAACGCGTCCTCACTCAAAACATCCATGACCGAAATCATCTCCGTATCGTCAAAATCACCCAGTGGTACGATGATGGGAATTTGCGACTGCTCCGCCCGCAAATTGATCCACGCCTGCCGCCACGGGTTATCCTCCCACAAAACGTTGCCCGTTGCGCCTTTCCAAACCGCCAATATCAACAAACTGGGGCCCTGCTCTCCTCCCACCTTGACACCAAAACCACCATAAAGCGCCCGGATTTTGTTGGGCAGGAAGCGCACTGTCAGCTTGCCCTTGTAACGGCCGGGGCTGATGCTCTCTTCCTCGATTGAAAGTGATTTCAGAAATGGCAGAACCCGTTTCTCGTCATATTTTGCCACAGCATCAACAATGGACTGGTTGCCTATTTGCCCAGCCAAGGTCTTGAAGGCTTTCATTTGCGCTTCAACCAGTGCCTTGTTCTTGGCAATGTCTGCGTCGACGTCGGTGATATCAACGTCGACGCCCTGCACGGCAAACACGCTGGTTTCCACCGGGCCCGCCGCCATTGCCACGCTTGCCCAGCCACACAGAAGCAAAGTCAAAAGAAAAGTTTTCAGTATTGTCCCCATAACGCCCATTCGGGCTTACATTGGCCCGCTAAAATGGGCTAACAGGCCCACAAATCAATTCAGCACGAATTTGGGGCAAACTAGCGGCATGGCCAGCAGCAAACAAGTAAAACACACCAGTTTGACTTACGCCGACGCGGGCGTGGATATCACCGCTGGAAATAACCTTGTTGACGCCATCAAACCATTGGCCAAATCCACCAGGCGCAAAGGCTCCACCCCCAACTTGGGTGGCTTTGGCGGCTTGTTTGATCTCAAAGCCTGCGGCTTTAAAGACCCGGTATTGGTCGCCGCCAATGACGGTGTGGGTACAAAATTGAAACTGGCAATTGATTCCGGCATCCACCGCGGCGTCGGCATTGATCTTGTCGCCATGTCGGTGAACGACCTCGTTGTGCAAGGTGCCGAGCCGCTGTTCTTCCTTGACTATTACGCCACCGGAAAGCTGCTTGTGAACGACGCCCGCGAAGTCATCGCGGGAATCGCCGACGGCTGCAAACAGGCAGGCTGCGCCTTGATTGGAGGCGAAACAGCTGAAATGCCGGGCATGTATCACGGCGGTGACTATGATCTCGCGGGCTTTGCCGTGGGTGCCGTCGAACGCAAAAAAATTCTGCCCCGTTCCGACTTAAAAGCAGGTGACGTCATTCTTGGCCTTGCCTCCTCCGGCCCCCATTCCAATGGCTATTCCCTGATCCGCCGCATTGTCGAAACCTCAGGTGCCAAACTTGCTGACAAGGCCCCTTTCGCAAAAGGCAAAACCATCGCCGAAGCCCTGCTCACCCCAACCCGCATCTATGTGAAGTCGCTTCTGAAAGTCATCAGGAAAAGCAACAGCATCAAGGCACTGGCCCACATCACTGGCGGCGGCTTTACTGAAAACATACCCCGCATTCTGCCCAAGGGCACCGTAGCACATATCAACCTTGACGCCGTGCCATTCCCACCCGTGTTCAAATGGCTGCAAGCCGAAGGCGGTGTTGCAGAGTCCGAAATGCTCCGCACTTTTAACTGCGGCATCGGCATGATTGTGGTCGTCGCCGCAAAGGACGCGAAAACCACAGCCGCAGCGCTGAAACGCGCGGGCGAAACCGTGGTTACCCTTGGCAGCATTGCCAAGCGCAAGGGCAGGCAAGAACAAGTGGCCTATTCGGGTTCACTGACCTGATGCAGAAAAAACGCGTCGGTGTTCTCATCTCCGGTCGCGGCTCAAATCTCCGCGCCCTCGTCGAAGCAAGCCGCGACCCCGCCTACCCCGCTGAAATCGTTTTCGTCGCGTCAAACAATCCAGGCGCTGCCGGATTGGACTATGCCAGTGAACAAGGCATTGATAACGTCGCCGTCAATCACAAAGACTTCGCCACCCGCGAAGCCTTCGACACGGCGCTCAACGCCGAACTGCAAAAACACCAACTCGACTTCATTTGCTGTGCAGGCTTCATGCGCATCATAACCCCTGTGTTGATCCGTCCCTGGGCCGGCAGAATGCTCAACATCCACCCGTCCCTCCTCCCCCTCTACAAAGGCCTCCACACCCATGAGCGCGCCATCGAAGACGGTGCCAAATTCCACGGTGCATCGGTGCATTTTGTCAATGAAGAACTGGATGGAGGCGAAGTCATCGCCCGCGCAAAAGTGCCGATACTGCCCGATGATACGCCAGCAACCTTGGCAGCGCGGGTGTTGACGGTTGAGTATCCGCTATACGTAAAGGCGCTGGCGCTGGTGGCGTCAGGTCGGGTTTACGCCAAAGCATCGTAAGGCAGCACCAATCCTTCTTTCGCCCGCAGCTCCTGCCAGCGCTTGAGCAATGCCTTCCGCCGCTCCTGATATTTCTCTGTCATCACCTTCGCCTCAACCATCCGGTCGGTCCGGAACGAGCGAAAATCTTGCCGCAATTCACACCAGCCAATTACCAATCTCTGCGCATCAAAATAGGCAATGCCAATGGGCCACACCACGCGCTGCGAGTCTTTGCCACTCTCATCTCGATAGACCAGCGTCACCTTCCGTTGTTCCCGAACCGCCTGCCGGAGCGCCGCCACATCCACTGCGTCAACTGTCTTGTGAAAAACCGGCGGAGCCAGCAAGCCTGAGTCGAACAAGAACGGCTTCAACTGCTGCGGCAAGACAGCGCCAATCTTTGCGATTGTGTCTTGTGCGGCGCGAGACAAATCACTGTCACCGCGACGCTCCACCCATCGCAGTCCCAGCATGATGGCTTCCAATTCATCAGCGTTGAACATCAGGGGTGGCACGTCGTAACCTTCGCCCAGAATATATCCAATGCCAGCTTCGCCCCGTATCGGCACACCATCCGAAATCAAGTCAGCAATATCGCGATACAACGTGCGTAGCGAAACCTCCACTTCTTCAGCCATATTCTGCCCTTTCACCGGACGCCGGTGGCGGCGCAGGATCTGGATAATGCGGAGCAATCGTTCAGCGCGTCTCATGGAGTGATGTTACACTAACAGTGCTGACAGCGGTTGTCAGCAGCTTGGCAGCAACCACAGGAGATTGAAATGTTGAAACTACACGTCTTTGGCCCCTACTTCGGATTGCCTGATGGCAGCCCCTTCTGCATCAAGGCGCTGATCCTCATGAAAATGTCAGGCCTCGCTTATGAGGTGGAACGCATGGACTTCAAAAAAGCCCCGAAAGGCAAAGCCCCTTACCTCACAGATGGCGACAAGGTTATTGCCGACTCACATTTCCTGATGCGCCATCTAGAAGCCACCCATGGGGTAAATTTCTCAGGCGGATACAGCGCCGGTGACCTTGCCAAAGGCTGGGCTATTGCCCGTATGTTGGAAGAGCATTTCTATTTCCTGTCCATGGGCGTCCGCTGGCTGAATGATGAGAACTTCTGGAAAGGCCCCTATCAATTCTTCGCCGGTGCCCCAGCCCCCATCCGCCCGCTCATCGCCCGCATTGTGCGCGGAAAAGTTCGGAGAACCCAACATATGCAAGGTCTTGGTCGTCACACGTCAGACGAACGATTGGAGCTTGCCAAAGGTGACATTGACGCGGTGGAATCAATTTTGGGCGACCAGACGTATATTTTGGGTCCGAACGTCAGCGGTGCCGACGCATCCGTCTGCGGCTTCCTTTGGGCCGCCAGCACCCCCTACTTCGAAAGCCCCATTGGCGACTACATCCGCACCCGCCCTGCACTGGTGGGTTATATCAAGCGCATGTCCGATCAATTCTTTCCAGATTTAAAATCATGAGCCTTGCTGACAGCCTTTTCAAAAACCAACCCGATGAAATGCAAAAAGCACTTATGTCTTTACGTGAAATCATTTTGGACACGGCCCGCAAAACCGAGGGCGTTGGACCCATCAAAGAAGCCCTGCGCTGGGGGCAACTGAGTTTTATCACCGCCCAAACCAAAAGTGGAAGCACCATTCGCATTGATGCGTTACGCAGTGACCCCAACAAATACGCAGTTTACGTTCATTGCCAGTCCGGTTTGATTGATGAATTTCGCGACCGTTACCCCGAACAAATGACATATGTCGATCAGCGCAGCATCGAATTGACGCTGGGCCAACCCTTGCCCATGGCAGAGCTGAAACACTGCATTTCTCTTGCGCTGACCTATCACTCACGTAAAAAGATGGAGAAAACCAAACGGAAAAAATAATGACTCACCCCATCATCATCGACACCGATCCTGGCCAGGACGATGCTGTTGCCATATTGCTGGCATTGGCCTCACCTGAAATCGAAATCCTCGGCATCACTGCCGTGGCGGGCAACGTGCCGCTGGCTTTGACGGAAGTGAACGTCCGCAAAATATGCGAGCTTGGCGGCAGGCCCGATATCAAGGTCTATTCCGGTGCCACCCGCCCCATGTTGCGAACACTGGTCACAGCCGAACATGTGCACGGTCGCACGGGCCTTGATGGCCCTGATTTGCCGGAGCCAAAAATGCCGCTGCAAAAGCAATATGCAGTTGACTACATCGTCGAGACTCTGATGCAGCATTCTGCAAAAACCATCACCCTCTGCTGTCTTGGCCCGCTGACCAACATTGGTCTTGCACTCGTCCGCGAACCACGCATTGCTCCCCGCATCAAACGCATTGTTGCCATGGGTGGCGGTTTCTTTGAGGGCGGCAACGTGACCCCGACAGCCGAATTCAACATCTACGTTGACCCGCAAGCCGCACGACTGGTTTTCGACTCCGGCATACCGATAACGCTGATCCCGCTGGACTGCACCCACCAGGCCCTCACCACCAAGGCCCGCGTGCAAAAATTTCGTGATATGAAAAACAATACCGGTCCCGCTACAGCGCAACTGCTCGACTTCTTCGAACGCTTCGACGAACAGAAATATGGCACCGATGGTGGCCCCCTGCATGACCCTTGCGTCATTGCCTGGCTGTTGCAGCCGGAACTGTTCACATCCCGTGATGTAAACGTCGCAGTCGAATGCGAATCCGAATTGACCATGGGCATGACAGTGATTGACTGGTGGCGTGTCACCAACCGCAAGGCCAATGCCACGGTGTGTCGCGGCATCAATGCCGATAGTTTTTTTGACTTGTTGACAAAACGACTGGCGATACTGCCTTAGTTGTTCCCAGCCGTCGCTTTTACAGTCTTGTGCGCCCCGTCTGTCAGCGCCACCCAGACCTTGGGGTCCCGTTGTGATTGTCGCTTCAGGAAGGTGTAACCGGTTTCGGCCCACACCAGAATGTCGTTGCGGCGGTTGTCGAGCACGAAATCACCCCGGTCGGTTGCAACCGTCAACACGGCGTGACCTTCGTTCTTTTCATCAAGAACCACGGTGATCAACAATGCGCCCGAATCAAAACCCAGCTTTTCCAGATCGCGCTTCTTGAGCAGCAGGTAGTCTTCACAATCGCCCGCGGTGGTGGGGTAAGTCCAGAATTCGGGAACGCCGTACTGGTCTGCATCGCTGATTGGCGCAATGTCCTGGTTAACGTCCGCATTGACCTTGAACAGCATGTTCCATGCTGTTGGCGACAGTTCCACCCGCTGGGCCCGGCGGCCAACGTTTTTGCATTCGGCGGGATTGCTGACACAAAACTTTACAAAACCAACGGGCGGCAAAGACTTTCCAAACTCAGGCGCAAACACAGGAGAGATTGCAGCGATAGCAGCCGTAGACAGGACGGAGGCAAAAACAAATGCAGCAACACCAAACCAACGCTTCATGACCAACTCCAGACCTACACACTTCACCCACACTTCGCCGCAACCTCGCCGCAAGTGTTAATGAAAGGTAAATCAGGATCATCAATCCGTAAAGAGTCCCCCTGTGCCAGAATGAGTCATTTTAACTAAAACTTTACCATTACGGTTAACGCGAAATAAGGGACCTCATCCGCCCTTTGGGCACCTTCTCCAGCAAGAGGGCTGGAGAAGGGACTGGGTTTTAGACCTCCCTCTGGTTTGAACATTGAGGGTGGTTCCCATGCAGTCCCTTCTCCACGCCCACTTGCGTGGAGAAGGTGGCGCGAAGCGACGGATGAGGTCCCCTGTCCTCACCACCACGCCTTGGCCTGAAACCGCCCCGCCGCCTGTTCAATCGCAAACGCGGTCTGAAACAACGTCTCCTCATCAAACGGCTTGCCAATCAGCTGCAAGCCCAGCGGCAATCCATCAGCCGACAATCCGGCTGGCACGGCAATGCCCGGCAACCCCGCCATATTCACCGTCACTGTGAACACGTCGTTGAGATACATCTGCAACGGATCAGTAATCTCGCCCGGCGCAAAGGCCGCTGAAGGTGTCGCGGGTGTGAGCACCACATCGCACTTGGCCCAAGCCTGGTCGAAGTCGCGCTTGATCAGTGTACGGACCTTCTGCGCCCGCACATAGTAGGCGTCGTAATATCCCGCCGACAGCACATAGGTGCCGATCAAAATCCGGCGCTGCACTTCACGGCCAAAGCCTGCGGCACGGGTTTTTTCGTAGGTGTCGGTGAGGTCTTCTCCCGGCACGCGCAATCCGTAACGCACGCCGTCATAGCGCGCGAGGTTGGACGACGCTTCGGCAGGTGCCACGATGTAATAGGCGGGCAGCGCATATTTCGTATGCGGCAGCGAAATCTCGACGATCTCGGCCCCCTGCTCTTTCAGCCACTGCGCACCCTTGTCCCACAGCGCATTGATCTCCGACGACAAGCCATCGGGCCGATATTCACGGGGAATGCCAACGCGCAAGCCCTTGATCGATTTGCCCAACACCTTCTCATAATCCGGCACTGGCACATCAACCGATGTCGTATCCTTCTCGTCCACACTCGCCATCACCTTCAGCATGATCGCCGCATCGCGCACATCCCGCGCAATCGGCCCCGCCTGATCGAGCGACGACGCAAAGGCCACAATGCCCCAGCGTGAACAACGGCCATAGGTGGGCTTGATGCCAACCGTGCCCGTAAATGCCGCAGGCTGGCGGATGGAGCCGCCTGTATCCGTTGCCGTGGCACCTGCACAAATATGCGCCGCCACCGCCGACGCCGAACCACCCGAAGACCCGCCCGGCACCAGTGCCGTGTTGAAGCCGTTACGCCGCCACGGATTGATCACTGGGCCATAATAACTCGTCTCATTCGACGACCCCATGGCAAACTCGTCCATGTTGAGCTTGCCCAGCATGACAGCACCCTCGCGAAACAGGTTGCCGGAGACAGTGGATTCATAGGTGGGCTTGAAGCCGTCGAGAATGTGACTGGCGGCCTGGGTGTGCACACCCTTGGTCGCGAACAAATCCTTGATGCCAAGCGGAATGCCTTCGAGCGCACCCGCTTCGCCGCGGGCGATGCGTGCATCGGAAGCCTTCGCCATTTCCCGCGCCTGTTCCGGCGTTTCGACAATATAGGCGTTGAGCGCCCGCGCCTTTTCCATGGCGGCGAGATAGGCGTCGGTCAATTCGAGCGCCGAAATGTCCTTGGCCTTTAGTTTACTGGAGGCTTCGGCAATGGTGAGTGATGTGAGCGATGTCATGATTATTCCACCACTTTCGGCACCATGAAAAATTCATCCTCCGACACTGGCGCATTCTGCGTCACCGCGCGGGCATAGCCGCCATCCGTCACCACATCATCGCGCATGCGCATCTTATGACTGACAACGGATGTGAGCGGAGCCACACCATCGACGTTGACCTCATTGAGTTGCTCAACGAAGGCCAGAATGACGTTCAACTCCCCAGCCAGACGGGGCACATCCTCGTCATTGACCTTGAGGCGCGCAAGCCGCGCAACACGGCGCACAGTGGCAGAATCGACAGACATGGGGGAGTTCCTGTTTTGAGTTTGGGGGCTGTTAGCATCGGAGGAAAGGAAGATCAAATTCAGGCTGCATGAATGGCTTTGTGGGACCAGCCAAGTTGGTCTTGTTCTGCAACACCCTGCAAAGTGGGGACGCGTGAGGAGACCCTCCGCGAGGTGCGACCGTGTTTAAGGTCGCAAAGTGGTGCGTCGGGTCTCCCCACACGCGATCGGGTTGGTTTGAAGGAACATACCAGCACGCCTGTTTCCATCGGTGATCCCGGAGCTCGAAGTGTCTCCCACGATCACACCCGGTAGTCGTTTATCCCGTAGGCCTACAATCAAAGCTGTAGGACGACCACAATACGCCCAAATCCATGGCTCAGCCTTGTTAAAGGGCCGAGGGTGCTCGAACAAGAATGTGAATTGGGCCACGTTAACCCACCCCACAAACCCCGCAGCCATCCCATCCAGGTTCACCGTCGCGAACCGGACCCCGTTTGGGAAGGCATGGATGGGATATGGAACATAACAGGAACAATGTCAAGAGGTATTTTCGGACTTAAGAATTTAATTTGAGGGCGTGTGCCAATCTCCCCTCATCCGGCCTGTCGGCCACCTTCTCCCGTTGGAAGAAACAGGAGAAGGCCCACATGATTATTGCCTTCTCCCGCGCCTTTTTGCGGGAGAAGGTGGCGCGACGCGCCGGATGAGGGACCGCGAGTGACACTCAAATTTCATCCCCCACCACAGCAATTTCCCCACCCGGCCGAGCCATGATCTCATCAAACCGACTGAGACTTCCCTTCGCCGCACGCCCCACAAAATAATCTGCCGTCTGCAAAACCGACAATTTCTCCGCCGCAGCACTCACCACAAACTGGTTGAAAGACACCCCATCCGCCTTCGCCATCTGCTCAATGCCGGCCTTGAGCGATTTCGGCAGCCTAAGGGCGTAGTTGCTTTGTTGTTTCATGTAAGTCTCCTTAAAGCTTCGCCAGGTCGTTGAACATCTATTCCAAACAATATTTTGGCGCGTTGAAAAT
The DNA here is from genome assembly GCA_043754325.1 of Hyphomicrobiales bacterium. Taxonomy (GTDB): domain Bacteria; phylum Pseudomonadota; class Alphaproteobacteria; order Rhizobiales; family Aestuariivirgaceae; genus Aestuariivirga. Next base: position 32,228 of record JAYUVC010000216.1, read on the forward strand.
CAAACACATTGAAAGTCACAATCACATTTGCCCTGCCATTGACCGCTGTTTCAAGCACCAGATCATCATCAGGGTCCGTCAACACAGGTCGCCAGCGAAAATGGTTGGTGATTGGTCGTGCAAAAATACAAAACGCATCCAGCAAATCATCAACATCAGACATCAACAGCCCCGCAACAGACAAATGCTCCGCCCGCTTCAAAACCGCTTCATATTCCAAAATCATGCCCACACTGATGAGGACCTCAAACTTTTTATGACGCGCCATCCTCAGCAATTCGGCAGAGGCCCCAGAAGGGCTGCGCAAAGCGGCAACCAAGACAGAGGTATCCAACACAACTCTCATATCGCGGACAATATCATGCAATCTCTGGGCTGGCAAGGCTATTGCGTTTCGCGAAGCTCTGATCAAGATAAACCCGTGTCAATGTCGATCGACCTTGAAGCCGGAAAAACTCTACCAGAGCGCTGGACGATCAGTTAGAATCAGCCCCAATATCTCGTCATTCCCGCGAACGCGGGAATGACGAGCTGCTGAGGGCATTATTTACGATTTGATACACTACTTTCAACATCGCATTTGCCGCCGCCAAAAGGACCTCATCAGCCCT
>JAYUVC010000217.1:0-30249 GCA_043754325.1 Hyphomicrobiales bacterium
ATTGAACAGTGCTGCCGCAGTGACAAGTTCCTTGTCATGATATCGTCGGTAATAGAGAACAAAAATCAGCAGTGTCATACCGATGATATCGAGCCCCACACTATACGCAAACTTGTAATTTATGAGTTGCAACAGATTTTCATAGCCCATCATTTCTCTCCAATACCCATGCACCAGCAAGCGAAAAACACAGCCGTGCATCACCGAATCTGAATCAAATCAGAATTTCTGTTTGTTTCGAAGGATTTGAACCTTCACAATATTGTCGTCCAATTGTCTTGAAGACCTCACTATCAACTGAAGGCTGACAAAAGCTTGACAAAATTTAACGGCCGAAATTTTTTTGAATTTGTTTTTGACGCGCTTTTGCGCGCAGGGTGTGTGACGAATACGCTTTCAAGACGTCACGCCACTGTACTTTTAACGAGCGAGTTTGTGGAAAGTCTGGATTCCCGCGTTCGCGGGAACGACAGGTAGTTTGGGTTCAATTGACCGCTCGATACTCTCGCTTGATGTTTTATTCAGGTAGTGTCGATCAAGCCCCTGCTTGCGGCTGCATATCCTTCGGATCAATGCCCGCCACCTCCACCGGCTTCTTCATCGCATCCCGCCGGAATGGTTCGCCCAGTTCCTGGTTGATCATCGCTTCGATCAGCGTGGTCTTCCCGTGCTTCATCTGGTCTTCAACCGCCAGTGCCAGCGCATCGCGCAATTCATCCATGGTGCGGGCCACCACGCCCTGCAAACCGCAAGCGCGTGCAATGCCCGCATAAGACACCTGCTCATCCAGTTCCGTGCCGATAAAGTTATCCGCATACCAAAGTGTGGAATTCCGCTTCTCAGCACCCCACTGGTAATTGCGGAACACCACCATCGTAATGGCAGGCCATTGCTTGCGGCCAATGGCTGTCAATTCAGTCACCGCAATGCCAAAGGCACCATCACCCGCAAAGCCCACCACAGGCACATCGGGGCAGCCAATTTTTGCGCCAACGATTGAGGGGAGACCATATCCGCAGGGACCAAACAATCCCGGTGCCAGATATTTCCGTCCCTCATCAAACGTCGGATAGGCATTGCCGATGGCGCAGTTGTTGCCAATGTCGGAGGAGATGATGGCATTCCTCGGCAATGCTGATTGTATGGCGCGCCAGGCCATGCGTGGGCTCATCCAGTCGGGTTTATCGGCACGTGCCCGTTCATTCCATGATGTGCCAGGATCATCCTGCTCATGATCCATCGACGAGAGCGCCTGCGCCCAGCGCGACTTTGTTGTGGCAATCAAATCTTTCCGTAGCCTGCGGCCCACATCGCCTGCAGATGGTGAGAGTTTCGCCAAAATCGCAACCGCAACTTTCCCGGCGTCACCCACAATGCCAACCGTCACTTTTTTTGTAAGGCCAATGCGATCAGGATTGATATCGACTTGAATGATTTTCGCAGTCTTCGGCCAATAATCCACCCCATAACCCGGCAATGTGGAGAACGGATTGAGGCGCGTGCCCAGACACAACACCACATCGGCCTGTTGAATCAATTCCATTGCCGCCTTTGACCCATTGTAACCCAATGGCCCGGCAAACAGCGGATGCCCACCCGGAAACGCATCATTGTGCTGATAGCCCACACACACCGGCGCATCGAGGCGCTCTGCCAAATCTTTCGACGCAGGAATGGCCCCGCCGATGACAACGCCAGCTCCATTCAGGATCACGGGAAACTTTGCCTCTGACAACAACGTCGCCGCCGCTGCAATCGCATCACCCCCGCCTGTGGGCCGCTCGAACTCCACGATAGCGGGCAACTCAATGTCCACAACTTGCGTAAAATAATCGCGTGGGAAATTGATCTGTGCAGGTGCCGACAACCGCTTGGCGTTCAAAATCACGCGGTTCAAAACCTCCGCCACACGATTGGGGTCGCGCACCTCTTCCTGATAGGCAACCATGTCCTTGAACAGCGCCATTTGCTCCACTTCCTGAAACCCACCCTGCCCGATGGTGCGATTGGCAGCCTGTGGCGTGACCAGCAGCAGCGGCGTGTGGTTCCAGTAAGCCGTCTTCACCGCCGTCACGAAGTTGGTAATGCCCGGACCATTCTGCGCAATCATCATCGACATTTTGCCGGACGCCCGCGTAAACCCATCCGCCATCATGCCGCCTGATCCTTCGTGGGCGCAATCCCAGAATGTGATGCCGGCTTTCGGAAAAATATCGGAAATCGGCATGAAGGCTGAACCGATGATGCCAAAAGCGTTGTTGATGCCATGCATCTGCAAGACTTTCACAAAGGCTTCTTCCGTGGTCATTTTCATGGCGGTGCAATCTCCTGTCCGTAACAAATACGATATCCATCACAAAACCCCTAGGTCCAGTTTGACCTAAACGCAGAACACATTTATGAGGGCCGTCACGTCTTGGTAGCTCAGCAGGATAGAGCACCGGTTTCCTAATTGTATGCTCTGGCTTAGAGAAGGCGATTCGGAACAAGGCGTTAGGTCTATGCGGTTCACACTAAGTACCGTATAAGTACCGTGCGCGTGGCGATAAGTCTCGGTAGCTCAGCAGGATAGAGCACGGGTTTCCTAAACCCGGGGTCAGGGGTTCGAATCCCTTCCGGGACGCCAATCGGCAAATGTCGAATGGGCTACTGCTGACCAGATTGAATTTGAATGAGCCAGTCCCGAGCTAGTTGCGCAGGAACATGAAATACAAGTAAGCGCGCTTCGTTAGCTTCTACTCGCCCTTTTCGACGTAGTTCAAAATTGTGAATTTGCACCGAAAGTCTATCTGGCATAGAGAAAAAATTATCCCCTGGATACGCTCCTGCTTTGTCTGTCTTTCCCTGTAGGTAAAAATCGATGCTGCCATCTTCCTTAATTTCACGGAAGCCCTTGGCACTTGGACGCATTTGATAAATAGAAGCAACCAAAGAATTTTCTCTCCTCAGCGCTTCACTGATAGTCACGAGTAGTCCAGTAAAGCTCGCGGTGTCTCGCGGGTCTTCACAACGGTAATCAGCGAAGAGGTCTATGATCTTCTGCATAGGCGCATTTGGACAAATTTGATGCTGTTGCGCCGGTTCGTTCGAGACATAGGAACTGTCGGTCTGCAACTGCAATCCAGACAGAAATTTGTCAACCAATTCGCCATTGAGCTTAAGGGTAGCACTGTTCATCAACGCGCCCCGCTGAAGCGTCCATCCGCCCCTTCTACGAAGTCTCGTTATCGGGTCAGAAATCACTGACTTCCGACAGGGTTGCAACGACGGATCGAGAATAAGTCTTCTGCGCCAACTTTGAAGGGCAGCGCCTTGCTCTGCAAGCAGTCTTAGTTCTGTCCGCATGGTTTGTTCGTGTTCGACGTAACTTTCAAAAGCTGTGCGCAAATCCTGGGCGAGATAGATGCGACACAATCCAAGATACTTTCGCTTATATCCAAAAAAGCGTGCTCTCTGCTGAATCGTATCAGCGTTACCCACTCCAACTCCTCTAGGCATGTAGGTCACAGACAAGCGTTCGACTGTGAATCCCCTGTCCAACGCCTGTCCTCCAACCAAAATCCACCCAACCGCATTTTTCCATTTAATTTCAGGGGTTTTCGGAGTGCCGCGTGTGTTAAATTCGATCACCGCAGTGTTTCGCAAAGCGTAAGCTAGTTTCTCCACAACTTGGTCAAACGTCGGCAGACTCGCTTCAGTAGTAGCTATATTTTGGTATGCAATACGAAACTGTTCAATCAATTCTCTTTTGTCAGGATCAGTCGAGGACTGTTTAAGTGTAGCTTCCCAAGCATCTTTTGTTGCTGATGCCCACCTTGCATATGCTTGATGTACTACTGTCTCACGAGCAGGATGAATTAGCATCGAGAGACGCCCCCTCCCATCGATTTTGCTTACTGCCAAGCCAACATAAAATGCCTTCAGAGCCAGCAAAAGTGAATCTGGCGGCTCCAACGGGAGCGCATTACGTTGCGGAACGTCTGCAGGCGGGATTGGCTGTACATACAGGCTGCCAAGAGCGAAAAACTCTTGCCCTCCCACATAACCCAAACCAGGCTCCAATACGTGGACATAATCCGGAGACAGAGTATCTGCGATATTGATCAACAATGGTGCTTGCGGGGTCGCGGTGTACTGTAGCAATGTATGAAACGGCAATGCATCACGAAGTTCGCGCAGTCGGGAGTAAGTGGTACTTTCTTCTCCCTTGCCAACCTTTGTATTGAGACTGGCTTGGTCGGCTTCGTCGTCAACAATTAGAGTCGGGACATCAGATAAGTCCAAACGTTTTAGGAGTTCCGTCAGCGAGCGCAAACGATGATTTTGTTTCAAGACTGTTAGCAACAGAGTTGGCTTTTCGTCATCTTCCAGACTCTTATCCCGCCAGTTCGCAATAGTTCTTCTTAGTAATTGTTCGTATTGGCTGCCTTGAGTTCTGGGATTTTTCTCCATGATCCATGGAACTAGTCCGTCTGCATCATCTACATTCAGATCTTTTCTCAGTCGTTCATGTGACTGCGACAAAAGTGGATCCTTTGTGCCGGCAACCACAATAACTAAGGGAAATCCATTGTCACGAGCAAGGCCAATAACTGTTGTAAATGAAAGCGTCTTTCCGCTTTGAACATAACCGACTACGAGTCCAGTCGAACGAGTTGCCGTTTTTCGGGGATCAGCTCCCGATCCCAGTATCTCGGCCGCCGAGCGAATTAGCTTTTTTCTTTCATCATCTTCAAGTCCACCACGGGCGACCACACCAGTTGCCTGTTCCCTTTGAAACGGCAACCATTTGATCCCAGGCTTGAGCACAATGCCTGCCAGAGGCGACTGTGGGGAGTTGTTACTTTCGGAAGTCATAGCCGTGACAGTGCCTCTCTCAAAATTTCATTCATATTTCTTCGAATTGTTCCAGCGGCCCCGACGCCAGCTCGACGCGCAAGTACTTCCGCTATGGCTAGAGCCGCCGCAATTCTCAGGAGGGGTTCAATGTCATTCGCATCTGTCTGGGCAAACGTAATCATAAACGGATGTGCCATAGAGAGTCGAATTTCGATTACTTCTGGCTGATCGGGGGATGCTGCCTGGTCACTAATTGATAGCCAGTTACCTTCAGCCGGATCATCGGAAAGCTCAATACGAACCAGCCACGGTTCTCCCCTGAAATCAAAATTCAATTCACGCGTAGCCAAAGTTGGTTGCGCTGCAAGCGGCTCGGTCTGGGTATCGACGGGGTCCTTATCGGCTACAACTGGAAACACTTCGGCGGCTGCATTGATGATTGCATCACCAGTGCGCTGAAGTGCTTTGGCAGCAGCTTGAGTTCGGTCCTTTTTAGATGCCAGAGCACGATAGTTCTCACACTGCCTGAGCATGGGGAACTCATCTCTGTCGAGGTGCTCTTTCAACAACTCAAGGAACGGTTCTTCATTGTCGTCCCACCTAAAACCGTCTTTAGTATGACTGACCTCAAAGCCATCTAGGTGAAGCTCTCCGAACAGTCGAAGTTTTGCATAGCTTGCGCCGGTTGTGCCGAATATGAGTGGTGGGCGATATCCCTCTTCCCCGCTGCCTTCTATCAAACGCCCGCGCCGAAACAGTGAAAAGCCGGACCTTTCGTACTTGCCTGGATCACGTAGCGCAGCAAAGCCTTTTACTGAAAGGCCGTTGCCAAGATCAAAGTCTATCTCTTTTCTCCAAATTTGCCGTGGACCATTTGGCGCCTTGTAGTTTGGCGCATTGAGAATGGGTGGTTCTTCGTATTGCAGAACTTCGTTGCCCAGTTTGAGTTCCACAATGCCGCGTCGGATTAACACGCGATAGATATCGGTGAGATGTTCTTTGATTTTTCCTATAGAGCGTTTGACGGGGGTATGGTGAAGGTCTTCTAACGAAATTTCTGTGTAATGATCTTCAGGTCGCGCCGGACGTTCTTCAAATTCAAGTTCTTCCATTTCATCGCGGACAATTTTGGCGATGTCAAACTTGACGGACCTTTCTACCAACTCTCCAAGAGCCTTGGTTCTGACTTGCCATCTCGCAGCAAACCAGCACGCTGCGCTTTTCATGCCCATTCCAAACTCGGAAAGTCCGCTGCGGTGAGGCGGCACTACCGCCGGACGGAATGCGCGCGGAAATGCGTCCCTCCGAATACCCGCGGCATTGTCGCGAATTACGATCCTGCCTGGAGCCGATGAATCAACTTCAATAACGACCTTCAGGCGCCATTTCGGACCGTGTACTTTGAGAAGTTCCGCCTTATTTTCTGAATAGCTCTGAACTGCATTGTCGACAAATTCAGCTAAAGCAAACCAAGGCTTGTAGTTCAGATGACGCAAGACAGAGAGGACGCTAACTCCGGGTCGGATACTTACCCGGTTTGTATCCAAAGCGCTGTCAGGCTGCATTAGCCATCACCTTTCTAAGGCGCTTCGTCTGAGAAAGCGCCTTAATTAGAACCAATTCTCGGTCAGCCTCGATAAGCGCTTTGGCAATTTCCTCAACGACTGTGACATTCACCGCATTTCCAAGCGCCTTGAACGCAGAACTTTTAGATTTGGGCAAATACTTCAGGTGTCCCATGGACTGAAGCCGACTGCACTCTCGCTCCGTCATGAACCTTCGCTCCCAGGCAATTACAGGAACTTGACTAACTGTCATTGCCACCAAAGAAGGCGCGCGTTTGGGTGACTTTATGCGAATGCCCGACGCTCGAAATTGAATGACATACTGCCATATGTTGCGTTCCCCGCCCTTGCAATTCCACTCTAGTTTTTGGAAGCTGGGAGAAAACTTCTTAATACGAGGTAGCCACTTGTCGACAATCTTCTTGTGCTTGCGATAAAACTCACGATTCTTTCGAATGAACTCAATCTTCCAATCGGGAAGCTGTTTTGATTTTTCCTGCGCATAGCTCGGCAGCAGCGCCAGGAGTTCTTCACCTTTCTTTCGGGCGAGACTCTTGCCAAGTGATCCCTTGTAGCGACCAAGCCCACGATACTTGCGAGCGTGAGGTGACTTTGTGGTGTAGGGGTAGTCGGCCCCAAATTCCATGGCCCAGAGAGGCCATGTGGGTAGTTCCTCGTCTTTTGGCAGGGCGTCAATCAGTGCCTGCCACGTGTCAAGATAGTCGACAAAATTGGTTTCAAGATAGCGCGCTTCAGTGGGCTTTTTATCCAGAACTGAGCGAATTGAAAGATTTGCATCCTCTCTCGGTTCCGGCCATGAAAATGAACGCAGTCCGCCGCGTCGACCGACAATAAATGCGCGTTCCCGAGTTTGAGGTATTCCAAACATTTCGGGAGAAAGTTTGGATTCTGAAATGTCATATCCAGCGTTTACCAGCCGTCTGCGTATCTCTTTCCAGGTTTCGCCACCTTCATGCCGCATAAGGTTTGGCACGTTTTCCATGATCAACAATCGGGGCTTATGAAAGTTCAAAATGGCCACGATGAAATCAACCAGATCGCCCCATTTTGGACAATCCAACCCCATTTGGTCGCCTGCCTTTGAATAGTTCTGACAAGGGAACCCTGCGCAAAGGATATCGTGCTTGGGGATATCCTTGGGCCGAACATCTCGAATGTCGCCGTGGGGCCTTATTCCGAAATTCTTCTGGTAAAGTTCCGTTAGTTCGGGGTCAATTTCGCTCGCGAAAACACACTCATGGCCAAGTGAAGTCAGCGCTTGGTGGAATCCGCCCAGTCCTGCGAAGAGATCAATAAATCGAATACTCTCACCTTGTCGCCCAATACTCATCGCGCCCCATTCCCCAGAAGCGCTGTTTCAGTTCGCGCTTTTCCTTTCGATTTCATTTTCGAGCAAGGCTGCGAACAATTACTCGCCAGGATAGAATCGAAGCCGCTCACGTCCACATTGGACCTACTGAGCAAGGCTGTAAAGATGGCGGAGGTTCTGTGGCTTCTTTGTCGGCCCGTAAGGGTTGGCGCTTTTTCAATTTGCCTGGGTACGGTCATGGCCCAATGTTTTTTGCATCACTTCAGAGACGCGCTTCAAGAACCGCCTATGCTTCCCATCTGACGAAAAGCTGGCACCAACCATGTGATCGCCAATTTTGGCCATGGCCTCATCGCCGTACCATTCTAGGTAGCGACCGGCAACTCGCCAGACATCGGCCTCTGAAGGCTCACGCCTCCTGTCCAACCTCTCGAAGGCGAGGATAAGCGCGCCGCCAATGATTGCGACACCATACCAGGTGGCAATCAGCTTATATGTCCAGTCCATTGCAGTCGAAATCGGATCCATTTGCTTCCACCGGCTAAGTTTAAAAATGTAGATTATCGTCAACATTCGTGTTTGCGAACAAAAATGTGACGATGAGTCCGTGGATTATAATCGACAATTCCGTTGCATGGCAGCATGGTCGACTACAAACGAGTCTTGGCGGAGAACATGAAAAGGATTCGGGACGAATTGGACCTGACGCAGGAAGCCCTTGCTTATGAAGCCAACATCGACCGGACGTACATATCGGGGATTGAACGAGCCACACGCAATCCCTCACTGACCTTGATAGTCAAATTGGCTGATACGCTAAAGACAACGCCCGCCGTACTTCTTACATCCACCAAGAAATAGCTGGCCTTCAATCTCTCAGGACTTTGGCGTTTCGAACTGTCTCCAGTCCACTCAAGACCGCCGTGCGCACAAATTCGGCTGGCGCCTGTTTGGAATGTCCATCATTCAACGCGTTGATGTACGGTAGGTTGTTCGTGATGTTGATCGAATGGTTCTGATCAGCCCGATAGCGCTGAATGACTTCAAGCGCTTGATTGATTGCTGCCTGGCCGTTGATCTCGCCAGTGCTGCCGCCAACACCAGGAGCAAAGGCCTCCCCTTGGGCCGAAGCGGGCACATCAAGCTGAGCAATCCAGTTCGACTTGGCCCTGCCAGTGTCGGCAGGCGTGGCCTCAATCACTGCTTTGGCCACCGCAGCGGCACAATCGCGCACCGCCGCCTCGACATTGCCTTCGACCCGCACGGCCAAGTGTTCCATGCGCCTTGCAAAGGAATCGAGATTGGTCATGGCCCGTCACAGACCTTTTCGAGGTGATCAAGGATCGCTGACAGGTTGCCGTCGATCCAGACTTTGTCCTCAGGCCAGCGCTTTATGCGCACCCAGGAGGTGCGTACGGGTGACCAATGGAAGGGCCGATACGTCCTCTCCGAGTAGCCAAAGGCGCGAAGGTGTATTTCCATCGCCTGCTTTGCGTCGTCGTCAAATTTCTCAAGCGCGCCGCCAAGATGGATGAACAATTCCTGTGGCGTCGTTTTGAACACGCCTGCCAAAATGAACTTCAGGTCTCTGTCCAAGTCGTAGATTGATCCGATTGCCGCATCGCTCATGGCTATGCCCCTTTCAAGTAGGAACCGCCACGGTCCATGATCGGCCAGACGTTTTGGGCACGAGCACCAAGCGGAATGCCCGAAACGAAGGCGGCAGGGGCAGTTGCGAGGTCTATCGCATTCCATGACGAAAGGGCGTTGGGTTCGCCAAGTATGAATTCGGCTGCCGAACGGGCAGCAACCACATTTGCACCCGTTGCGACTGCGAAATTCAACTGATCAGCTCGGCGCTGTTCATCACGGGCTGGGTAGAAAGCATAAGTCGGCATGGTTCAAGACTCCTGAGTTTCAATTTCATCAAGGTTTGAAAGGTCGGCACCAAAGGCAGCTTCGTCTCGCTTGCGAAGTGCAACTTGAATGGTACGCCCTGCACTTGGTTTTCCTGTTTCAAAGGCGCTGTCGGCGTGAACCGCCTCTAGGGTCAGCCGTTCCACTTCGGCCAAGGCTTGATTGACCTTGCGCCAGTCATTGCCGACAAGTGCATCGGCAAGTTCCTGTGAGGAGAACGCACGTTCATTGACGGCTGTACCTGAGTTACGGGTGAGAAGTGCCGCACCCAATTCCTTGTCACTGGTCGAAGCGGCAAGTGCCGACAGCGATGCAAGTTCGACCGGACCAGACTTTTCAATCTGGTGAATGAGTCGGCTTCTACGCTCGCTGCCCAAGCCTTCACGCGCCAACATCTGAACAGGCGACTGGTAGTGGGCCTTTGCAGACACAAGTTCGTCCTGGAGCTTGCTGATTGAGCGGATGTAGGCAACACGGCCGTCAAGGCTTGCCCGCTTCAGTTCGGCACGGTGGCCGCTCACGGCGCGGGTGACGATGCTTGTACGCTGTGCGGGGGAAAGATCGGCGAGCGAGCGCTCCACTTCATCGCGGCGCTGTTTCGCCCGCCCTTCCAGTGAATTGAGCAACGTTGTTTGCTGCTCACGATATTCTCGGGCCTGGCGCAGCCGGTCGATTACATCCGTCACGGACATCCACCGGTTCGCTAAGGCTACTTTTTTGATCGCCATGCTAATCTCCTTTTTGCGTCACATCACGCGACTTTGAGGGAGAAAACAGGCGCGGACACAGCCGTCTTGTCGTCACCGCCATCGCGGTACGGACGGCCCATCGGCCGTCCGACACAAATAGCATGGCCCGAAATCGCACGACCTCGGGCCAGCAAATGTACTGCCCAACTACCCCTTCGCCCAGTTACGCCGGTAAGCCACAGGCAAATTGCTTGCGATCAAGTCAAGCGCCATGTGCCCCGGCCCCATCTCAATCTGTAGCGCGCGCATACTGGCCCACACAGTTGCCGCCACCACCCGCTTCCGCTCAGTGTCGAGATATGAGAAACGCTCAATATCAATGCGCTTCGGCCTAATGGTAATCGACTTCTTTCTGACCTTTTCCATGGTTTTCTCTTGCGCGGGCTGCTTAGTGTTTGGTCCGATTCCGAAACTTTGCTCGTTCCTTTCGGTAATTCTCCGCCGCGTCGCAAGAATTGCGTGTGAGAATTTCTCGCTCGTGTCTGTCATCTGCCGGATCAATAAGTCCGTGGATTTCCGTTGACCGGCGCCCGGTTTCAATCGGTAGTTCGTTGCAGACTATCCGCGCTAGTAGGCCACGGTCAGTCCCGCGATCCATAAGCGCGCGCATGTAAGCGATCACAGTCGCCGACAGCATGATCGTCTCAAACAACTTATTTCTTTCCTCAAAAGCTCCCTCTTGAGACATCTCGTAAATGGCTGTGTTGATGTCCTCATCGGTCACCTCAACGTCGTCGATGTATTTCCAGAGATTTGCATTCCAGGGCTTCATGTGCTTTTCTCCTATGGCAATCCCGAATGACTGCGGGCTTGACGATAAGTGGCGGATTGCGCGGAAAATGTCAATGATTTCAGATGCTTATAATAGGCGAAAGTGTCTACTATGAAGAATGATGAACTGGTACCGGAAAAGTTTCGCAAGCAGATCGGCGCAAAATATCGCTCACCACACCAAGCAGGTTATGTGCGCAGACGAAAGATCGTCATGGAGTACGTCAGAGAATTATTGTTGAAAGGCGAGTACCCAACAACCTACAAGATCGCGAAGATGACAGAGGCATTGAACCGGGGACACGTCATCAATTCCAAGACTGTCAGCTACGATTTGTACCATCTCCGGAAAGACGGTAAGGTGTGGCGGTTCCCGAACGGACACCGGATAAAAGTCGAAGACTCTGAGGGGCAACGTATCTACCCGTCACTACGTTGGGCGGCAGACAGCGAAGGTTGTTCAAAAGAGGCCGCTAGAAAATGGCTTATGAAGACAGGGCAAGCGAACCGACGTGGGCAGACGTGGAGTTATGTCGATGCGCCTGAAGATCGTCCAAAGACCAATCAGCGAAACGGACAGCCGTAAGTCCTAAATTTCCTTGCCCAAGTTTGCTCGATGTCTCGCCTGATGCTCATCCGCCATATTAATCCAGAGCAATTCTTGCTTTGGCCTTAGCGACCAGAACCAAGCACCAGTCGGACGGCCAAATTTAGAAACGAGAAGCTGAGCCCCACCTGCTGCCGAAACGGTCTGGGGAGCAGTTTCTTCCAAAGACTTCACCAAGGCATCAACAGCCAGCAGGTTGCGCAACATCCTTTGTGCAATGTCAGTTGACTGGGGCGAGGTCGCCATCGCGCTTCACTTCCGTTTCGACAACCAAATATTTGCCGAGCAGTTCAATCAAGGTCGTGCGGTCACTTGGTTCCATTTTGGCAATTACACGAGGATCAAGACCAGCAGGCACAATTGATGCCGAGCCCCCTTCGGCAGTGAAAGCCAAGAAACCGTTCAGGCGTTCGGGCCACCTGAACTTGAGAAGCACCTCGATCAACCTGTCGGAAGGTTCGACATCTGCCATGGAGCGCTCAAAGGCCTTGCTGAGAATTTGATGAAACGCTGTGTCCATGGCAGCGCTGTACTTTGCGCCAAATTCCAGGTCGCGCCGCCTGTGATCATGGATGGTAGCAACGGATACGCCGATCTGTTGTGAAGCCATTTTGGGCGAGCCGGTCCTTGAGACAATTTCCAACAACTGTTCCTCAATGGCAGGTGTCCACCTGCGATCCAGTTCAGGCCGTCTTACATCTCTGGATTCTGCTAACCGCTTTGCCACCGTCATGACTCGTTTGTTGATTGCTTGATTGTGACTTTGCAGTGTGCGGGGTATGCGGAAAGCCATTGAAACAACCTCACAAATTTTTGGACATTGCACATTGACACCGATTTCTACCGGAAGGGGCCTCAGGGCACATGGCAAGCCCAGGTGCCGACTCCGTTGCAGAATGGAAGTGGGTTATTGGCCTTCAGGGGCATTGTCGGTGCCTGGGTCAGTGCTTTTGCAGTCTCAATCAGCCATGCCCTTGTTCCGACTCGCCTTCTTGGCCTCGAGCGCCCAATTGCCACTTGTATGCTCTGAGGTTCGAACTAGCCTCCGGCGCTTCGATTGGCTGCCCATTGGCCTAGAGGCACTGTCTTCCACGGTGCCACCCTTGGCTTAAGGCCAAGCTGGCTGATTGGCCGCTCACGCGCGCGAGGCTCACGGAGAGTGCTGCGTTGCCCCAGTTTGAATCATTGGCGATGGCTTGGTGGTAGACAGGCAGACAGCGCTTTCGGCCATATCGAAGTCCTACGGTCACTCTGGTCCGGCGCCAGCTCCGCCGTTACCTCATGCCGTATGAGAGTCTGACAGAATGGATGAATGAGTTGTCTACCTTGTCTACCAGATCTTAAGTACATGAATTTATTACGACAACTGGTGGACAGTTGAAGCGCCCACCAGTTGTTTATTCCTGTCTACCTCTCCTCGTTATCAATCAAGCAAAGGTCATGCCCAACACATCCGTGGGCGACGTAGGCATCAATCCTGCCAGCTGCACCGATGTTATTCCAAACATCATGCTTTCGGATTGACCAAAGCTGATATGCGGGTCGGTCAGCATCTCCCTTCTTGTAGCGACTGCACTGCTGAGCGCTCAGCTCCTCCCTCAGAAACTTTGCCAGGCGTGCGCGCAAATAAGCCTTGCCGCCCATGCCAACTGGCACAGCGCTGACCAAGTCCTCAACACGCACCAGGTCAAAGTCGAACGGCTTTGAACCCGACTCAAATAGGTCTAGCAAGTGCGACTCGGCATCACCCATGGACATGCGCCGCATCACTTCCTTACCCGATGTTGGCGGGGCTACCCCGTGGCCGTTGAGCTCGATATTCCGCTGCGTTAGCCAATGCTTTACATGGGCAGCACCGCCGTCCTTCAGGTAACCAAAGAGCCTTGTATAGTATTCAGGCTCCCTTCTAGTTGCAGGCGAAAAGACGACAAGCCATCGCCTGTCGCCGTGTTCTACCTTCAAAGCGTCATAGTGGTTTGTGAAGCATAAAAAGTTCAGCTTGTTGGGGATTGAATAAAGTGAGCAGTTCTTTTCCTCAATTCTGATCGTTGCGTCAGTAATGACCGTTTTCAACTTGTTGACCAGGTCAAGACGACCGACCATCATCAATTCCTCAACAATCGCCAGCTGAGCGCCCTCCATCCAAACAGTCCAGTTTGAAGTGACCTCGCCATTTGAGGGCCGCACCACATTGGGCTTGCCGATGATCAGTTCCATGAGGTTGCCAATCCAACTTTTGCCTGTTCCCTGCGCACCACGAATGAGCAGCGCGAAGTGAATCTTGTCAGCGGGCCTCTGAATGAGCAGTGCCAGATAATCTAGCACAAGAGAACAATCATCCTCATTGGGGAAAAGAAACGCCATATGCTCAATGAACGGTCCTACGTCGCCCGGCTTGGCTTCTACACCAGACTTGCGCCAGATGTTGTAACGCTTGCCTGCAACACCATCAGGAAACTCCGGTTCCTCAGGCAAATAGACCAAGGACTCAAACTTCTTGATGGGAATGCGCCCCTTCCAAACCGCGGGGAGAATTTCGCCGTCAGGATAAAGTGAGGCAAAGAGTGCCTTCCACTGTTCAGGACGGTACTTTTGACAATCGCTTCTGCGAATGAATTGCATGGCTTGCGCCACAAAGACCCAACTGTCCCAATCGAATCCCGAATGAAAAATTTCATCATCGTTATCTTCAGGGAAATCCAGTTCAGCAGGTATCCGTCCAATACTCTCCGTCGCTTCACGCCGCTTATCCCTCGGCAACGCAGCAATCAGTGTTCTGATCGTGATTGCCCCAGGCCTGTTGCCCAGAGAGAACCAGCGCTTTCTGATCTTCTCAGAGTGATGAGCATATTCAGGGTCAGACGTGCTCCAAGACACAAACTCGTCAATGCCTGTGCCGCCCGTTGCCTGGTGACAAGACATCATCAGTTCCCGCCACTTCGTTTCGTCCTTGTATTCAGACACATCGACTAAGGACAGCCATTCCGCCAGCTTCTCGGCATCAATATCACCGAAGCCACTGTCCGAAGGCATTGAAAGAGGCTTTCTGATCGCATTCAGCAGCGCCGTAGGAGCTTCGGCAGCTTCCGACAACGACAGAGCAAGCGGATCATCTTCGAGCCGATACAGTGCGCCTGTTTCAGGGTGCACCGAACCCGCCGCCACGACCTGTCGGCCAAATGACTTGAACTCAATCCCCTTAAACTGATCAAGGCCGTTGACGACGGAAATTTCAATTAGCTTCTTGAAGTAGTAGTGGAAACCGCCGCCGCCCGTTGTCACGCAAGGTGCTCCAGGCAAATCAAATTCCTTTGCCAATCGAGCAAAGGGATCATCTCCAACTTCAAAGTTCCGAGGGTCAACATCAATGACCAGATCTGTATCACGCAGTCTGACGCCGATGTTCTGGCCCGACTCAAAACGTGCCTTTGCCTTCGAAGCCGACAAAGGCGCAGTGCGCCGCCAGCCGCCTTCAGCAGGCCTCTTGCCGATCAGCGGTATCAACTGATGCGCCGCCTTGACGTGCGCATTCAGCTGAGACGCATCATGCTTTGACGGCACATTGTTCGCCACAGCCAGACTATTGAGGTTGTCGCCGCTGTCGAAGCCGGCACTATTCGATGTCTCTCCCTCAGGCACGCCGTCCTCAGCGGCGTGCCTTCCCTTTTCCATGAAGCCAGTCATCGTCCTGCCTCCCCACGTACAAAGGTATCAAGATCGCTGATGTGATAGCGAACGGTCTTGCCGTTGATGGTGTGGTACTTCGGACCCGCACCGTTTGCCCGCCAAGTGCGCAAGGTGCCCGGTGTTGAAATGAGGTAGATTGCAGCCGCTTCGGTATCAAACCACGGGCTGCGATTATGGACATCAAGAACCCGCCGCAGCGCGTCCTCCACATCAATTTTGGTCAAAGTCATATGCGATCTCCTCAAAGTAGGAAGACCGGAAGTGTTCCGATCACGCGCCGACCGGAATGGCTCCTCGTGGCGCGCGTCTCTTAAAAATCACCTTTTTCTGCTGATGAGCATCATTATTCGCACCGGAATTCTCCAATGAATTCAACAAATGCGATTTCTGTCGCGAAATTTTATTGCTTTCTTTGCTTTGTGCCTCGCACAAAATTGTCCAAGTCGTCCAAGTGATATCGGATGAACTTGTCATTTACGGTGTGGAACTTCGGCCCCTCGCCCTTTGAGCGCCAGCCTTTCAATGTTCCAGGCTCGCGTCTGAGGTAGGCCGCCGCCGCTTCGGTGTCGAACCATGGTGTGTAGCGGTGGGTGTCCAGAAGCCACCGCACGGTTTGTTCAACCTCACCGATCGTCATAGGTCCAGACTTGCGCCTGGGCCTTGCCGACTGATTTGGTGCTGGCGGCACTGAGTTGTTTGGTGTCTTCGCATTACGCGGCATGGGCAACACCTTCGATAACTGGTGAGGCAATCAACTTCATGCGTTGCGATAACACTCTGTCTTCATGGGCCTGCGCCATGGGGCGCAAGTGTTCAACCAAATGCTCAGCATGAATATATCCACCTGAGGCACCCGGCAGCTTCTGTCCAAGAAGAAGCGCACTCTCGGCATAGGGAACGCCTGCCGCAATGAACATGGTTCTGGCGAGGTGGCGGTATTCATGCGGGCTTGGCAGCTGCTTGCGGCCTTCTTTTGGTTCTTCGACACGCCCACTTGCACTTGCAGGTGAGGGCCACAGCCATGGCGAACCAAACGGTTCGTCGTTGGCCATTCTTGCCCTCAATGTTTCTGTCAGCCACCGCCCCATGGGAAACAACATCGCGCCACCCACCTTCATGTGCCGGAAATGAATTGTTCCTCTTTCAAGGTCCACATCATCGCGCCGAACTGTGAGTAGAGACGTACGCCTTGCACCTGTCAGCAGAAAGGCGCGGTGCAGATCACGCCGCATAGGGCTCAAGGTTTCGGTCTCCGTCCACCATGCACTCAAGTCAATGGCGCCCACTTGCCTGTTAGGTGCATTTTGGAGACGGATTGATGTGACGGGATTGGCGGTGAGCGTTTCGTCAAGCCGCATGGCTGTGTTGATCACCGCCCGCATGGTGCGCATCACACAAGTGGCACTTGTCTGCCCACTTTTCTTGCGCAGACCGTCATAGAAGTCCCGCACCTCCGTTCGTGTGAGATCGGCAATCGCCTTGTTTTTCCAGCGGGCAAGATAGTGATCGACATTGTATCTGTAGCTGATCTCGGTTGCAGGCCGGAACGGCTTTTCGCCGAGGTGCTTCTCAAGCGCCTGAGAAAGCGTGATGCCGCTTTCTACTGGACGAGCCGTGGGATCAACACCCGACTGGATGATGCTCATCAACTCCTTGGCTTTCCGCCTTGCTTCGCGCAAGCCGATCCGGTCCACCCTGTCGATCTTCATGCGGACGGTGCGAACATGGCGACCGTTCCGCCTCACATCACCCTGGACCGCATAGGACCTTGTCGAGGCATGGCAGATCACCATCAGCCCCTTCACCTGTTCATCGCGCCAGATGCCTGAACCAAATTCAAGTTCCTTGATGCGCGCTTCCGTCAGATTTATCACAGCCATTTAATTCTCTCCGAACACTGTATGAGACACCGAAATCTGATCGCTCAGGATCAGCTTCCGATTGGCAATAATGTCGTGTAAGGTGCTGTTCGCGAACCAACAATTCGCAATAACCGGCACTGGATCGACGGCCTATGACCAAATTCCTAAACCGGGGGTCAGGGGTTCGAATCCCTTCCAGGACGCCATTTTCAATCGTCATCGCTTGCTTTGAAAAACACTTCGTGCCCATAACACTGGCCAGCCAGACTACGTATCACTGCACCTGATTTTTGCAAGCCGACCGGGATCTGTTGTTGCAATTGCGAACTACATTGTTGCACTGCGAGTACTGTTTTCACTTGGCGCGTAACGGTATTTTCAAGACTATTATCCACATGAAATGCTCCAATGACGAAGCATTTCTGAAATTGCGCGCCAAAAACCACCCGCGCTGCAAACCAAGGAGCGATCCACGTCCATTTCACGACGTAATGTTTTGAAAGCCGCTGCAGTGGCTGGCGGATTTACGTTCCGCGCTGCCTATGCAGATATGGCAAAGCTTGCAAAGAAAGACACTTACAAGGTTGGCTTTACCCGTGACAAGGTCCGCCAGGTTTTCGAAACGCTGTATCAGGCGCACCCGGAAGCAACTGCGCTTTATTCCCACAACGACGAAATGACGATGGGTGCCATCGCGGCGATGGAAGCCGCTGGCAAAGTGCCGGGCAAGGATCTCATTATCGGCTCGATTGACGGCACCAAGGATGCGGCACAGGCCATTGTTGACGGCAAGGTTCTGGTTGTCGTTGAATGCAACCCGAAATTCGGTCCCGCTGCGTTTGCCGCTATTGAAAAAATGGGCAATGGGGAAACCTTGGATGTAAAACTCGTGAACACAGACCGGGTTTTCACCAAGGACAATGTCGCAGCTTATATGCCTGAAGCGTACTGAGAATCTCGAAAGGTAAACTTGATGGATGAGGACTGGTACTACTGGTTCTCATCTATTTTTTGCTCATCCTTTTTTGAAGGAGTTGAACATTGGACAATGCCAGTTTCAATGTTGCAGCAGACGTGGACACCCTGAACCGCGACGGCATCACCGGACGCAAATCGGCATTTTCGCCCGCATTTGCAGACGCCATGCGTGAAGACATGATGGCCGCATTCTGGAGCGCCATCCAAAGGCCGGGCGGAGCAGTAGGACGCGGTCCCCGCCGCTGGTATGTGGAAATCCATCCGCAGGACTTTGGCGGCAACTGGAGCAGTTTTCAACGGCCATCAAGCAAATGGTGGCAATGGCGTGGGCTGTGTCTTTCAATGCCAAGCTGGTCATCATGGACGAGCCCACATCCTCGTTGGATGAAGCAGAAGTGGCCGTGTTGCTGAAAACCGTGCGGCAACTGCAATCGGACGGCGTTGCGGTCATTTTTTCAAGCCACAAGCTCAATGAACTTTATGAGGTGTGTGACCATGTAACCGTGATGCGGGACGGTCACACCGTGTCGGTTGCAAACATGGCGGACATGTCAAAGCTTCAGCTTGTGGCGGCCATGCTGGGCCGTGACCTTGCTGAAGTCAGGGCTTCCGGCGCAACCGCATTTACAGCGGGCGAAGGCAACATCGGAAAAGTCTTGCTCGAAGCCAAAAACCTGGGCGCGGGCAGCAAGGTGCATGATGTTTCGCTCACGGTTCGCAGCGGCGAAATTGTCGCATTGGCCGGACTGTTGGGATCGGGACGCACCGAAACCGCGCGCACGCTTTTTGCGGCAAACCCGCCCTCCTCGGGCGAAATAAAATACTGCGACAGCACAACGCATTTTGCCAGCCCAAGAGACGCCATTGCTGCGGGCATGGGCTTCTGTTCTGAAGAACGGAAACTTGACGGCATTATTCCCGACATGTCGGTTGCCGACAATTTGACCCTGGCACTCGCACCTGCCTTGTCACGTTCATGCATTCTTGATGAGAAAAAACAGCGTGAGATCGTGCTGCGTTACATCAAGGACATCGGCATCAAATGTGCAGGGCCTGAGCAGAAGATCAAGGAACTTTCAGGCGGCAACCAACAGAAAGTGCTGTTGGCCGTGGGCGGCAATGAGGCCGCAGCACGGCTGTCCGGTGTGCCCACAGCCCGTGTCAAATACCTGGTCTACGGGTTTTGTGGGCTGGTAAACGGCCTTGCGGGTCTCATTGTGATCGCCGTATGGCTGCAGCGCCAGGAACAGGCATGAAAAACAGCTGGTCCGTTACGCCCGGTTTTGCCGTTGTGGGCGTATTGCTGCTGCTCATCGTGTTTGGTGGCCTGCGCTATGACGGCTTTCTCGGCGTCTACAATGTGCAATCGGTGCTGCGGTATATTTCGATGTTTGCATTTGTGTCACTTGGCATGTGTTTTGTCATCATGACCGGCGGCATTGATCTCTCAGTAGGATCGGTTGCGGCCATGTCGAGTGTTGTGGCAGCCTTTCTTAGCCCCTACGGCCTTTTGCCCGGACTGCTAGGTGGCATCGCCGCAGGTTTTGCAGTCGGATTTCTCAACGCGGTTCTCATCACCCGCATGAAAATCATGCCCTTTATTGCAACACTGGCGACGATGCTTGCGGCCTCCGGTGCAGGGCTTCTGCTGGCCGGCAACCAGTCCCGGCAACCAGTCAGTGTCTGTATCTTACGACACAGCCTTCACAGCATTGGGTCAAGGTGACCTCTTGAGCTTCATGCGCCCTGCATGGGTAGACGCAGAAGGCGCGGGCTGGTTTGCGCAAGCATTGGGATTTGTGCTCTCGTTTCCCACACCCGCATGGATGGCACTGGTGGCCTATATGATTGGAGCATTCGTTTTGGCCCACACTCCGTTTGGTCGCCATGTGCTGGCGGTAGGAGGCGGCACTGATGCCTCACGTCTCATGGGTCTGCCGGTTGATCGGACAATTTTCAGCGTTTATCTGTTGTCGGGTGGCTGTGCCGGAATTGCCGGTGTCATCCTCGCATCGCAATTTGGCGCGGGGCAACCCATTGAAGGCAGCGGCACTCTCACGGGCGCACTTCTGCTGGGTCTGATCTACACCATTCTCAATTTCGAAAATGGACTGGGCTGGATTTCGCTGTTGGCCTACTGGCAGTCTGTGGTCAGGGGATTGTTTTTGTTGTCTGTTGTCATCATCCAGTCCAGGTTCACGAAACTGGGCAAATTGCAGTAGCCAAAATATCAGCTCGCATAAAAAGGGACTGTTTGCTCTATCGCAAACTGTCCCTGATCTTCAACTCGGGGACAGCTTGCGAGACAGAGCAAGCAGTCCCCTTTTCACGAATTCCCTTGTCGACGAAACATTTTTGCGCCATGCTTGTCATCACGGGGCACCTGAAAACTTGACGGTCAAGTCTGTCAAAGGTTTGTCATGGAACAGCTTCGAGCGCGCCTCATCTGCTCTTCAGTTCTACTTGAAGCACGATCCCTGTACGCGAGCGGTGACCAAAGTCCTCAAGTCGCGGAAACAGCATCATGACACACGCATTCGTCACGATTGCGCTGCCTTTTGCATTGGAAAAAGCAGACGACGTTGATGCAGTGATGGAAACCATGATCCCGGACTTGCACGGCAGTGGTGCGGCACGCACCGCCTTGCGGGGCAAGGGCATACATTTCATGACAATCACGGTTGTACGCGGCGACCACCCCGAACCCACCCATCTGGTGATCGAGTTTTCCGCAGATGGTGAAGAGGCATCAACGATTGCAACTGTCGCCACGTCTTTGGAAGATTGGATCAAGCGCATATTTGAAACTGCCGGCATTTCCGGGGATGTATATACGCAACTATCGCGGCACCAGATCAAAACCGGACAAGGATTGTTTGAAACACCCGGCCTCAATTTTACCGGCCACCCCGGCATGACTGCAAACCGCATCAGGGCTGAGCATGATCTGGCGCGGGCCATCAGGGGTTATTTTGACAACAACCCTGTTGCAGCGCCGCCATTGCAAACAGTGGCCAAGCTGCGTGCCCACGTTGCTGCAATTCCCGAACTGGCATACCTGCTCAAACCTGAGCCCACGGAACGGTCTTCACCAGTGGGCAAAACAAGTCTGGGTTTCTATCTGGGTTTGGTGCTGCGCGGCATCATCAAGTTTTTTTATCCGCTTTTTGCCGTGCTGTTTCTGGCAACAATGGCAATTGCTGTAAGCCGTCTCGGTTTTTGGCAAGGTGTCACAGCATTTTTGTTCTACGTGCTGATATCTGTTTTCATTCTCATTGCAGTGCTGGCTTACGTCTACAGCAGCCTGCGAACGGCTGAGAAGGCAAACCTGCCTGATGACAGTCTGCCAGATCCTGTGGTGCTGGAGGCTGTCATGGCCCATGAAAACAACACGCCACAAAACCACCTTGCGGGAATTTCGCGCATGCAGCCGGGTTGGGTGCGATATTTTTCCGTGCGGATAGCCTTCTGGATCATCGGGCAGATGGCGCAGCATGTCTACAAGCCTGGATACCTCGCAGATATCGGAACCATTCACTTTGCCCGTTGGGTGTTGTTGCCGGGAACCAACAAGCTGCTGTTCTTTTCCAATTATGGCGGCAGTTGGGAAAGCTACCTTGAGGACTTCATCACCAAAGCCGCCAATGGGTTGACCGGGGCATGGAGCAATACGCTTGGCTTTCCCAAATCGTGGAATCTGTTCCAGGGCGGTGCAGTGGATGGTGACCGCTTCAAGCGCTGGGCCAGACGCCAGCAGCAGCCCACACGCTTCTGGTATTCAGCTTATCCACACCTGACCACCGCGCGGATAAGAAGCAACGCGGCGATACGGCAGGGACTGGCGACCGCAACCACGACTGACGAGGCATCAGCCTGGTTGTCGCTGTTTGGCTCATCTGCAACACCAGTCACTGTCATCGAAACCACAGAAGTGCAGAGCTTGTTGTTTGGTGGTTTCAGCAAACACCCCCATGCGGCCTGTCTGGTGTTGCAGCTGCCAAGCGCTTTGGAACCCGCACGGCAATGGCTGCATTCGATTGAACCCCTACTGAGCTATGGCGATGATCCGCCGCACGGCGACATTCGCATATTGTCGCTCTCTCATACAGGACTGGCCAAGCTCGGACTCTGCAGTGACACACGGGACAGTTTTCCAGCGGCGTTTCGACAGGGAATGGCACACAACACGCGCAGCAAGATCCTGTCCGACACGGGCAACGATCAGCCCGCAAAATGGTCGTGGGGTTACGAGCCTGCAGATGGCGTGATATTGCTCTACGCAGAAAGCGCCAGTGTACTTGCGGCACAAACGCGCAAGCTGGAAAAAGCCCTGACCGCTCACGGTGGCGCAATTGTTCACATCGTCACCTTGGCCGCACTCGAAATCAAGAGCAACACCACTGGCGGACCAAAATCCTCACTTGAGCCTTTCGGCTTTGCGGACGGCATTTCGCAACCCATCATCCGTGGAACCAGGCGCTTTCTGCGCAGCACTGATGCCATTCACGTGGTCGAGCCCGGCGAGTTCCTGTTGGGCTATCCCAATAACCGGGGCGATGTTGCACCCGCCATTACGGTATCAGCCGCGGATGATCCGGATAATGTGTTGCCCGTTGCAAACCCCGGCCATGCGGGAACCTCGATCCCGGACTTCAACCGTTCCGGCGCCAAGGCCGCACGGGATTTTGCCCGCAACGGCAGTTTCCTCGTCATTCGCCAGCTTGACCAGAAGACAGACGTGTTTGACGGCTTTGTCGAAAAAACAGCTGAAGCTTTTGCCTCGCATGCGGGCATGCCCGAGCACCTTGATACCTTGGACAAGCGCAAACACTGGATTGCCGCAAAAATGCTGGGCCGCTGGAAAGACGGCACATCGCTGGTGAAATACCCGCACCAGCCGGGCACAGGCTGGGACGGCAATGACAGAGCCTCACCCGACAATGATTTTCTGTTTGGCGCGGAAGATCCGGCCGGGCTGCGCTGTCCCTATGGTGCGCATATCCGCCGCGCCAATCCCCGCGAAAGTTTTGCGCCGGGATCGAAGGACCAACTGACAATCAGCAACCGCCACCGGATTCTGCGGGTCGGGCGCAAATATGACGCCGCAGGCAGTGGCGACAAAAATTCGACGGATCCGGGACTGCTCTTCATGTGTTTTAACTCCGACCTCGAACGGCAGTTTGAATTCATCCAGCAGACCTGGTCGATGGCGTGGCAGTTTCATGGCCTCGACAATGAGGTTGATCCCATTCTGGCCCGTGGTGTGCAGGCACCCGGCAGCAGCAAACGAAAACTGGCCAGACTCACCATTCCAACGCCTGCCGGGGCACTGCAAATTCAGGACGTGGAAGATTTCATTCGTGTGCGCGGTGGAGGATATTTCTTCATGCCAAGCCGCAGTGCATTGAAATATCTCTGCGGTGCAGAAGCCGCCAGCGCTAACCCAAAACAAATGCAACACTGATCGGAACGGAGGATGTGATGGCCGAAACACTTTCCCTGCAACTTCTCAATTTGGATGCCTTGACCACGCTTGGCGGGCAAGTGCTGGCAACAACCGCAGTCACCAACGGTCTGGCCCGCGCGTTCAACTGGCAGCCGAGCTGGCTGGGTCTCGTCGTTGCACTGACGCTGAGCCTGTGTACAGGTTACATGACGGGCCAGTTTGGAAGTTCCGGAGTGTTTCTCGGCATTCTCAACGCCTTCGTGGTCTACCTCGCATCAGCGGGAACGAGTGGTGCAGGGGCTGCGATTTTGCCCGGTCCACCACCCAAGACAACAGAATCGCCCGGCGGGTTTGAAAACGCACAAGATCGCCGCATCTTGCGCCCCTGGTTCTAGCTTGAAGGTGAGGACATCATGTCGGACTTTGAAACTCAACGCCTGAAAAACTATCTCGAACTTATCACCGGCAAGCACAGGAGCATCGACGAGGTTGTCGAACGCCTCGGCCAAGCCAGATCGAAAGCCACTGCAGGATTGGAGGGCATGTTAGCGACAGGCCCGGACATGCAACAGGTAAAATCGGGAATTATGGCGATGAAACGGGGTGACACAGTCACGCCGGATCAACGCAACGGGATGGAAGCAATCATATTCGCCGACATCCGGCCCGCCATCAACATCATCAATGGTACCTTTACATCCACACATCCCCTGTGGACCAAACTGTCTGATGACGCAGCCGTCCGTACACGGATTGAATCCGTTATCCCGTCAGTCGGTCGCATCGAACTGCCGGGCAACCGCAGATACCCTTATGGCGGCACCGGATTTGTGGTGGGCCGGGGCTTGCTCATGACCAACCGTCACGTTGCGGAAATTTTCGCAACGGGCCTGGGTGACAGAAGCGTGGCTCTGACACCCGGAAAAGAGGCCGGCATCAATTTCATTCGTGAACTGGGAAGTCCGGAGGGCGAAACCCTGATGGTGCGGCGCGTGGTCATGATACACCCCTATTGGGACATGGCCATTCTGTCTGTTGCCGGACTGCCCGACGCACACAAGCCCTTGAAACTGTCATTGAATGATCCGCGCCAGATGGACCGCCACGAAATATTCGTGATCGGCTATCCAGCATCCGATCCGCGCAATCCCGCTGATGTGCAAGACCAGGTGTTTGGCGGCAACTACGGCATCAAGCGGCTTCAACCGGGCGAACTCCATCCGGGCATGAAGACTGCCAGTTTTGGAAAGTTGGTCGATGCGGCAACACATGACTGCTCGACCTTGGGCGGCAATTCCGGCTCGGCAGTATTCAATATGGCAACTGGCGACGTCATGGCATTGCACTTTGGCGGCTTGTACCAGCAGCAGAACTTCGCGGTTCCCGCGTCAGAACTGGCACGTGATGACCGCGTCATCCGGGCTGGTGTTGAATTTTCCGGCAATCCTCCAGGCGGTGGCGACAGCTGGTCAGGCTGGTGGAAAAGGGCGGATGCGGTTGAAGCCGTGCAAACGCCTCCAAAAGTGACAGCACCAAACGTCAACGGTGATGCATCAATCATTATCAACAGTGCCGATGGTGCAGTAAGCTTCGAGATACCCCTGCGCATCACCATCCAGCTGGGTTCAACCCGAACTGAGTCAGTGATCGGGACACCTGTTGAAGAAGCCCCGGCAAAACCGCGCGATACCAACTACGCCAACCGCACCGGTTATGATCCGGATTTTCTCAACAGCGGAGAATCGGCAACAGTGAGGGTGCCCATGCCACAGGCACGGGACGCTGCCGTGTTGGCCCCTGTTCGACCTGGCGGCAACACGCTCCACTACCAGAACTTCTCCTTGCAAATGCAGGCCAGACGACGCCTTGCACTTTTCACGGCGTCCAACGTCACCAAAGACCCGCAACTGAAAGAGCCTGAACCCGGACGTGACTATACGCGCAAGGGCTTGGGTGGCGGGTCCGACAAATGGTATCCCGACCCGCGTATCGATGCAAAACATCAACTGCCGGAAGTCTTTTTCACCAGGGACCGCAAGGCCTTTGACAAGGGCCATATCACCCGCCGCGATGATGTGGCATGGGGCAAGAGTTATGACGCATTGCTGCGCGGAAATGCAGACAGCTTCCATGTCACCAATTGCTCGCCCCAGGTGGGCAACTTCAACCGTTCCGCCAATGGCCCGGACAATTGGGGTGACCTCGAAAACCACGTGCTGTCGGAGGCCGCCAATGAACGGCTCTGCGTGTTTGCAGGACCGGTTCTCGCCGACGATGACCAGATATTTTCGGGCGTCGGCGAAGCAGGCTCAACCATCAGCGCCAGGATTCCCACACGCTTCTGGAAAGTCATTGTTGCGCGGGTTGATGAGGGCATGGCGGCCTTTGGTTTTGTGCTTGAACAGGATTTGTCCGGTGTGGCGTGGGAAGAGTTTACGGTTCCCGCTGAATTTGCGCCTGCCCTTTGTGACTTACGTGACATTGAGGCCATGACCGGCGTGGTATTTGATCAATCCATCCGTGGCGCCGACCAGTTCAACCGTGAGCGCGGCCAGGAGATTGCCATGCGCGCCAATGTGAAGAAGAGAGCAAAACCTCAAGGAATTTGACTATGGCCAAGCTCAAGGGAGAAGACATCACGGCGCTGGCCCGACTGCTGGCCAGCACCCTTGACATGAACGAACTGCAAATGTTCGTACTGGAAGCAACGGGCGACGAATTGTTCAAGGCCTATGTGGGAGAAGGTCAACCGCTTCGGCCCACACTCAACTTTCTCCTGCTGAAGCTTGAGGAGGAAGGCACAACGGACAAGCTACTTTCGGTGATCTACAAGGAACGGCCAAACAGGGCCGACGTCCGGACTGAAATCGCAAGGCTTGTGCCGGAAGCATCAACGCCGTTGCGCACTGACGCCGTAACGCTGGTTGTGCAAACGCGAGGCTTTGCCCAGGCGAACGAACCCGCAAACGCCTTTGCGCCGGGACTGCAACGCAACATCAAACCCCACCTTCACCAGCTCGATGTCAGGATCTGGCTGGACAGGCTGGCACAAATCGAACGTCAGGTCTGCCGCATCGAATTCAATGGCAATGCCGCAGGCACCGGATTTCTTGTGGGGCCTGATGCCGTTCTGACGAACTGGCACGTTGTCGCTGCCGCAAAGACTGCCGGCACGATGGACAGGCTCGCTTGCAGATTTGATTATCTGCGGCTGGAAAACAACACGCGCCAGCCCGGACGTGCCGTGGCGCTGCATGGCGATGGCTGTGTGAGCTCCAGTCCATTCAGCCCTGCCGAATTGACAGACCAACCCGCAGACCCGCCACCAAACGCACACCAACTTGACTATGCACTGCTGCGCCTTTCGCAAAGTTTAGGCCGCGAAGATGATCGCGGCTGGATCAAGCTGCCCGAATCCACCAAGACTTTGGAAAAGGGAGCGCCCTTGCTGATCGTTCAGCACCCCGATGGAGCACCGATGAAACTTGCCCTCGATACCAATGCCATTATCGACTACAACATCAACAAGACCCGCCTCCGCTATGCCACCAATACCGAGGCAGGCTCTTCAGGCTCGCCCTGCTTTTCCATGGACTGGGACATTCTCGCCCTGCACCATTTTGGCGATCCGGCATGGAACAGATCACCCCTCTACAATCAGGGCATACCGATCGGCTTGATCCGTACACAGATCAATTCTGATGGCCACGCTGCCATGCTAGGGACGTGACATGGCAACCATACCCGGCAACCGCATACCAGAGTTCGCAGACGCAATTGCGGGCGCTTTCAATACAGGCGAAATTGAAAGAATGTGCCTGCAGGCAACCCACGAAGATCTGTATCTGGATCTCGCCACAGAAAATGAAACCCGTCGCAAGATAACCATGGACTTGCTGGTGGGGCTGCAACAGCGCGGCACAGAAAAACTTTTGCTTGCAATTGTCTATGCCAAAAGGCCGGGCAATCTCCAACTGAGAACGCTGATTGAAGCGGTCTATCCCGCTGTGTCCAATGATGTTTCAATCATCAAACCCACCATAGTCGTCAATACCGGACTTGACCTGTTGATCACGCTGCTTGGCGTTACAGACGGCAAATCTGTTATTGAACGATCGCGAATTCCGATCGAAAAGGTGGCCCGCAACGTCAGCTACATGGCGGTTTACAAAAACCTGCACGATTGCCTGCATCAGCTGCAAGTCAAGCCGTATTTCGAACTGCGTGATGCCACTGACAGCTTTGCAACGGACAAAACCCGGCAGCGCATTCTCTCCAACTACCGGACCGAAGTGCAAAACACACTGACCCAGGCCCGCACCACAATTGCCGATCTTCCACCCGACGAAACCGAAATCCTGCGGGAGGAAATCTGGATTGGCGATCTCGAAACCTGGTCCAAGGCCTACAACACAGCCTTCGACGAGCGGGACAGCATTGCCACCAGCAGCGCACTGATGGAGATCAACCGGATTTTGGCCACGGTGCCAGTGCGGCTTAATGAGGAAATCATGATGAAAGCCAAGACGCTGCCCATTGCAGAGCTTTCCGGCATCATTGAAGCCATCAGCACGGCAATTGGTGCCAATGAGGTAAAAATTGCGGAAGCGCAGGAGTCAATGCGTCAACTTGGTCCAAGCATTACGGCCCGCGTCAAACAACACAAATTGTGGCAGGACACGGATCGCATCATCGCCATTCTTGATACGGTATCCGACCGCAAGGGCAACGATCTTCTGGCAGGATTCAGACTGTATTGGCCGAAAGTCAAAGACAAGATCAATACACTTATAAACACAGAAGCAGGTGCCGCATGGACAACCGAATGTGCAAAATACACGCTCGACCTTGATGACGAGGTAGCCAAGGAGGAATTCAGTCCCGACCTGCAATTTGCCTATGAAACACTGCGTGGCTCTACACGTGCACAGTTTTTTGCCGTGGATGCCAATCTGAAAATGGACTGTTCGGCCCTGTCACGCATGAGCGCACCCCTGCTCAGATTGCTGGAGACCGCCATCAATGGATGAGAACCGGAATTCTGACCCTGTTGACACCGGCTGTTTTGCATCCGTCAACGAATTGCGTCTACAGCATTTGAATTTGATGGAGCGCCACTCGGCGCTGAAAGATCATGGCGGTGAGCCCGAAGTGCGAGACATCAGTTCCTTCATTGCACGCACGAGGGCCACGGGAAGCGTGCTGTCAGAACAAATCGACCGTCGCGAAGCCCAGGGCATACTGGATTACTGGTCATCCACGCTTGTCAGCATCGGCGGTGCTGATCTTCGCACCTGGAGCCAGCCCCGCCTTGCCAATTACGATCAGGCGGCCAAAGATGGGACCAAGCCAGTTGAAACAGAGCAGACCAGGGTCGCACTCTCGAAGCTGGATGACACGGCACGCCAATTGATCCGCATGAGTGCTCTCGCACGGCAATGGCAGAATGGAGGGCGCTATGACGGCTATCTGCTGATTGGCGATGCGCTTGAGGATGCCAGGAAATTCCAGGGCCGGGACAAGGATGTCGATGACCTGATCAGGGCCAGCGATGAAAATGTGATCGTCAGGAACAAAAGACGGAGAATGGGGGTAATGACGCTGATCGCTGTGTTGTCAGGAATGGTGATTACTTTGGGGGTCCTTTCTCTCAAGCTTTATTACAAGATTGAGCTTCTTGCTGTCGAGAAAGAGCTTGTGCAAAAGAACTTTGCAGCTGTTTTGAAAAGGAATACCGTAATCGAACGTCAGACCAAGCAAAATAACCAGCTTGTCGAGGACCTCGCAAAATCCAATGACCGCTTACGCCGGGGTGACAACGACGTGACAGACGCCACCCGTCCTGAAAATGGAACCACGGCAATGCCGCGAACCCGCCCCTTCAACATCGCATTCCATAGCTTGCCGGAGTTGAAATCATTCGATACCGGAAGTGACGAAGATCGACTGGGTGCCGCGCTGGATTTCAACCGGCGCCTGCGCAGCAAGGGCCGTTTAACAGGTGACCAAACGGCCTTGGTCAACGCACTCGTGGATTTGACGGCCAAAGACAATATGGCCTTGCTTTCTCCCAAGGGCCGACACTACCTGCTTTTTGTACTGTCACTGGTCCCCGTCCAACTCTGGACCAAGCCGGAATGGCAGGGCATCAATAAAGAACTTGGCCAGAACCTGATTGATCTTCAGTCTGCAATCAACGCAAAACAGATCACGCTCGAACCCAAATCCCTGCAATATCTTGATGCTGTGCGGAGCTATACCAAAGGTGTTCTTTGAGTTCGTTATCCTGTAAAGGGGGGACCCCTCATCCGTCTCGCGCTGGTGCGCGATCCACCTTCTCCCGCAAGCGGGAGAAGTGAAGAAAGCCTACTTGTTTCACTTCTCCCGCTTGCGGGAGAAGGTGGCGCGAAGCGCCGGATGAGGGCCATGTCAGCCATTGGAAACCTCTATCAATGCCGTCAACGCACGAGTGGCATTCCCCGAAGCAATCGCCTCACG
>JAYUVC010000218.1:0-2849 GCA_043754325.1 Hyphomicrobiales bacterium
TATCCTCGACACAGCCTGTGAAGCGTGGCGCTTCTTCAATGCAGACAAAGACACCATAACATCAATCACTCAGCGCAACTGGGCCACGGTCAATTGATCGTGCTGTTGGTATAACAAGGGCCACCTGCGCACCGTCAGCATCCAGGCCGAGATCGACATTGTGCCCAACCAGCAGAAGACCTCTGACAGCCAACCCGGCTTCCGGGTTCGGACCCCAAGTATCGAAAATGGGCATCGAAATCAGTGCGGGTTGGCAGTAGAAAGGCGAAACCTTTGGCAAAGAATATGTCAGCTTGTCCATCGTCACTCCTGAATTTGGCTCCAATAAACTCTACGCTAATCTCGGTCGGGCTGCCGGGTCCGACGAAGCAAACCTCTATGACGTGATCTGGAATCCGGGCGACTGACACCACCACGCACAAGCCCCGCATGAGCCATCATGTGGGGCAATTCTGCATGCAAACAGCATGGAGTATCCATGCCGCTACTTGAAAATTGCTTTCAGTTTTTCGACTTTGGCGACCGAATTTTCAACGGGCGACGCGTCAAATGGTGTGTCAAATTCATAGAAATTCCACTCGAAGCAAGTTGAACGCGGGTTGTGCCGAGTGCTTGTGGTCATGTCATTGACTTCGCATTTTTCGCTACGCCGATCAAAAATTTTACAGTATTTGCGCACGTCCAAGCATGTGCTTTGCTCCCATGAAACTTGATCATGACGCACTCTTTTACCAACTTTGTAAGGGATGTGTACCCCGTCCTGTGTGAGCCGTTTGTGAACTTCCGGGTATTCCTCTGTACACAGATCATATAGGAAAAGGAAAGCAGGATTAAAGCAATGTGGACAGAGTGGCACCAAGATTGCCGAAAGCGATGCAGTTAGAATGACTTACGTTACCAGCACTTTTTCGGACGGTACAGTATCGTGACGGCGTTTGTGAACACCATCGCTGCAAGCCTTTGAAACAGTAGAGGTTAGCAGCCACCGCTTCGACTCTGTCTTGCAATTCGAACAACTCTCCACATCTGACAAGACGGGACGCTCCATTTGGAGTTTGTATTGTAATGTCAAACGAGTTTGATTTTGAGCCGCGCCTCGGCAAGATTGGTCATAGGAAGTCAGCACGTCCGAAGCTATTTGTCCGGCAAGTGTTGGACGTCGCCTACAAGAGCGGGTTCAAGACGCGGAAGAAGTCTTCGTTCACGGGACAGCGCATTGGGCGTGGTGCAGCATGGGGTACGCTAGCATCAGCAGGCTTCATGAACAAAGGAGGTCGCCGCGCCGTTGTGAAGGTGCGGATTGCGAAGCTGAGAGCGAGCAACCTTGCAGCACCCCGTGCGCACCTCCGATACCTGCAGCGCGACGGCGTCGATCGTTCTGGTGAACCGGGGAAACTCTATGGGCCGGAACTTGATGAAGTTGATGGTGCTGCATTCACAGACAAGTGCGATGGCGACCGACACCAATTCCGGATTATCGTGTCACCAGACGACGGCGATAGGCTTGCTGACCTCAAACCCTTTGTTCGAGATTTGATGCAAGACATGGTACGCGACCTTGAGACCAAGCTCGATTGGGTCGCTGTTGATCATTACAACACCGGGCATCCCCATTCCCATATTGTCATTCGAGGCAAGGGCGAGGATGACAAAGACCTGATTATGGCCAAGGACTACATCACCCACGGCATCAGGGCGCGGGCGGGCGAATGGCTGACTTTGGAACTGGGGCCGGAGGATGAGTTTGAAAAAGTTCTCAAGCTGGCCCGTGAGGTAGATACCCAACGCTTCACCAGGCTTGACAGATCAATCCTGAACCATGTGGATCAAGGCATTCTGGTGGTCAGCACCATGCCACCCGTTGAACCCCATGTGCATACCGCGCACATGAGGAGGCTGAAGCACCTTTCCAATCTGGGCCTCGCCACAGAATTGCAAACGGGTATCTGGGAGATTGACCCGGACATGGAACGGAAGCTAAAGGGCTTAGGCAGGCGCAACGACATCATCGCCACGATGCACCGTGCCATGCGAGAGGCGAAGATTGACCGTCCGGCAGGCAGCTTTGCCATTTTCGACGTTGAGAACTCACCCAAGGCCGTCATTGGCCGTGTTGCAGCAATAGGTCTCGCGGACGAGATCAATGACCGCCATTTCGTTGTGGTTGATGGCATCGACGGCAGGGTTCATTACGCCGACATTGGCCGCATCAGATCAGAAGCACTACCGAGCAAAGGCATGATTGTTGTCCTTGAAACAGCGGAACAAGAAGCAAGCAGTCGCCAACAGACACGTTTGCGGATTCTGTCTTATCTAAACTTGGAAAAGCTAGTGACCACTGAAGGTGCCACTTGGCTTGATCGTGAGCTTGCCAGCAAGTCGCCAGTATTTGTTAGTGACCAAGGCTTTGGCAACTATGTGAAGTCTGCCCTTCGCAATCGGCTGCAATGGCTGACCGAGCGCGGCATGATAGAGCCAACACCAGATGGAGGTGTTCGGCCTACAGCCGCTGCCGTGAAAACGCTGAACCGCAACGAGATGAACCAAGCTATTGCCAAGCATTCTGCAATATCTGGTTTGCAAGCCGCTCATCTATTAGACGGCGAACGGTTTGGAGGGGTCTACACCCGACCAATCTCACTCGCTTCAGGCAAGTACGCCGTGTTCGAAAACAGCAAAGAGTTTACACTTGTTCCATGGCGACCAAGCTTCGAAGACATCAGAGGTAAATCTGTCACAGGCAAAGTCAGCGGCTCCACAATTGCGTGGGAACTGGCGGGGCGCAAAAGGGGGTTGGGTATCTGAGACAGCAATCGACTGCTTGAACACCATTCGCGGGTTGGGCGGTC
>JAYUVC010000219.1:0-7587 GCA_043754325.1 Hyphomicrobiales bacterium
ACTCGGTCATAGACCACCCCAAAATGGCAGGCATTGAGGGAGGTCTCACATCCAGTCGCTTCTCCTCTGGAGAAGCTGCCCAAAGGGCTGATGAGGTCCTTTCTCCCTTCCCCATAGGGGAGAGCGAAAAGTAGAAGATTGCAATCGCCCATGTCAGACTCCGAAAGCATCAACTTCCTGTCCGCGCTGGAGCAAAAGCTGCTTTGGCTTTCAACCTGGACCATTCACAACGCCAATCACTTGCGGCACAACAGTGATGGCCTGAAAGTGGGCGGGCACCAGGCGTCGTCGGCGTCGCTGGTCACCATCATGGCCGCACTCTATGGCAAAATTCTCAGGCCGCAGGATCGTGTGGCTGTCAAGCCGCATGCGGCGCCGGTGTTTCACGCCTTGCACTATTTGTTCGGCAATCAAAGCCGCGAAAATCTCGTCAACTTCCGGGGTTTCAAAGGCGCACAATCATACCCCTCCCGCACCAAGGATGTGGACGATGTGGATTTCTCCACGGGTTCGGTGGGCTTGGGCGTTGCGCAAACATTGTTCTCGTCGCTGGTCCAGGATTACGTGAAAGCCCATGGCTGGGCCAAGGACTGGCCGGAAGGCCGTATGGTGGCGCTTGTGGGTGACGCCGAACTTGATGAAGGAAACATTTTTGAGGCCCTGCTTGAGGGCTGGAAGCATGGCCTTCGCAATTGCTGGTGGGTGATTGACTACAATCGCCAGAGTCTCGACGCGGTTATCCGCGAAGGCCTGTGGCAGCGCTTTGAAACCATCTTCCGAAATTTCGGCTGGGATGTGGTCATCCTCAAATACGGCTCATTGATGCAATCCGCGTTCGCCGAACCGGGCGGCGAGCGCTTGAAACAGTGGATCGACACCTGTCCCAATCAACTTTACTCCGCCCTTGCCTATCAAGGTGGAGCAGCCTGGCGCAAACGCTTGCACGATGAGATTGGGGATCAGGCAGAGACAACAAAGCTGATCGAAAAATATTCAGACGCCGAACTCGGAAAACTGATGACCAACCTTGGCGGCCACGACTTGCCGGGTTTGGTAAAAGCGTTTGAGGACGCGGCACAACATGACCGCCCCACCTGTTTTATCGCCTACACCATCAAAGGCTATGGCTTGCCGTTTCAAGGCCACAAGGACAATCATGCCGGCCTGATGAACCCTGCACAAATGGCAGTCTGGCAAACACAGATGGGCGTGCGTGCGGGCCATGAATGGGAAAAATTCGAAGCTCTGGCAATCTCAGAAGACAGCTTCAAGGACGCACTCAAAAAGGTGCCTTTCACCCAACGCGGAAAACGGCGACTGTCTGCGCCCGCAATTCCTGTACCGCAAAACTTGGCCTATCGCCCGGCACCCACAATGTCGACGCAAGCAGGTTTCGGCCTCATCCTCAGCGAGATCGCATCTTCAACCGAAGCCTTGGCCGACCGCATCGTAACCACAGCACCGGACGTCACAGTTTCAACCAACCTTGGCGGCTGGGTCAACAAGCGCGGCCTGTTCGCCCGCGCCTCCATGGCCGACACCTTCAAGAAAGAAAAAATCCCCTCCACCTTCACATGGGAGTTCTCGCCAGAAGGGCAGCACATGGAATTGGGCATTGCCGAGATGAACCTGTTCATCATGCTGTCAGCCCTTGGCCTGTCGCATTCCATCAATGGCGAGCGGCTCATCCCCATTGGCACGCTGTATGATCCCTTCATCGAACGCGGCCTTGATGCCTTGAACTATGCCTGCTACCAGGGCGCACGCTTCATCGTTGTGGCCACACCCTCCGGCATATCCCTGGCACCAGAAGGCGGCGCGCACCAATCCATTGGCACACCTTTGATCGGCCTGAAACAGGATGGTCTGGCGGCCTTTGAACCTGCTTTTGTTGATGAACTCGCTGTGTTGCTGCGCTGGTCTTTTGAATATGTGCAGCGCGACGGCGAAGGCGACCGTGATGAAACAACCTGGCTGCGCGATGAAACAGGCGGCTCAGTCTACTTCCGTCTTTCCACTCGGAGCCTTGAGCAACCCATCCGCAGCATGACACCGGATCTCCAGCGTGACATTATCAACGGCGCTTACTGGTTGCGCAAACCCGGCCCCAATGCCGAAGTCATCATCGCCTATCAGGGCGTCATCGCGACCGAAGCGATTACAGCAGCGGGCCTGATTGCCGAGGACCGCCGAGATGTCGGTATTCTCGCCATCACCTCTGCTGACCGTCTCAACGCGGGCTGGCAAGCCGCAGAGCGTTCACGGCAGCGCGGAAGCAAAAATGCCACCAGTCACGTCGAACGACTTCTCGCACCTCTCTCACGCGACTGTGCCCTCATCACCGTGATTGATGGCCACCCGGCAACACTGGCGTGGCTCGGCGGTGTCAAGGGTCATCAGGTCAAGGCGCTTGGCGTCGAGCATTTTGGCGAAACCGGAACAATTCAAGACCTCTACCATCACCACGGCATCGACGCGAACGCCATTCTCCATGCAGCACAGGCTGCAATTGCCGGGCGACCTGCCCGCTATGCCAAAGCCCTGTCTTGATGTAGATGACGGTGTGTTTTACCCTATCCCGTCTGCTTAGCCTTGAGAGTTCGTAATGATTTTTTCTAAAATTCTTGTCGCCAACCGCGGTGAAATCGCCATCCGCGTCATGCGGGCGGCAACCGAACTGGGCAAGCGCACGGTTGCCGTTTATGCGGAAGAAGACAAGCTTTCACTGCATCGGTTCAAGGCAGATGAAG
Organism: Hyphomicrobiales bacterium; assembly: GCA_043754325.1. Classification (GTDB taxonomy): domain Bacteria; phylum Pseudomonadota; class Alphaproteobacteria; order Rhizobiales; family Aestuariivirgaceae; genus Aestuariivirga. The sequence continues at coordinate 2,751 of JAYUVC010000219.1, forward strand.
CCTATCAGATCGGTGAAGGCATGACGCCGGTCGGGGCCTATCTCAGCATTCCTGAAATCATCCGCGTGGCCAAATTGGCAGGAGCGGATGCCATTCACCCTGGCTACGGATTGTTGTCCGAAAACCCGGATTTTGTCGAAGCCTGCGATGCCGCTGGCATTGTGTTCATCGGCCCCAAGGCTGAAACCATGCGGGCGGTGGGCGACAAGGCCAGTGCACGTCGCGTGGCCATGGCGGCTGGTGTTCCCGTCATCCCCGCCACCGAAGTTCTGGGTGATGATTTTGATCTCGTCAAGAAACAGGCGGCCGCAGTTGGCTATCCCCTGATGCTCAAAGCCTCCTGGGGCGGCGGTGGACGTGGCATGCGGGCCGTAAATGGTCCCCATGATCTTGTCGAAAAAGTGCAGGAGGGCAGGCGCGAAGCCCAGGCGGCCTTTGGCAATGGCGAAGGCTATCTCGAAAAGATGATCTTGCGCGCAAGGCACGTCGAAGTGCAGATTCTGGGCGACAAACAGGGCTCAATCTATCATTTGTTTGAACGTGATTGCACCGTGCAGCGCCGCAACCAAAAAGTGGTGGAACGCGCTCCAGCGCCCTATCTCACCGACGCACAACGCGCCGAAATTTGCGACCTTGGCCGTCGCATCTGCGCCCATGTCAACTACGAGTGTGCTGGAACCGTTGAGTTCCTGATGGATATTGACACGGAAAAATTCTACTTCATCGAAGTCAATCCACGTGTGCAGGTGGAACATACGGTCACCGAAGAAGTGACCGGCATTGACATTGTGCAGGCACAAATCCAGATTGCCGAAGGTGCCACGCTGGCCGAAGCCACAGGTGCCGCATCACAAGCTGATGTAAAGTTGCGCGGCCACGCCATCCAATGTCGCATCACCACGGAAGACCCGCAGAACAACTTTATTCCCGACTATGGCCGCCTTACCGCCTATCGCGCTGCCACAGGGGCAGGCATTCGCCTTGATGGCGGCACGGCTTATGCGGGCGGTGTGGTCACACGCCATTATGACTCGCTGCTGGTCAAACTGATCGCGTCAGCACAAACGCCACAAAAGGCGATCGCGCGGCTTGACCGTGCGCTGCGCGAATTCCGCATCAGGGGTGTGTCCACCAACATTGCCTTCGTCGAAAACCTGCTGAAGCATCCCACTTTTCTCAATGACACCTGCACCACGAAATTTATCGACTCCACACCCGAACTCTTCGTCTTCAAAAACCGTCGTGACCGCGCCACGAAGATTCTGACCTACATCGCCGACATCACGGTGAATGGTCATCCTGAAACCGTGGGCCGAAAAAAGCCGGCGCAACGCCTCACGGCCTTGCGTGCACCTGAGCCACTTGCGGCACCAAAGGACGGCTTGCGCCAGATGTTGTTGCGCGATGGCCCGCAATCCATCGCCGACTGGATGGCACAGCAAACCCGCGTGCTGGTGACGGATACAACCATGCGCGATGGCCACCAGAGCCTGCTGGCCACACGCATGCGTTCCATCGACATGCTGCGCGTGGCACCAGCCTATAATGCAAATCTGCCGCAATTGTTCTCGGTTGAATGTTGGGGTGGGGCCACCTTTGACGTGGCCTATCGCTTCCTGCAGGAATGTCCGTGGCAGCGCCTGCGCGATCTGCGTGCCGCCATGCCCAACCACCTTTTGCAAATGCTTTTGCGCGGGGCCAACGCTGTTGGCTACACAACCTATCCCGACAATGTGGTGCGCTCGTTTGTAACGCAAGCCGCCAAGACGGGCGTTGATGTGTTCCGCGTATTCGACTCATTGAACTGGGTTGAGAACATGCGCGTCGCCATGGATGCCGTGGTCGAGGCGGGCAAGATTTGCGAAGGCACTGTGTGCTACACGGGCGACATTCTCGACCCGGCGCGGGCCAAGTTTGATCTCAATTATTATCTGCGGAAAGCCCGCGAACTGAAAGCGGCGGGTGCTCACATCCTCGGTCTCAAGGATATGGCGGGACTGTTGAAACCCGCAGCAGCACGGATTCTAATCAAGGCATTGAAAGACGAAGTGGGCCTGCCCATCCACTTCCACACCCACGACACCTCTGGCATGGGTGGTGCCACCATCCTTGCGGCCTGTGAAGCGGGCGTTGATGCGGTTGACGCGGCGATGGATGCGTTTTCAGGCGGCACATCACAACCCTGCCTCGGCTCCATTGTTGAAGCCCTGCGCCACACCCCGCGTGATACGGGCCTTGATATCAAATCCATCCGCGACATTTCTGAATATTGGGAACATGTGCGGGCGCAGTACGCAGCGTTTGAAAGCGGTCTGCCAGCACCCGCCTCGGATGTTTACCTGCATGAAATGCCGGGAGGCCAATTCACCAATCTGAAGGCCCAAGCCCGCAGCCTTGGCCTGGAAGACCGCTGGCAGGAAGTGTCGCAAGCCTACGCCGATGCCAACATGATCTTCGGCGACATCGTAAAAGTCACCCCCTCGTCGAAAGTGGTGGGCGACATGGCCCTGCTGATGGTGTCGCAAAAATTGTCCCGCGCCCAGGTGGAAGACCCGTCCGTCGATGTGGCATTCCCTGATTCCGTGGTCGACATGTTGAAGGGCAATCTCGGCCAGCCCGATGGCGGTTGGCCAGCGGCCATTGCTGCAAAAGTTTTGAAGGGCGAAGCCGCAATAACAGATCGTCCGGCTGCCAATTTGCCGGACACGGATCTGGAAGCCACACGCGCCATGCTCAAATCTGATCTCAAAGTCGGCATTGAAGACAATGAAGATGAGACCATTGATGATGACGATCTGAACGGATACCTGATGTATCCAAAGGTCTTCATGGATTACCGCGCCCGTCACCGGCTTTATGGCCCGGTGCGCACCCTGCCCACGCAAACCTTCTTTTTCGGCATGGAACCTGGCGAACAAATCGCCGCTGAAATTGATCCGGGCAAACGCCTTGAAATTGTGTTGCAAACCGTGGGGGCCACGTCTGACACTGGCGACGTCAAGGTTTTCTTTGAACTCAACGGCCAACCCCGCGAAATCCGCGTGCCCAACCGCAGCGTCAAGGCCAAGGTTGCGGCAAGGCCCAAAATTCAGGATGGCAATCCAAACCATGTTGGAGCACCAATGCCGGGGCTTGTGGTAGGAATTACGGCAAGAGTGGGTGCCAAGGTTGAAAAAGGTGATCCCATCCTGCAACTCGAAGCCATGAAAATGCAAACTTCCGTTATCGCTGAAATTGCGGGTAAACTCGAAGCCATCCACGTCAAGATCGGTGACAGCGTGGAAGCCAAGGACTTGGTGGCGGAGATTGGTTAAGCGTCGGAAACAGCCGGACATGAAGTGGTTGGCAAAATCGCGCGACAGGCTTATCTGACAAATCAGGTTGTTCACACAAAACGGAGTATCGCCATGACCAAACGCATTGTTTTTACCGGAGGCTCCGGCAAGGCCGGGAAATATGCCGTGGCGCATTTGCTGGAGCGTGGCCACAAAGTTCTCAACATTGACCTGAAACCGCTGGACCAGCCGGGTGTCCACACCCTCATCACGGATTTGACCGATGGCGGCCAGGCGCTCAATGCACTGACAACGCATTTTGGCTATGACGGCTACGAGAATGGCAAACCGCCGTCACCCCCCGACGCCGTGGTGCATTTCGCAGCCATTCCCGCCATCCTGATGCGGCCCGACAACCTCACCTACCAGACCAACGTCATGAGCACCTACAACGTGCTGGAAGCCGCCATGAAACTGGGCGTGCGCAAAGTCATCATCGCATCAAGCGAAACCACCTATGGCGTCTGCTTTGCCGAGGGTGACAAGGATTACAAACAATTCCCGCTGGAAGAAGACTACGACATCGACCCGATGGACAGCTACGGCCTGTCAAAGCAATTGAACGAACACACCGCCCGCGCCTTCGCCGCCCGCTATGGCACCGACATCTACGCACTCCGCATCGGCAACGTCATCGAACCCCACGAATACAACCGCTTCCCCGGTTTTGTGAAAGACCCGATGAGCCGCAAACGCAACGCCTGGACCTACATTGACGTGCGTGATCTGGGCGAAATCGTGCACCTCTGTGTGGAGAAAGACAATCTGGGATTTCAGGTGTTCAACGCTGTGAATGATACCATCACAGCGGATATGCCGACGGAGAAATTCCTGGCGAAATACGCGCCGAAGACACCGGTGACGCGGAAGTTGGGCGAGTTCGAAGGGCCGCTGTCAAACCGGAAGATCAAGGAAGTGCTGGGGTTCAAGGAGCAGCATGATTGGCGGAAGTATGTGTGAAGTGCGTGGCATTTGACAGCAGGAATTACTTCCCTTCTGTGGCTGTCGCAATTGGCAGAGCAGGGACCTCATCGCCCCCTTGCGTGGAGAAGGTGGCCGAAGGCCGGATGAGGTCCCTTTGTCCGCAAAAAATCCCTAAAACGAAAAACTAGTTCCGCACCCGCACGACGATTTCGCCTGCGGGTTATTCACCTTGAACGCCTGACCCATCAGCGAGTCTTCAAAATCCAGCACCGACCCGTCAACATAAAGCATCGACACGGTGTCTACCAACACGGTGGCCCCGTCCAACTCAAAAGCCAGATCTTCGGTATTGCGCATTTTCACAATATCGAATTCATATTGGAACCCCGAGCAGCCTCCACCATTTACAGCTAAACGCAAAGCTGCAGCAGAATCGCCTCCCGTGATCTTCAGGATGCGTTGGGCGGCGGCGGGTGTTACGGTGAGGTTGGGAGTCGTCATAACGTGAATCTTGGGACCACAGCAGCAAAAGTCAAGGGCAGGGTGTCAACATGACAAACGCCCCCTATGCATGCCTG
>JAYUVC010000220.1:0-39683 GCA_043754325.1 Hyphomicrobiales bacterium
GATGGCCGTCTGCGCGGCCATGACGATGAAACAAGTTGGTGGCTGCGTTTTTTCATCTCCGCTCCCGATTGAAGGCGCGGCCGAAATCGGACACGGCGATGCCAGCGGCCGGCACGGGCGAGACCATCGGCTCGAAGCGTGGTGCGGTTTCGTGCGGTTCGTCGGGGCCGCATTTTTCGACGGCGACGCGCAGATCGTACCAGGCGGCTTGCCCTGTAATGGGATCGGAATTGGAATAGCGATAGCCGTCAGGCTGCGGCGGTAACAATTCGGCGATGAGGTGGTTGAGCAAAAATCCGCGCGTCACTTCCGGTGCCTCCTCGTCGAGCGCCCAAGCGCCGCGACGTTTACCGATGGCGTTCCAGGTCCAGACGGTGTCTTCGTTCTGGCCGTCCATCAGTTTGGCTTGGGCTTTGATTTGGCCGTGGTGCGAGGTGACGGTGACCCAGTCGCCATCGGTGATGTTGAGTTCGGTTGCTTTTTTGCGATGCATGTAGAGCCAGTTGCGGCCGATGATTTGTCTCAGCCACGTGTTTTGTGATCCCCATGAATGATACATGGCCATGGGGCGTTGCGTGATGGCGTGCAGGGGAAATTCGTTGGTGCTGACCATGGCTTCTTCGAAGGGTTCATACCAGAAGGGGATGGGGTCGAAGTAGGTGGTGATGCGTTTCCGGTGGTGTTCTGGCGGTTGCACTTTTCCGTGGCCTTGCGCTGCGAGGCGGAACTTTTGCAGGGTCTCGGAATAGAGCTGGTGGATGATGGGTTCGGGTTTTCCCATGAAGCCGAAAAAGGTGGCCCAGTCCAAGTAGTCCATGTTGACGTGGCGATAGTATTTCATGCGGTCTGGCAATTCTTGATACCAGTGGCAGCCGTTGTCGATGTAGGCTTTGAGTTGGTTTGGATTGACCGGGCCGCGGCCGGCCATGGTGCCGTCCTTGCCGCGAAAGCCCGCGAGGGGGCCAAGGCCGGGGGCGCGTTCGTGGTTGACGATGTAGTCTTCATAACCACCGGGGTAACGCGGGCCACCATCAGCGTTGGTCATGCCGCCGAGGCCGATGCGATGGCCTAAATCCAGCAGCACGGTTTGAAACGGGCGCACATCACGGTCAGGCTCGACAACGGGTTGGCGGATGGAGTCAGCGGGGCCGTCGGCTTCCGAGATCGGCCGGTCCAGCATGGAGATGCAGTCCCAGCGCTCGAGGTAGGTTGTGTCAGGCAAAATCAAGTCGGCGTAGTAGACGGTCTCTGAAGCATAAGCGTCGGAGTAAATGATTTTCGGAATGACGTAACTGCCATCGGGCTTTTTTGCTGTGAGTGCCGTGATCGTATCCGGCACGTTCATGGCGCTGTTCCAGCCCATGTTGGCCATGTACATGAACAGCACGTCGATATGGTAGGGGTCGCCTTTGGCGGCATTGTTGATGACCATGTGCATCATGCCGTGGGCGGACAGGGGCGCGTCCCAGGAATAGGCTTTGTCGATGCGTTGTGGAGTGCCTTTGTCGTCGATGAGGAGATCTTCGGGGGCGTTGACGAAGCCCAGTGGCGGGCCGGGCAATGGTTTGTTGGGCTGTACCTGCCCCGGTTTTCCGGCGGGCTTCACGTGGGGCGGAATGGCTTTGGGAAATGGTGGCTTGTAGCGGGTGCCGCCCGGCACATCGATGGTGCCGAGCATGATCTGCAAAAGGTGAATGGTGCGACAGGTGTGGAAGCCGTTGGAATGGGCGGAGATGCCGCGCATGGCGTGCATGGCGACGGGGCGGCCTTTGGTGGTGGCGTGTTGGCGGCCGAGATAGTCTGTCCACGGAATATCGAGTTCGAACTCCTGTTCGAAGGCGGCGTGTACCAGTTCAGCTGCGATACGACGGATGGTTTCGGCTTTCACGCCGCAGCGGGAGGCGACGGCTTCAGGTGCGTATTCGGATTGCAGGAAACGTTCGGCGATCAAGGTGAAAGATGTCGCCACCTTGCGGCCATCGGGCAAGGTGAAACGGCCCATGAGTGGCGGATTGAGGCCGTAGGTCATGGATGCTTTGGTTGAGTGGGTTTGCGGATCCCAGACCAGTGGTGTGCCTGCGCTGTTTCGGACGATCAATCCATCATCAGCACCACCTGGATTTTCGATGATGAGCCAAGGCGCATTGGTGTAGCGTGTCAGATATTCGCCATCGATCTTTTGGTTTTCCAGCAGCACGTGGATCAACGCGCCGACAAATAATCCATCCGTACCCGGACGAATTCCGACCCATTCATCGGCGATTGCCGAGTAACCGGTTTTGACGGGGTTGATGGATACGAATTTCGCCCCCCTGCCCTTCAACTTGCCGAGGCCTGCCTTGATGGGGTTTGAGGCATGGTCTTCTGCCACGCCAAAGAGCAGGAAGTATTTGGTGTGCTTCCAATCCGGCTCGCCGAATTCCCAGAAGGAACTGCCGTAAGTGTACAAGCCCGCTGCCGCCATGTTGACGGAGCAGAAGCCGCCGTGGGCTGCGTAATTGGGCGTGCCGAATTGCGAGGCCCACCAGCCTGTGAGGCCTTGGGATTGGTCGCGGCCCGTAAAGAAGGCGAGTTTTTTCGGGTCGGTGGCGCGGACGTTTTTCAGCCACGAGGTGGCAATGCCCAGTGCCTCATCCCACTCGATTTCCTTGAACTCACCAGCGCCCCGTTCGCCGACGCGCAACAAGGGTTTCGACAAACGTGCGGGCGAATTGTGCTGCATGATGCCTGCTGCACCTTTGCCACAGATGACACCCTTGTTGACGGGGTGGTCGCGATTGCCTTCTATGTATTTGACTGTGCCGTCCTTCAAGTACACTTTTATGCCGCAACGGCAGGCGCACATGTAACATGTGGTGGTTTTGATCTCGTCCCAGGTTTTGGGCGACAGGTTGATGACAGGCTGGGACATTCTAATCCAGTAAAAGCGTTTCCGATTATAGTGCCGCTTTTGGGCGATACTAGTCAGAGGATTGGACCTATGATAGGTCCAGAAATCTCACCCTTTTTTCATAGCATGGTGCCAAAATTGCGTGACTGGTTGATACATCTTCGGCGCGGTGAATACGCGAGTTTGCAGACGCAAATACGGGAGGCTTTGGTTTCAGCGATACTGGACCGCAATCTGGATCAGGCCGAGCCTGTTCCTTCGACACGCAAAATGGCGAAGTCTTTGGGCGTTTCGCGCAATACCGTGGTGCTGGCCTATCAGGGATTGCTCGATGATGGCTATCTGGTGGCGCGGGAGCGGTCCGGGTATTTTGTGTCGGAAAAGGCCTTGTCGGAAAATGCGCCCCCGACGCGGCGCATTTCGACAAGTCCGCCGCAAGAATCAGCGGTAGACTGGCGAAAGCGTTTCAAACTCCATCCCGCCGACGCCGAGTTTCCTTCAAAACCGCAGGATTGGCAGAAGTATCCTTTTCCTTTCATTTACGGGCAAGTGGACCACAATCTGTTTCCGCTGGCGGAATGGCGCGAGTGCACGCGGCAGGCGCTTGGCAAAAAATGGCTTGGCACCTGGACAAATGATTCATGGTCGGTTGATGACCCGTTGCTGGTTGAGCAAGTCCGTCGCCGGATTTTGCCACGGCGCGGCATCATGGCGTCTGACGATGAAATCCTGATCACGCTTGGGGCGCAGAATGCTTTGTATCTGTTGACCACGTTACTGGTGGACAAGTCCACGCATGTGGTGATGGAAAACCCCGGCTATCAGGACATGCGGAATGCGTTTGAACTGCATGCGGGGCAAGTGTCCGCTGTGCCTGTGGATGAACATGGCTTGACGCTGGCTGCGGAACTGGACACGGCGGATGTGGTGTTTGCCACACCGAGCCATCAATATCCGACAACAGTCACCATGCCGCTGGAGCGGCGCATGGCTTTGCTGAAAAAAGCGCGGGAGAAAGATTTTCTGATCATCGAAGATGATTATGAATTCGAAACCAACTACGTGAATGAGCCCTGCCCGGCCTTGAAGTCACTTGATGATGATGGCCGGGTGATTTATGTGGGGTCGCTTTCCAAAACTTTATTCCCAGGCTTGCGTTTGGGTTTCATGGTGGGGCCGAAAGTGCTCATTGCCGAGGCGCGGGCCTTGCGGCGCTTGATGGTGCGACACCCGCCCAACAACAACCAACGGGCGGCGGCCTTGTTTTTGTCGCTTGGGCATCATGACACTTTGATCCGGCGTTTGCACAAGGCTTACCGCACGCGCTGGGAGGTGATGGGACAGGCGCTGAATGATCACCTGCCCAATGCGTCGCGCAGTCCTTCGTTTGGTGGCACGGCTTACTGGGTGAATGGGTTGGCGTCATTGGACAGCGAGGCGCTGGCGATTGCGGCGTTGCAAAAGGGTATTTTCATTGAGCCGATGCGGATTACGTTTGCAGGAAGCAACAAGCCGCGCAATCATTTCAGGCTGGCGTTTTCGTCGATTGATGAGGCGAAGATTGAGCCGGGGATCAAGCTTTTGGCGGAGACAATTCGGGAGATAAGGTGAGGGTCCTTACTCCCTACCGCCCCCGTCTTGCCACCCGCTGGATTTCTTCCCGCACCAACTCTTCAACGATTGTCGGCAAATTTGCATCGAGCCATTGTTTCAACATGCCCTTCAGCATATCGCGGGTCATGTCCTCAAGGTTCCGGTCACCGGTGGCGCGGGCCAGAATGGCGTCACTGAGCTGCCGGAATGCGGTTTCGGCATGGGCTTCGGTTTGCGGTGAAAGCAGCGGCGCTTCAAGGGCATGTTGATAGGGCGGCACATAGGCCTGCTCCTCATAGCCATAATCCTGCGCGTAGGGGTCAGGCTGCTGCTGATAAGGATCAGGCTCCGCATAGTCGTCATAAACCTGCGGTTCGGGCTCGGCCCAGTGTTGCACTTGCGGCGGTGGTGGCAATGGTGGCGGTGGCGACACATAGCGCAGGTCATCGCGCGTATCGCGCCCGGCAAAACTGGCCCGCAAGCCGGTGTCGCGCGGCGCTGCCCTTGACATGATGTCTGAAAAATCGCCGCGTGTGGGTATCATGGCATTCAAGGCCACGGGCGGCGTTAATGCAGCTTTTTCCGTTTTGCGAACGGCGTCGCTTTCCATTGCAGCCATCTTTTTCTTGATGCGGCTGCGAAGATCTGAAACCTCAGTGTCGGCAGGAGGCCTCGCTTTCACAGGAGCGTTGGTTTCCACTTCCACGCCCATGCTGATGCGCATTTCCCGAAGCGCACCACGCATCAACGTGCCGCGCGACAGGCTGGCCGTGCCGCCGCTTAAACTCTCCATGTCGGAATCAACTGACTTCCGCACATTCGCAAGAATATCTTCGACTTTCACGTCTAAACCCGCTGGCCCCAACACACAATTTCCTCCCGACCTTATTGCACGCGCCGTCCCCTGTCACCCGCTGCATCGCTTGTGACGGCTTTCGTCCACAGACTTATTCCTGCAAGGTCCTGTAACCAATCCACTTGTTTTTCACATAATTGTAATTGGTTTCCGGATTGTAATATTCGCCGCCCAAGGCCAGGTGCCGTGCGGTCAGTTTTCCCATGGCTTGCAACAACTGATACGACGAAATCATGCGGGCATATTCAGCGTTGATCAGCCCCAATCTGGAACTCAGCACTTCCTGCTGGGCATTCAGCACATCAATGGTGGTACGCGATCCCACGAGATATTCCTGATCAATGCCATCCAGCGCCAAGGCAGCAGCGGCAACCTGCGCCTTTGAAGAGGTAATGGCCTGGGCCGATGATACCAGAGTGTACCACGCCGTTGTGACTTGTTGCCGCACGCTGCGGGTTGCTTCGATGATCTGGATTCCGCGCTGGCTGGAAATCTGTTTGGACTGGCGGATCGTCGAATACTCCCGGCCACCCTGATAAATCGGAATGTTCAACACACCGGAAATTGTCGCTGACTCCGCGTAATCAAATCCGTTTGCAGGGTGTTCGGTATGTGATGCTGTCGCACGCAGGCTGAGCTCGGGCAATAAATCACCCTTGGCCACTTTCACGTCATGAATGGATGCTTCCTTCACAAAGGCTGCCGCCAGAATGCGCGGGTTGATTTCCTGTGCGGTTCTCAATGCGTGTTCGAGGCTGTTGGGAATATGTCCCAACCGCGAGTATTTCAGTTTTCCGGGTTTGTATCCCACCACACCGACATAAGCGGCAATTGAACCTTCAAGATTGGATCGCGCTGATGCCACATCACCTTGCGCCCCGCTGACGCGTGCGCGGGACTGGGAAACATCCGTGCGGGTGACTTCACCTGCATCAAACCGTGCCTGGGCTCCACGGGCCTGTTTTTGCAGATTGGCGACGTTCTGCTGGCGTATCGCCAAAATCTGTCGGTCTCGCACCACAGCAAGATAGGCCGATGCCACGTTGAACAGCACCGATTGCTCAGTTGCCAAAAGCTGCTGCCGACCCGCCTTTACAGTGGCTTTGGCGGATTTGATGCCTTCCACGGTTTTAAACCCGCGGAAAAGCGGCTGCGAGAGTTGAATGTTCAGGGGCAACGACGCATTATGTTCACGCGTGACGAAACCTTGTTTTGTTTCTGATTTCGACCATTCTTGCGTCGCTGTCACATTGGCATTGATTGTTGGCCGCCAGCCGGACTTTGCAGCAGGCACAAGTTCATCCGTTGAGCGCTGCCGCGCCCGGTCTGCATCCAGGGTGGGGTTGTTGCGATAGGCCGCCCGCATGGCTTCAGCCAGGCTCTCGGCATGGGCTGGAAGTGCAACAAATATATTCAAGAAGGCTGCTCCGCAAAAAGCCGCCGCTTTCAATTCTCGACCAAACGCCACGCAATGCCTCTGTTCTATCTGCCGACCCTGAAAGAATCGCCCGATTTCTTCGAACCATTGCGCCTTTCAAACTTGACCCTATATCAATCCGATACGTGCTGCCAACCCCTAAAGCCGCGAAGGCTATTTCTTTTAACCACGTGTTACGGTGAAAACACACTGCGGCACTGTAACCGGGTGTTGATTTTCGTATATTCAGCAATCCTTAGGGAGCGAGGTTGTAACCCGCAAAGTGTTCGGCTATACGCGCCGCGCAGATGAGGCCTCGTGGCGGAATGGTTACGCAGAGGACTGCAAATCCTTGAATGGGGGTTCGATTCCCTCCGAGGCCTCCAACTGTCCTGGCAGTTTTGATCAAGCCGCCGCCGAAGTTAATTTCAAATCCATCGCTTTCATCGTTGGAATAGATTGTCAATGCCACTCACAGTGTCATTACCGCACGTGTTGCGGTAATCCATCGTGGTACGAGCGTGATTTATCAGGATAACGCTACTCCTGTTGAACCATGGATTACCGCAACACGTGCGGTAATGACAATTTTGAGAGTTGCCGAAGCTTTCATATGCCGAACATTTTCTTAAACGAACAGCAGTGGAATAAATCCGGCAATGACAATACTGTGACGTGATGAGTTCAATCCAGTGGCCGATGCTCCAGAGTCGTTCTGGTTCAAGTTGATCTGTATCCTGCATTTCGGATGTGCTTTGCGCAACAGGGTTTTGATTTTTGCAAAGTCCTGCTCGACGTAGCCCTCGAAGCTGTCGCGGTTGATCGGACCCCCGACGCGATTCAGGCAGTTGGACAAAGCTTTCCCGCTGTAGTTTGCAACGAAAATGGGATCTCCTGCCCGATGCCCCAGAATGTCTTTACAACGACGCTGCCCCAAATGTATCGCAATCCTTCAAACTCTTGGAATTCATTCCTGCCTTAAACCAGCGCACGCGCTGTTCCGATGAGCCGTGGGTGAAGCTTTCGGGGACCACATAGCCTTGTGAGCGCTTCTGCAAACGGTCATCACCAATGGCGGAAGCGGCGTTCAGGCCTTCTTCAATGTCGCCCTCTTCCAGAATGTTGGCGCGGGCGTTGGCTTCCTGTGCCCAGATGCCGGCGAAGCAGTCGGCTTGCAATTCCATTTTCACTTGCAGGACATTGCCCTCTTCTTCCGAAACGCGCGAACGGGTTTGGTTCACCTTTTCGGCGATGCCGAACTGGTTCTGGACGTGGTGGCCCACTTCATGGGCAATGACATAGGCTTGCGCGAAATCGCCGGGGGCGCCCAGCTTGTTTTTCATGTCCTGATAAAACGAGAGGTCGATGTAGACTTTCGAATCGCGCGGGCAATAGAATGGCCCCATGGCAGATTGGGCATTGCCGCAGGCTGATTGCACGAAGCCTGAGAACAGTACCAGGTTTGGTTTTTCATAGGTCTTGCCCATCTTCGCGAAAATAGGTGTCCAGGTGCGTTCGGTTGAGCCGAGAACGCGGGCGATGAAGTCCTTGCCGACGTCGGTGGTTACGTCGGCGTTGCCTGTGCCGCCACCGGGAACCGGGGCTTCGGCGACATCAGTTTGCGTATCAGGCAACTGGTATTCGTTGGTTTGTCCGCCGGGCGCTTGTCTACTTCCGCCGTTCATCATGTCGAGAAGATCAATGCCGAAAAGGAATTTGAGGGCGAAGTAGGCCACAACCATCAGCGCAATGGTGCTTAATGACATGCCGCCCCTGCTGCCGCCGCCCATTGGAATGTTGAAGCGGCGTCCTCCCATGCCACCGCCGCCAAGGCCTCCGCCGCCGCCCTGGCCGCGCCGGTCTTCAACATTGTCAGATGGTTTTTCATTGTCGAGACGCATGGCTTAAACTCCTTCAATTCGTCATTTCCCCAAATTTGACGGGTCTGCCCTGCAATTGCAAGGCTGCTGTTGCGCGTTCGAAGTGCAGTGAATAAACGGGAGGCATGACATCACATCTGAAAATCGGACTGGCTCAATTGAACCCCACGGTTGGCGCGGTTGCAGCGAATCTGGTGAAGGCGCGTGAAGCGATTCTGAACCTGCGCGACGCTGATCTCGTGATGTTTCCGGAATTGTATATCGCAGGTTATCCGCCAGAGGATTTGGTGCTGCGGGATTCGTTTGTTGCGGCGTGCAAAACCGCCGTCGAAGATTTGGCACGCGAATTTGCTGATGGTCCGGCGATATTGATCGGGTTGCCGTGGCGCGACGGTGAACAACTTTATAATTCAATGGCGCTGTTGAGCAGTGGCCGCATTGAAACGCTGCGCCATAAATTTGATCTGCCAAACTATGGCGTGTTTGATGAAAAGCGCGTGTTCGATGCTGGCCCAGCCCCCGGTCCCTTGGTGGTGAAAGGTGTGCGTATTGGCGTTCCGATTTGCGAAGATATCTGGACCGAAGAGGTTTGTGAAACGCTGGCTGAAACCGGAGCCGAAATTTTGCTGTCGCCCAATGGTTCACCCTTTGAACGCAACAAGGATGATGTGCGATTGAATTTGGCGGTGGCGCGTGTCACCGAAACCGGATTGCCGCTGGTGTATTTGAACCAGATCGGCGGGCAGGACGAGTTGGTGTTTGATGGCGCGTCGTTTGTGCTGAATGCGGATCGGTCATTAGCGCTGCAAATGCCGATGTTCGAGGAAGCGCTGGCGATGACAGAATGGAACAAGGGTTCCAATGGCTGGGTGATGACGAAAGGCGATATCGCACGTTTGCCGGAACACGAGGAGGAAACGTGGAAGGCTTGTGTTCTGGGACTGCGCGATTACGTGTTGAAAAACCGTTTCCCCGGAATCGTGTTGGGCATGAGTGGGGGCATTGACTCTGCTGTCGTCGCCGCCATGGCCGTCGATGCATTGGGGGCCGACAAGGTGCATTGCGTGATGCTGCCCTATGTCTACACCTCGCAGGATTCGCTTGTTGATGCGGAAGAGTGTTCCAGGCTTTTGGGCGTGCGTTATGATGTGGTCGCCATCAAGAAACCGGTTGATGGTTTTCTCGATGCACTTGGCCCAATGTTTGCCGGCCGGGCGGATGACATCACCGAGGAGAACATGCAGTCGCGATCACGCGGTGTCATCCTCATGGCGATTTCCAACAAGATGGGATCGATGGTTTTGACCACGGGCAACAAGAGCGAGATGAGTGTGGGCTATTGCACGCTCTATGGCGACATGAATGGCGGCTTCAACCCGATCAAGGATGTGTACAAGACGGAAGTCTATCGTCTGGCAGAGTGGCGCAACACTGTGTCAGAAGTCATTCCTGTACGGATCATTGCGAAAGCGCCCACGGCGGAGTTGCGTGAAAACCAGAAGGACCAGGACTCGCTGCCACCTTATGATGTGCTCGACGATATTCTCGACGGGTTGGTGGAGCGGGAGCAATCGGTCGCTGAAATTGTGGCGCGTGGACACGATGTGACGCTGGTGAAGCGCATTCAACATTTGCTCTATGTGGCAGAATACAAGCGTCGACAGGCGGCACCGGGGGTGAAGATCACGCGGCGGAATTTTGGGCGGGACCGGCGGTATCCGATTACCAATGGCTTCAGGGATCAGATTCAGTAACGGCGAAGCCGGGGTGGGGTGGTGGAAATGGAGCGGATCTCAAACACCCTCTCCCCCCTTCGGGGTACTCCCCCGGCCAAGAGCCGAGGGAGAAAGTGTTCAACAAAACAATTCCGAAGGCTTCTGCTGTTCTTCCGAATAGCGGTTGCCATGGGCGAAGCCTGCGGGGAGAATGGTTTCGATTTCGTCCATGTCAGCTGTGGTCAGCGTGATGCGTGATGCTGCTGCGTTTTCCGCCAAATGTTCAGCGCTGCGTGTGCCGGGAATGGGGATGATGTGCGGGCCGCGATGCAGCACCCAGGCATTGGCCAGTGTGGCGGGTGACCAGCCACGGGATTTCGCATAGGTTTTGAAACGTTCAATATAGGCCATGTTGCGCGTATAATTTTCCGCACTGAACCTTGGCATGTTGCGGCGGAATTCGTCGGGGAATGTTGTGGGGTCGAGTATCACGTCACTCAGCACGCCCCGGCACAATGGCGAGAAGGCGACGAAGGCGGTGCCCAGTCTTTCGCAAGCCTGCAGGAGGCCCAGTTCCGGCAGGCGGGTGCAGAGGGAGTACTCGCTTTGAACCGCGCGGATATGATGGACAGTTGCGGCGCGTTCAAGTGATGACGGGGCAATTTCGGAATAACCGATGCCGCCAATTTTGCCCTCCTTGATAAAGTTGGCAAGTGTTCCCGTCACATCCTCAATCGGGATCGATTGGTCGCGGCGATGGATGTAGTATAGATCGACATGTTCGACGCCCAAGCGCTTCAAGGAGCCTTCCAGGCATTCACGCATGAAGGCTGCTTCATTCGAAATGCCGCGTGGGTTGATGCGGAATCCGCCTTTTGTGGCGATGGAAAAGCGCTTTTTTGCTGTTGGGTTTTTCTTGAAATAGGTGCCAATGACGTCCTCTGAAATATGCGGGCCATAGATCAGTGCTGTGTCGATGTGAGTTGTGCCGAGGTCCAGCGCCTTGTCGAGGGCGCGGTGGCTTGTGGCTTCGTCAGTTGCGCCGAAGATACCGCCAAAGCTCATGGCACCGAAACCCATTTCGCCCACCATGGGGCCGCCCTTGCCCAGTTGCCGCTGTTTCATGCCACACTTCTCAACATTGATTTTGCGCGTTGTAACGGCTAGCAGGCGCTCATGTCCACCATCGTTCGCTTCGCCCCCTCGCCCACCGGCCGTATTCATATCGGCAATGCGCGCACTGCAATTCTCAATTGGCTGATGTCCCGCAAGGAGAATGGCCAGTTCATTTTACGCTATGACGACACGGACGTCGCACGTTCCACGCAAGAATTCGCCGATGGCATCGCCACGGACATCGCATGGCTTGGCATTGTGCCGGACCGGGTGGAATGGCAGTCGAAACGCTTTCCCCGTTATGACGCCGTTGTGGCGGAGATGAAGGCCAAGGGGCAACTTTATGCGTGCTATGAAACTGCCGATGAACTGGAACGCCGCCGCAAGCGTCAGGAAGCCCGGGGCGGATTGCGAACCTATGATCGTGCGGGTTTGAAGCTGAGTGCAGAAGAACGTGCTGCATTGGAAGCGGAGGGCCGGAAACCGCATTGGCGGTTTAAACTCGACAATCGTGTCATCGAATGGAACGATCTTATTCGTGGGAGCCAGCACACGGATTTGGCCAGCCAGTCAGACCCTGTGTTGGTGCGCGAGGATGGAAGCTATCTCTACACCCTGCCCTCGGTCATCGACGATATTGATTTCGGCATCACCCACGTCATCCGTGGTGAAGACCATGTGACCAATGCCGGTGTACAGGTTGCCATCACCGAAGCGCTTGGCGGCAAGCCGCCAATTTATGCGCATCATTCGTTGCTGGTGGGCGCTGATGGCAAGGGTCTGTCGAAGCGCATTGGTTCGCTATCGATTGCTTCCATGCGTGAGCAGGGGCTGGAACCGATGGCTGTGGTGTCGCATGCCGCACTGCTCGGCACGTCCGACAATATTCATCCGTGTGCGGATATCCAAGAACTGGTCGATGGTTTTGACCTCACCAAGATTTCACGTGCACCCGGCCGTTTCGATGAAAAAGACTTGAACCAGTTGAATGCCAAACTGTTGCACATGCTGCAATGGGAAGCTGTGAAGCATCGCCTGCCCGACCAGACTGAAGATTTCTGGTTGGCCATTCGCGGCAATATTGAAAAATTCTCAGAGACAGAGTTCTGGGATGATGTGATCCAGCAGGACTTGAAAATAGATGTTGCACCTGAGGATGTAGACTTCATTGCAACAGCCCGCGCCGCATTGCCACCAGAACCATGGGACGGCACGACGTGGAAAACCTGGACAGATGCAGTGAAGGCCAGCACAGATCGCAAAGGCAAAGCCCTGTTCATGCCGCTGCGCATGGTATTGACGGGCATGGACCACGGGCCGGAACTGGCGGCATTGTTGCCGCTGATCGGACGGCAAAAGGTGCTGGACCGGATGGGATTGGTGTAAACGTTTTTGTTGACAACTTCATTTGCACTATTCATGTTGTATCAATAAAGGGCAACGACGCCATTGGTAGCGGGGGAAGGGCTGGCGTCACTTCTTCAAAATGTGCGGGGTCGTTGTCATGAAGTATTCAGAATTTCGTCGATGGCAAAAAAAGCAGGGATGCACTTTCGAAACGCATAAAGGCGGGAGCGGTCACATGACAGTTTTCTACTGAGATCGGAAGACTCAACTGCCAGCCCATGGCGCAAACAAGGAGCTGAAGACTGGTTTGGTTGAGGGCATAAAGAAGCAGTTGGGTTTGAAATGACACGATATCGCGTTACCCTTGAAGATGATGAAGGCACGGTTCTGGTAAAGTCACCCGATTTTCCGGAATTGATCACCTTTGGTGATGATGAAACTGATGCTTTGTCTTATGCTATTGGGGCCTTTTCAGAGGCTATCGCTGCTCGTATGGCCCACCACGAATCTATCCCTGAACCTTCACGTGGCAAACCATCGGACCCACGTGTGACAATTCCCTCCAACGTCGCACTCAAAGCGCAACTTTATCAAAGTTTGCTTGATAGTGGCATCAAGAAATCAGAACTGGCGCGCCGCTTGAACTTGCACCGGCAAGAAATTGACAGACTGCTTGATGTCAATCACGTAACAAGCATCAACAAGATTGAAGCGGCTTTTGCTGTGTTGGGAAAGTCCTTGAAATTTGAGGTGGAAGAAGCGGTATAGTTTCTTCCATGCTCATCACTTGCATCATCCCCACCCGCAATCGGCCTGACTACATCACCCAATCAGCGGCCAGTGTTTTGGCGCAGGATCATCCTGAAATTGAACTCATCATTGTGAATGATGGCGAGATTGCTGTTCCGGAATTTTCTGACTCGCGGGTTCGCATTTTGAACAGCGGTCAGGCTGGTGCAGTATCGGCGCGGAATTTCAGTGTTTCGCAAGCGCGGGGTGATGCCATTGCCTGGCTGGATGATGATGACGTCTGGACGGATATGCATTTTCTGTCGACTTGCGCGGACTGTTTGAATGCGAAAAGTGATTTTGTGTTTGGCGACGGAGCGCTGGTTTTTCCGGATGGAACGCGGAAGGCTTTTGCCAAAAACGCAAGCCCTGAATCCCTGCGACTGGATAACACCATTCTGGTTTCTGCGGTGTGCTATCGTCGAAACTTGCACAACTCCCTCGGCGTGTTTGATACAACCCTTCCCTATTACTGGGACTGGGATTGGTACCTGCGGGTGACCCAGGCTGGTCAACTGATGACACGCTTGATGACTCCGGTCGTCGACATTCGAATCCACGAAAACAACATGTCGGGCATCACAAATGCACAGGCGCGCACTGCAAATTTGCGACTGCTGTGTGACAAGCATGGGTTGCCTGACATTCCACTCAAGTCGCACATCGACTTTGTGTGATATCTTGTAACCTTTTGAAATTGAACATTTTTGTTCCCTCCATAAATGTTAAAAAAGAATTAACAGCAATTTACAAGGGTTTTTTGCACTGCAATCGAAAGCAGGGCCGAAAATAAAGGGTTTTACAGGTTCATCTGGTGATGTATTCAAGTTTCATTAACGATTCGCCGTAACCCAAGGAGAGAGCCATGGCCGAAGAAAAAGTACTGACAGTTGCCCTTTCGAAGATCGCTGCTGAACTTGCTGAAAAGCATGAAATGTCAAAAAAAGGCATGGGCGAGTTGCTCGGCAACTTCGTCGAACTCGTCGTCAAGAATTTGAAGAAGGGCAGCAAAGTCCGCATCACCGGACTTGGTATTTTCCAAGTGAAAAAGCGCCCTGCCCGCCTTGGTCGCAACCCGCTGACCGGTGAGCAAATCAAGATCAAGGCTTCCAAGAAGCTGGCCTTCCGCGCTGCCAAGGAAGTCAAGGAATCGATCTAAGAATCCTTCCAGGATGAAGTTTACATACGCCCCGCGAGCTGAAAGGCTGCGCGGGGTTTTTCGTTGGTGAGATGATTTCACCGCACTTGGGCGTTGCAGCGGCGGTGCAGTGGCGCTAGTTTCGATTTACAACAAATTAAAGAGCGCATCACATGAAAACATCTGCACAGGTCGTCGTCATTGGTGGGGGCGTTGTTGGTTGCTCGGTCCTCTACCATCTCACCAAGGCGGGGTGGAAAGATGTGGTATTGGTAGAGCGTGACATTCTCACGTCAGGTTCCACGTGGCATGCAGCGGGCGGGTTCCACACGCTGAACGGGGACCCGAATGTGGCGAAGCTGCAAGGCTATACGATTGGGCTTTACGACGAGCTTGAGAAAATCTCGGGCCAAGCTTGCGGACTTCATCGCTCAGGCGGTTTGATCTTGGCCGACACCAATGATCGTTTGGACTGGCTGAAAATGGCCCACGCGCGTGCGCGCTATCTCGGTCTTGAAACTGAAATGCTGACCATGGCGGAAGCCAAGAAGCTGAACCCGCTTTTGGAAGAACAATATTTCGTCGGTGCCATGCTGGATGCGGCTGATGGCAATCTTGATCCTGAAGGCACCACCCATGCTTACGCAAAGTCTGCGCGCATTGGCGGGGCTGAAATTTACCAGGGCACACGGGTTGTTGAAATCAATCCGCGTACGGATGGTTCGTGGGATGTGATTTCCGACAAGGGCAATATTCATGCGCAACACGTCGTGAACTGTGGCGGCCTGTGGGCGCGTGAAGTGGGGCGCATGGTGGGGCTGGAATTGCCGGTGCTGGCCATGGAGCACATGTATCTGGTCACTGATGAAATGCCGGAGGTGAAGGCCTTCAACGCCGAGCGCGGCCATGAACTGCCGCACATCATCGACTTCCGCTCAGAAATCTATATGCGGCAGGAGCGTGATGGTTTGGTGCTCGGCACCTATGAACAGGATTGCCGCCCGTGGAGCCCGAAGAACACGCCATGGGAATTTGGCCGTGAATTGTTGCAGCCGGATCTGGATCGGATCGCGCCGAATTTGGAATTGGGTTACAAGCATTTCCCGGCGCTGGCGAAGGCGGGCATCAAGCGCGTCATCAACGGGCCGTTTACGTTTACACCCGATGGCAACCCGCTGGTGGGGCCTGTGCAGGGCTTGCGGAATTATTGGGTGGCCTGTGGCGTGATGGCGGGCTTCAGCCAAGGCGGCGGCGTTGGTCTTGCCTTGTCGCAATGGATGGTCAATGGCGATCCCGGCTTTGATGTGTGGGCCATGGACGTGGCACGCTTTGGTGAATGGGCAACTCGCACTTATACAAATGAAAAGGTACGTGAGAATTATGCGCGGCGCTTTTCCATCAAGTTTCCAAATGAGGAACTGATGGCAGCTCGCCCACAACAGACCACAGCGCTCTATGATGTAATGCGCGAACAAGGTGCGGTGATGGGCGACTCCTGGGGGCTTGAAACGCCGCTATGGTTCGCACCGAAAGGTGTTGAGCCAAAGGATGTGTTCTCGTTCCGCCGCTCGACTGACTTCCCGCATGTGAAAGCGGAAGTGTTAGCGACCCGCAATGGTGTGGGTGTCACCGAAATTGCCAACTTTGCAAAATATCGTTTTTCTGGATCGGGGGCCGAAAGTTTCCTGTCGCGCCTGATGACCAACAAGATGCCGAAGGTTGGGCGTATCATTCTGACGCCGATGTTGAACCCGCAAGGCAAGCTGATTGGTGACTTTACCATTGCCAAAACCAAGGATGAGGCCTTCTACATGTGGGGGTCTTCACAAGCGCAGAAATATCACATGCGCTGGTTTGAACAACATCAGCCTGCGGATGGTTCTGTGCTGATTGAGCGGCTGGACATGGGGCTGGTGGGCCTGTCGATTGCAGGGCCAAAGTCACGCGATGTGTTGCAGGCCATGGTGGATGAGGATGTGTCGAACGCCGCATTCAAATTCATGGACCATCGCAGCATGGACATCGCCCATTGCCCTGCTCTCATCAACCGCGTCACCTATACGGGTGACTTGGGTTACGAAATCTGGGTGACGCCGGAATACCAGCGCCGACTTTATACCGAAATCATGAAGGCGGGTGCGGCGCATGGCATTGTTAATTTCGGCATGCGGGCGCTTTTGTGCATGCGGCTCGAGAAAAACTTCCCGACATGGTATCGCGAACTTCGTCCAATTTACGGTGGCTTTGAAGCAGGCATGGACCGGTTTATTGATCTGACGAAAAATGACTTCATTGGGCGCGAAGCCGCGATGGAAGAAAAGCGCACAGGTGGCAAACTGCGGCGTGTGTCAATGTTCGTGGATGCCGCTGATGCCGATGTACTGGGCGACGAACCGATCTGGCATGGCGGAAAAGTTGTGGGCTGGGTCACGTCAGGTGGTTTTGCGCACTACGTGGGGAAGTCCATGGCGCAGGGCTATGTGCCGAAGGAATTGGTGGGAGAGACCGGGTTTGAGATCGAGTTGATCGGCGAGATGCGAAAGGCGACGATCATCACGGAGCCGCCGTTTGATCCGGATGGGAAGCGGATGCGGAGCTAGGCCTTCAGCGCTGCCACCACTGCTTCTGGCCTTAATGCTATCACCTTCAACAATATCCTTGCCGTTGAATCCGGATAGCGACGCCCCTGTTCCCAGTCCCTGACTGTGGCCGCAGAGAGTCCAAATTTTTTGGCAAACTTGTCTTGCGACAAGTTTAAACGTTTGCGAAGTGAGGCCACGTCCACGGCATCGACTTCCATATGACGTGCTGGCTTCATTTTGCCTTCAGAAATCGCAACAGCTTCGCGCGCGCTCTCAATCAAATCCTTGCCAAAACTGGTCATGCTGGTTTTCCTTTACGATAGTTGTTTGCAATTTGTGGCAGCAACTTTGCCAAGTCATTTTTCTCGGCTGACGTAATGTTCGCGCGCTGGTTTTTGCCATATACGGCAATGCCGTATACCTGTCAACCCACCCATCCGTAAAATCCAATTTGCTCTTCCCGCGAAAACATGGCACCTGGTTTTTCCCAGCAGGACAATACGGCGATCATACGTTGGCGATGTCTTTGCACTGCACTCACCTTGTAGTTTTTGGAGAACCGGGCAAGTGCAATATCATGCATGATCTATTCCATCTGTGATGTCGCACAACCAGCCCCACACATTTAGCGCGAAAGTGCGGAGTGCGTAGATGTGGAAACTGTTTTCGCTGATGCAGTGGATGGTCACGGGTGTGTGGTGAATGCCGGTCATCACAAATTGTCCGGGTTTGATTGCGCGTGGACTGAAATCAATCAACGCACAAGCGGCCAGCACTTCGCGGGCGCGCGGGCCTTCCAGCAGGATGCGGGTGCGGCCTGAAGACAAGGGCGTGATGTAGAGGCCTTCGCTGGCGGCGGGTGGTTCGCCCAAAGTCCAAAATTGTTTTTCGCCGATGCGGAAGAGTGTGCGGCCATCATGCTCGACTACTGTGCCGACTTTAGCGGGCAACTTACCGAACGATTTTTTCAGCATTTTTTCTTCGCCCGCCACTTGCGTGAGGGTGAAGCCTGCGGCTTCTGACAGTGTTACGCCATTGCGTTCGAAGCGAACATCAACACCTATCGGGGAGCGCACATCAAGCATGGAGGCGGCTTCCTTCTTTGTCGATGAAGTGGGGCGAGACAATTTTCAGGCGCACTTGCTCGTTCTTCAGCGGGAAGGCGGCGATGATCTCTTTGCCTTCGTGTTTCAGACCGCCGTTGTACAATCCGAGAGCGATGAATTTGTTGAGTTCAGTGCTCCATGTCACCGAGGTGATGTAACCACGGCCGTGGCCTTTGATCTCATCCGTCGCGGCGAAGAGTATCGCACCGCCACGCAGTTTTTTGTCAGACTCCAGCAGTTCCAAACCGACGAGTGACCAGCGTTCCGGCGCTTGCAAGTTTTCGCGGAAGCGCAATTCCTTGCCGACGTAGGATTTCTCTTTCGAAGCCATTTTACCAAGGCCCAAATCATCGAGTGAGTTTCGGTGATCGAGTTCGAGGCCTGCGACGTGGCCCTTCTCAATGCGCAGGGATGCCAAGGCTTCAAGGCCATAGGGCTTGATGTCGAGCGATGTAGCGGCGTGCATGATGTGGTCCCAAAGTGCGATTGCAAAGTTCGCAGGGCAATGGACTTCGTAGGCGAGCTCGCCTGAGAACGAGAGACGCATAAATCGAATCGTGGTGCCACCGAATTCCACATCCTTCACGCCCATGTAGGGCAGTGCTTCGTTTGATACGTCGATTTGGGGGAAGGCCAGTTGCAGCGCTTCCCGTGACTTTGGACCGGACACCGCCATGCCGCCCCATTCATCGGTGAGGGAGGCCACGTGCACGTTGAGTTCGGGCCAGTGGCATTGCAAGTGATATTCGAGCCACGACATGACCTCGCCTGCCTGTGCCGTCGTCGTCGTCATGTAATATTGCGTGTCGGAGATGCGCGAGGTGGTGCCGTCGTCGAGCACAATGCCGTCGTCATTCAGCATCACGCCATAGCGGGCTTTGCCGATGGGCAGTTTGGCAAAACCGTTGACGTAAACGCGGTTGAGGAATTCGGCGGCGTCCGGGCCTTGCACATCGATCTTGCCGAGGGTCGATACATCGGCGATGCCAACGCCGGAGCGCACCAATTCCATTTCCTTGATGTAAGCCGCCTCTGGCCTGTTGCCAGCCCAGTTGTAGTACCAGGCGCGTTGCCACAAGCCTGCTTCAATGAACACGCCGCCGTTTTGTTCGTGCCACGCATGCAGTGGTGAGCGCCTTGTGGGGCGGAAATGTTTGCCAACGGTGCGGCCTGCGATGGCACCGATTGTCAGTGGTGCAAAGGGTGGGCGGAAAGTTGTGGTGCCTGCTTCAGCAATCGGCATTCCACGCATTGCCGCCATGATGGCCAATGCATTGATGTTCGACGTCTTGCCCTGGTCGGTGCCCATGCCCAGCGTGGTGTAGCGTTTCAAATGTTCGACCGAGAGATAACCCTCTTGGTGCGCCTGCTTCAAGTCTTTCAGCGTGACGTCATTCTGGAAATCGAGGAAGGCTTTTGGCGCTTGTTCCTGCGGTTGCCAGGATGCTGCGATGGCGTAACTGCGGTCTTCGCGAGTGGCTGGAGCGTCGAGTTTCTGTTTCGGAAGTTTGAGACCCAAAGCTTGTAGTGTTGATTCCGCTGCGGCAATGCCATCGTGAGTACTGGCTTTCAATCCGAAGTGGCCGATCACGGCCCCTGCCCCAAACTGACCCTCGGCAAAAGTGCCGGGAACAAACGACGCAATCGCATCATCATATTTCGGTTTGATGCCACCATGACTGGTCAAATGCACAGCGGGGTTCCAGCCGCCGCTCATGCCCAACACATCGCATTCAATTGTCACAGCGTGGCGGCCGCTGAGTTTAACGGCACTCAATTGTTGGCCACCCAGCACATCGGCGATGCCGCTGTTGGGGAATACTGCGATGCCCAATTGCGCGGCGCGGGCCAGAAGATCGCCTGCGGGGCTTGATCGCGTTTCAGCGATGGTGACGGCGACATCGGCTTCGGCCAAATCGAAGGCGGCGTCATAGGCGCTGTCGTTGTTGGTGACGATGACGGCGCGGCGCTTGGGGGCGAGGGCATAACGGTTGAGATAGGTTCGCAATGCGCCTGCCAGCATGACGCCGGGTTTGTCGTTGTTGTTGAAGACCAGCGGACGCTCGTATGCTCCCGTGGCGTGGACAATGGTTTTTGCTTGCACAATTTCAAGACGGTTTTCACCGATGGAAATCACAGCTTGATTGTGGTCGTAGAGGCCCTGCACTGTTGCATTCGTCAATGTGCGGATGTTTTTCAGACTGGCGATTTCAGCGGCGGTGGATGTGCGCCACTGTTCCAATATATCAAGCTTCGACGACAACAGGCTGCCGCCGATCTCACTGTCTTGTTCCGCGAGAATGACCTGTGCACCACTGCGACCCGCCGTCACTGCTGCGGCCAAGCCCGCGGGGCCGCTGCCTATGACCAACACATCGCAAAAGCTGTTGGTTGAGTCGTAACGTTCGGTGCCCTTGTTTGTCGAGGCCGCGCCCAAGCCCGCAGCTTTGCGGATGAAGGGTTCGTACCACATCCACGAGCGTTTGAACGGGCCCATGAAGGTTTTGTAGTAGAAGCCTGCGGTGAAAAACGGGGCGGCCAGACTGTTGATGGCCATTACGTCGAAGGTGGGTGAGGGCCAGGCGTTTTGAGACTTGATCCTCAGGCCGTTCGTGAGTGTCGTGGTGGTGCCAATGGCGTTGGGGATGGTGTTGGCACCTTCGCCCAATGTGAACAGGCCATTGGTTTCTTCGAGTCCCGCTGACAAGAAGCCGCGTGGTCGGTGATATTTGAAACTGCGGGCGATGACGGTTTGGTCGTTGGCGAGCAAAGCCGAGGCGATGGTGTCGCCTTCGAGAGCGGTGAAGCTTTTGCCGTTGTAGGTGAAGGATACAGGTTTGGCGCGGTTGATGCGGCCACCTGTTGATGTGCGACGGAAGCCGGTCATCAGATTTCCCTTATCCGTCTCGCGCTTCGCGCGATCCATCTTCTCCCGCAAGCGGGAGAGGTCGCTGCGCAAGCAGCGGGTGAGGGAAATTCAATCATGCCCCCACCTTCGCATTCGTCGCCGTGTTCCGTGTCAGCTTGAACCACTGCCGACATCCCAGCACATGTTGCCAATACTCCGTGTGCGGACCTTTTGGGTTTTCGTAGAGAAAGTAATAATCGTGCCATTGTTTTAAATCACCAGTTCCATGCGCTGGTCGCAGCTTCGACGCGTCGCCGCCGTAGCGGAATTCGCTGTAGTCCCGTTCACCACAATGGGGGCATGGCAGTCTCATTGTTTGTAGGTCCAGTTGCCAATGCCATATTCGTCGAGCTCGCGGGCTTTTTCGAAACGGTCGAGGGCGAAGTCGCGGTTCAAGTCATGCACCTCGTCGTTCGCAATGGTGTGGGCGAAGGTGTAGCCGGAGGCTGGTGTGGCCTTGAAGCCCTGGTAGCACCATCCGCCATTCAGATATAAATTGCGCACTGGCGTTTTGCAAATGAAGGGCGAGCCATCCGGCGTCATGTCCATGATGCCGCCCCAGTGGCGCAACAGTTTCAGGCGTTGTGTGAAAGGGGCAAGCGACGCAATACACTCCATCACCGTTTGCACGCGGGCGAATTGGCCGCGCTGGGTGTAGGTGTTGTGTCCGTCGATGTGACCGCCGAAGACGAGTCCGCCCTTGTCGGATTGCGACATGTAGAAGAGTTCCGCACCCCATGACACGACGTGATGCACGATAGGCTTGACGGGTTCGGACACGAAGGCTTGCAGGATGTGGCTTTCGACGGGGAGCTTCAATCCTGCCATGGCGGCGACGTGGGAAGCGTGCCCCGCAACAGCCATGCCTACTTTATCGGCCAGGATTTTGCCGCGTGTGGTTTCAACGCCTGTGATCTTGTCACCATCCATGATCATGCCGGTGACTTCGCAATTTTCGATGATGTGAACACCCAGTTGCGAGGCAGCGCGGGCATAGCCCCAGGCCACGGCATCGTGACGAACGGTGCCAGCGCGGCGTTGATAGATCGCACCGTGAATGGGCCAGCGGGCGTCTTTTGAATAGTCGAGGTAAGGCAATTCTTTTTCGACTTCTTTGCGGTCGAGCAACTCAGCGTCGATGCCGTGCAGCTTCATGATGTTGCCACGTCGTGCGAAGACATCCATTTGTGTTGGCGAAACGCCCAGCACGATTTGCCCGCGTTGCGACACCATGGTGTTGAAATTCAGTTCGTGGCTCAGACCTTCCCAGAGTTTTAGCGAGAACTCGAAGAAGTTGGTGTTGCCACCGATGTAGTAATTCGAGCGGATCAGTGTGGTGTTGCGGCCTACATTGCCGGAGCCGATGTAACTCTTTTCCAGCACTGCAATATTTCGCATGCCGTGGTTCTTGGCGAGGTAGTAAGCAGTGGCCAGACCATGGCCGCCGCCGCCGATGATGATGGCGTCATAGCTGGATTTTGGTTCAGGTTTCACCCATGCCTGCGGCCACGGCTGGTTTGGGAACAGCGCGTGTTTTGCCAGTGAGAATATGGAATAGCCCCGGGTCATGACACCCTGAATAACCGAGCTTGCGAAAAGGTCAAAGGGTGGATTTTTTCACCGGTCGGTTGCGCTCGGCCCAAGTGATGGCAGCCAGTGCAGCCGATGCGTAAACCACAAACGCAATGGCTATTGGCGTGATGGATCCGTCATAGAGGCGAGCCGCTGTTCCACCGAGTGTGAGGGCCATGAGGGACGACATTGCGCCTGATACTGCGGCAGCCATGCCTGCAATGTGGCCCAGTGGCTCCAGCGCCATGGCCTGATAATTTCCGAAGGTCATGCCGCTGCAGAAGAACGAGATGAAGAAAAACGCCATCAACGGCAGAAAGGGCGGGTGGCCATTGGTGAGCAGGCAAACGGCAAGCACTACAACCCAGTTCAACAGAAAGGCAATCGTTGCCCAAAGAGAAATGCGCCGCAGGCCAATGCGCTTCACATAGCGGCCATTCAAGATCATGGCGATGGCAATGCCGATGGCCAATCCCGCAAACCACAGCGGAAAGCTGGTACCTTGGCCATATTGCTCGCCAATGATTTGCTGGGTTGTGGCCAGAAAAATGTTGAAACCTGCAAAAATGAATCCGTTGGCCAATGTGTAGCCACGTGCCACCGGATTGCGAACCACTTCCTTGGCACTGGTCCATAACGCACCTGCATTGAATGCCATACGTTTTTCAACAGGCAGTGTTTCACTCTGGCGCGTTTGCAGCCACAACGTGACGATGGCCCCCATGACAATGAAGCCCAGAAAGATCATGCGCCAGTTGCCATAGAGCAATGCCAGTTGGCCAATCGACGGCGCTATGATCGGCACCAGCATGAACACCGACATGACATAGGACATGATGCGAGCCATGTCGGCGCCCTTCGCCCCATCCCTCACCATGGCCATGGAAACCACGCGCGGGCTGGCGGCACCAAAGCCCTGGATGATGCGGCCGAGGATGAGGATTGGAAAACTGGTCGCAAAAAAGCACAAAAGCGCGCCAATCAGATAGAAGACCATGCCAATGAAAATCGAGGGCTTGCGGCCAATCGAGTCCGACACTGCGCCAAATATTAAAGTGCCCAACGACAGCCCTGCGAAAAACAGCAGGATGATGAGGTGGCGGTCATTGGGGTGTGTTGCTCCCAGTTCAGTCGCCATGATGCCGATTGCGGGCAGCATGGCATCAATCGACATGGCAACCATCGCCGTAAGTGCCGCCACTAGGGCGATGAATTCGGCGGGCCGTGTCTTTTGCATTTTTGAGGGACTCGTGGGATGTGTTGATGCGGAGACATAATCGCAATGCAGATCAATACCAACACCCGATCCGTCAACCTAGACCCGCGTGACGCACAGTTCGTGCAGAACCCCTATGCAGCGTACAAGTTGCTTCACGCCGCGTGCCCCGCCTTCAAGTGGGAGCAATATGGGCATTGGTGTTTTGCAGCATATGAGGATGTAAGTGCATTGCTGCGGGATCGTCGTTTTGGCCGCCAGATTCTTCATGTGGCGACGCGGGAGGAGTTGGGTTGGCCTGAAGTGCCGGACCATATTCGCGTGTTTGCCGAGCATGAGACGTATTCATTGTTGGAACTGGAACCACCGGTTCACACGCGGCTACGGGGCTTGATCAACCGGGCGTTTTTGTCGCGGCAGGTGGAGCGCTTGCGGCCCCGATTGGTGAGCCTTTGCAATGAGTTGATTGATGGCTTTGAAGTCTCAGGTGAATTGGATTTATTGCCAACTTATTGTACGCCTATTCCCATCATCGTGATCTGCGAATTGCTGGGGGCGCCTGTAGAGATGGCGGACCAGTTTCTCGCGTGGTCGCACGATCACGTCGCCATGTATATGGCGAAACGCGACCGGGCGATCGAGGACAAGGCTGTTGCAGCAGTGGTGGCGTTCTCCGCCTACATGCGCGAACTCATCCGTGTACGGCGGAAAAACCTGGGTGATGATTTGCTGTCGGAACTGATCCGCGCCAGCGATGATGCGGGGAAGCTATCCGAGGATGAATTGGTGACCACCGCGATTCTCATCCTTAATGCGGGTCATGAAGCGACGGTGCATTCCCTGGGCAATGCCATCAAGGCGCTGCTCGAAAACAATATCCGCTCCGGCCTCACTGACAGGCATGTTGAAGAGGCCTTGCGCTATGATGCGCCGCTGCACATGTTCACGCGCTATGCGCTGGAAGATGTGGAGTACAACGGAATCGCGCTCAAAAAAGGCGAAGTTGTCGGGTTGATGTTGGGGGCTGCAAACCGGGACCCGGCACGCTTTGCCAATCCGGATGTATTTGATCCCGGTCGCGAGGCCGTTCTCCATACCAGCTTTGGTGCAGGCATACACTTCTGCGTCGGCGCTCCTCTAGCTCGGTTGGAAATGGAAATAGGGTTGAACGTTTTGTTTGATCGGTTGCCCGGAATGCATATTTGCGGCGACTTAGTTTACAAGAGTGCCTATCATTTCCACGGCCTTGAACGCCTACCGATCATGACAAACAATTCATGAGTCTTTTTGCTTGCTTGCGCGTTTATACATCATGATCAACCGTCGCTTATTCATGGCCTCTGCGTCGGCCTTTGCCTGCGCTCCAGTCGCTTCTGGCTTGGCGCAACAAGTTGCAAAACCTTCTCTGCTTCCCGTTACCATGGGATTGGACCATCCATGGGGCATGGTGTTTTTGCCAGATGGAACTTTGCTGGTGAGTGAACGGCCCGGACGTTTGCGGCACTTGAGCTTGAGAGATGCGAAATTGTCTGCACCCGTTGCTGGCATTCCACCTGTAGATGCTGACGGACAAGGTGGGCTGTTGGGTCTTGCTGTTGATCCTGATTTTACCTCCAACAGGCTGGTCTACATGTCTTTTTCAGAAGCGCGCGAGGGCGGCAATGCCACTGCGGTCTATCGTGGTCGGCTGAAGGAAGACGTCTCTGCGCTGGAAGACGGTCGCGTGATTTTCAGGCAGAACATGGCCAAAGCGAGCAGCGCGCATTTTGGCTCACGACTTGTGTTTGACCGGGAAGGCCACCTGTTTGTAACAACGGGCGACAGGTCGTCGTTCCCTGAAGAAGCACAAAATCCTGCTTCGCATCTCGGCAAGGTGCTGCGTATCACGCGTGACGGCGAGCCTGCACCGGGAAATCCTGAACTTGCTGGCTGGGCACCGGAAGTATGGTCTATTGGTCATCGCAATGTGCAAGGTGCTGCCCTTCACCCCGAATCCGGGCAGTTGTGGACGGCGGAGCACGGTGCCCGCGGCGGCGACGAAATCAACACACCACAGGCTGGCCGAAATTATGGTTGGCCGATTATAACTTATGGTCGCGACTATTCGGGATCCGCCATTGGTGAAGGCAGCGCCAAAGAGGGTATGGAGCAACCCTTGCATTACTGGGACCCTTCAATTGCACCTTCTGGAATGACTTTCATAACAAAGGACATTTATCCAGGATGGAAAGGCAGCTTGTTTGTTGGCGCTTTGGCTGGTTCCCACTTGACGCGTCTGAACTTTAATGGAACGCGTTTGGCAAGCGAGGAAAAGCTGTTCGACGGCATTGCCCGTTTCCGCGACGTTGTCGAAGGTCCGGATGGACGGATCTTTGTGCTCACCGATGGTGCCCAATCTGATGGCGGGCTTTATGTGATTGCTGCGCCTGGCGAAGCTACTTCCAGTACCCGTCCCTGAGGCGTTTGAGCGAAAGTCGTTTCCGCGTCACTGTTTGACGTTTGCTGCCGTCTCATTCGTAGTATTTCCGCCTATTCATAGGTCTGGTGAAGATTTCTCAACAGGGTTGCCCAAAACATGACCGATGCTGACACAACTGCTGCTCCCACAGGTCGCCGTGCGCGGGGTGGGGCTGATGCGCGGCGGGCGCTTCGCACCAATACGGCGGTGAAGCATGCAGGCTACATCCGCCGCAACATCAAGCTCTACGAGCCTTATTCCGACGACCAGTTGGAGTTGATCGAGCACAATGCCGATACGGTTTTGCAGGAAACCGGCATTGATATTTATGAAGACGAAGAAGCCGTGCAGATGTGGAAGGATGTGGGGGCTGATGCGAAAGTATCAGCGTCCGATCCCCGGCGTTTCCGCATCCGCTTTCCGCGCGGACTCGTCCGTTCACTGATCAAAACCGCACCGCGCGAATATGTGCAGCATGCACGGAACCCCGCCAACAGTGTCGTCATTGGCGGCAACAACATGGTGTTTGCGCCGGTCTATGGCCCGCCCTTCATTCGCAATCTGGATGAAGGCCGCCGTTACGCCACCATCGAAGACTTCCGCAATTTTGCCAAGCTGGTTTACATGTTGCCGTCGCTTCACCACGCGGGCGGCACCTTGTGTGAGCCCGTCGACATTCCCGTGGCCAAGCGGCATTTGGACATGATCTATACCCACATCAAATATTCCGACAAACCTTTCATGGCGTCAGTAACGGCGGGGGAACGTTCGGCTGATTCCGTTGCCATGGCGGAGATGGTGTTCGGCAAAGACTTCGTCGACCAGAATTGTGTGATGACGTCGCTGATCAATGCCAATTCACCCATGGTGTGGGACGGTATCATGCTGGGTGCATTGAAAGTTTTGGCGCGGGCTAATCAGGCCACGGTGATTTCGCCGTTCATTGTTGCTGGTGCCATGTCACCCACGACAACAGTCGGAACATTGACGCAAATTCTGGCGGAAGCGTCCGTAGGAATCGCCTTCACGCAACTCTGCCGGCCCGGTGCGCCCGTGGTGTTCGGAACTTTTGCAGCGTCAATGTCGATGCAATCGGGTGCGCCCACTTTTGGCACGCCGGAGCCTGCGCATGTGACCTTTGGTGCGGCCCAATTGGCGCGGCGCATGGGTGTGCCGTTTCGTTCGGGTGGTGGTCTTTGCGGTTCGAAAATACCGGATGCGCAGGCGGCTTATGAAAGCGCCAACACGTTATGGTCCACCATGCTGTCTGGCGTGAATTTCTGTCTGCATGCAGCGGGCTGGCTGGAAGGTGGTTTGGCTTCGGGTTATGAAAAACTGATCATGGATGCAGACCAGCTCACCATGTTCCAGAAATTTGCCCAAGGTGTCGACTTCTCCGAAAATGGCCAGGCCATGGATGCCATCCGCGAAGTGGGTCCCGGATCACATTATCTGGGATCGGCGCATACCAAGCTGAATTTCGAAGATGCATTCTGGCGCTCAGGTTTGGCTGATAACAACTCATTCGAGCAATGGCAGGATGAAGGTTCGCAAGACATGGTGGGCCGCGCCAATACGCAATGGAAAAAGCTGCTGCGCGAATATGAAGCCCCAGCACTGGACCCCGGAATCAACGAGGGCCTGCTGGATTTCATGGCCAAGCGCAAAGAAGTGCTGCCGGACAGCGTGAGTTGAGGCTTGCGCTTTATTCTTTATTGTAGTAACGATAATCATGACGTTCTCGTGGGATGAAAACAAGCGGTTGCTCGTTTTGAAAGAGCGCGGCTTGGATTTTGCCGATGCCCATCAGATCTTCGACGGCATACACGTTGATGAACCAGATGATCGTTTTGATTTTGGCGAAGCAAGATTCGTAACATTTGGTTTTCTGACAGGACGAATTTGCGCAGTCGTCTGGACGCCAAGAGAAAATGCAAGACATCTTATTTCGTTGCGGAAAGCCAATGACAGAGAGCAAAAAAAGTACAAAGCCGGTTTGGGTTGATCCCGATGATGCCCCTGATATGGGTGACACGGGTTTCTTTGAACGCGCCGACTGGTATCACGGTGACGTCCTCATCCGCCGGGGCAGGCCTAAACTCGACACCCCGAAAGTGTCCACCACACTACGCCTCGACGCAGACGTGATTGCGCAGTTCAAGGCCAAGGGACCGAAGTGGCAGACGCGGATCAATGACGCTTTGCGGGAGTGGTTGAAGCAGGCAGGTTAAGTGGGTTCGACTGCGAGAGATTTCATTCGCATGTCGGCCCACGTGTAATAGCCAACGCCGAGCAACACGAGTGCTGATCCCACCGCATCCGCCCATGTGAAGGGTTCGCCCAGAATCCAGACGGCCAGTACAATTGTCACCATCGGCGAAATCGTTGAAATCATGCCCACGGTTTGAGCTGACGTACGGGCAAGGCCGCCGTTGATACAGAAGATTGGCAGTATGGTGGCGAAAACAGCGCAGCCCAGCGCCATCCATAAAAATTGCGGGTTGGCATGAAAATCACCGTCGCTGACGGCATGGATGGCGACCGACGAAAAACCACCCGCCACCATCGAAATTGAGGTGTACATGACTGATCCAAGAACAGTGATGAGGTTTTTCGCGTAAAGCTGGTTCAGGGCAAATGTGATGGCGCAGGCCAGAACGAGGGCAGTGCCAATCAGCGTTCTTGTGCCACCCTCCGGCAAGTCCAACCCCACTACAACAGCAAGGCCGACGTAGCTGATGAGGCAGGCCACAATGCCATAACGGGAGATGCGCTGCCCGAAAAATGCAGCGCCCAAAAACATGATGAAGAGCGGATAAGTAAACAGCACCAATCGCTCAAGCTGGGCCGAGATGTATTCAAGGCCTTTGAAATCCAGGTAGGCCGAAAGACCATAACCCAGTGCCCCCGCAAGTGCCGCTCCCACTACATTGCGGACTGACGGCAATGCGCCGCCCTGTTTCAATCGCAGCAAAAGTGCCGTGATGCCGACCAACGCAAAAACCGGCGTCGAAAAAATCATGCGCCATGCCACCATCAGTGTGGCGTTCACCTCTTCACGATAGGCCAGCTTGATGAAAATGGCCTTGGTCGAAAACAGGGCAGCGCCTGCAAAGGTTAGACCATAGCCAATCCATTTTGATTTTGCGTGCGCAGTCAACATGTGGGTGGTTTACAACAGGGGTTGGCAGTTGTCTTGTCTCGCACCCATGCAAACCACGAATGGTCGACGCTCAATTGTCATTACCGGACTTGTTCCGGTAATCCATGGTTCAACGGGAGTGGAGTTTTGCTGATAAATCACGCCCGCACCACGATGGATTACCGCAACAAGTGCGGTAATGACAGGACTACGAGAATGCCTCTATGTTGTTGGACATGACATCAATCGTTTTCAAATCCGCACTCGAACTGGGCCGCAAGTTGCGCGCGCGTAAAATCTCATCGCGGGAGTTGCTGGGAGAATGCCTCGCGCAACATGCCAAGCACAACCCTGCGATCAATGCGGTGATTTTTACTGAAATCGAACGCGCCCAGAAAGCTGCGGCGGCGGCAGACCGGCGGCTGAAGCAAGGCACCGCGCGCTCTGCCTTCGATGGCGTTCCCATGACTATCAAGGAAAGTTTTGATTGGGCGGGTACGCCTTCCACTTGGGGCGATCCTGCTCTCAAGAACAATATTGCCAGCAAGGATGCCGTGGCCCTGACCCGCATGACTGATGCTGGTGCTGTGCTCTACGGCAAAACCAATGTGCCGCTGGCGCTTTCGGACTGGCAGAGTTTCAATGCGATTTACGGCACCACCAACAATCCGTGGGACGTGACGCGCACACCGGGCGGCTCTTCCGGCGGTGCAGCTGCGGCCTTGGCCACGGGCATGTCAGCACTGGAAGTGGGGTCCGACATTGGGGCTTCCATTCGCAACCCCGCGCATTACTGCGGCGTGTTCGGCCACAAGCCCACCTATGGCGTGGTGCCTTATCGCGGGCATTTGATGCCGGGTTCTGTGTCGATCAGCGACATTACTGTGGCCGGACCGTTGGCGCGTTCGGCCCGGGATTTGACGGCGATGATGCGGGTGCTGGTGGGAAGTGAAGGCATTGAACAGCGTGGCATGACATTCAACCTGCCGAAAGCCACACAAAAAGGCTTCAAGGACTTTCGTGTTGCCATCAAGCTGTCGAGTGCTGTCAGTGAAGTGGATCAGTGCTATCAGGACTTGCTGATGTCGCTGGGTCAGTTTTTGAAAAAGAACGTGAAGAAGCTGTCGTGGGATGCAGCACCTGATTTCGATGATGCGGAGGCTTACGAAAACTACATCACCCTGCTCCGCTCCACCGCCACCAAGCGCATGAGTGATGACGAGATTGCCGCTGCGGCACAGAGGGCCAAGGGTTTCGATGCGAATGACAAATCTTATGTCGCCATGATGGCTCGGGCCTTTGGCCTGTCGCATGGCGGGTGGTTACGCGCCAATGAACGTCGGCATCAGATGCGCCAGATCTGGGACGCTTTTTTCGATAACTGGGATGTATTGCTTTGCCCTTGCGCCGCGTCTGCAGCTTGGCCGCATGACCAGGTGGGAGAACGGCATGATCGGTTTATTCCGGTGAATGGCAAAATGGTGTCCACCATAGATCAGCGATTCTGGGCGGGATATTCCTGCAATTTCTTCCTTCCCTCCACGGTGGCACCATTGGGATTGACGCCCGAAGGTTTGCCTTGCGGTGTGCAGATCATCACGCGGGAATATGGGGATTATACCAGCTTGCGCTTTGCGGAATTGCTGGAGAGGGAGTGGCGCGGGTTTGTGGTTCCACCGGGGTATTGAAGACCGCGAAGAGACCTCA
This sequence comes from Hyphomicrobiales bacterium, assembly GCA_043754325.1. GTDB lineage: Bacteria > Pseudomonadota > Alphaproteobacteria > Rhizobiales > Aestuariivirgaceae > Aestuariivirga. Next base: position 31,433 of record JAYUVC010000220.1, read on the forward strand.
TCAGCCCTTCGGGCAGCTTCTCCAGAGGAGAAGCGACGCGGTGTGAAACCTCCCTCAATGTTTGATATTGGGGGAGGTCCATCAACCAGTCGCTTCTCCTTTGGAGAAGCTGCCCGAAGGGCTGATGAGGTCCCTCACGTCACCCCCGGGCCTGTAATCTCCCGCACCAGTTTCCGCAGCATCGTTGCGCCGAAATCATCGTAGGTCTTGGCTTCTTCGACGAAACTCAGGTTGCCGCCAATGACCTGTCTTTCGAGATAAACAGCCAGCTGCTTCCACTCGTTGGAAATTGCAAGGCCGTTGATGGTGATGCCTTGGGCAACGACAAAGTCACGCGCCACATAAGTGGGGCGACCGATGTTGTTGCGGCCGTCGGTGGCCAGATCAATAACGCGGCGATCAGCTCCCGGCGCCGTTGCGAATTGTTCCGCGCCGTAGATCAACGCTGCGGAAATCGCAGTGCCGCCTTCTTTCACGTTGCGGCGACCATCAGACAGGATTTTGCCAACCCGCGCCGCGTCGGCTTCCGACGCCACCACCGTCCATGGCACGATGACCTGCTGGTTGTCGGCGTCGGACCATTGATAAACCATGACTGCGATGCGCTGGTGGCGTCCACCTTGGATGGCCTTCATCACCTCGTCGCTTTGCAAGGCTTGTGCGAAGCCCTCCATTTGCAAACGGTGTTCGAGATTGTCGACGCTGTATGATACGTCAATGGCCAGCGCCAAGGCCACGTCAACGTGACCATCTTCCGGAATGGCGGGGCCAAGCACCAGGCTCCACAAGGCCAATGCGGATAGCCCACGAAGCAGTTGGCGGTGCAAAACCATAGGCCCAGCCTATCACGTCATTGGCAAAAATAAAGCCAGCCAGCTTGACCTTTTATCAGGTTACGCACACATTGTGGCGATGACCCGTCTACCCAACCTTATCGACCCCTTTGGCCGCCATGTGTCCTATCTGCGTGTGTCTGTCACGGATCGTTGTGATTTTCGCTGCACCTATTGCATGTCGGAGAACATGACGTTTTTGCCGAAGAAGGATTTGCTGTCGCTGGAGGAGTTGGACCGCCTGTGCACGGCTTTTATCGAACAGGGTGTGAAAAAGATCAGGCTCACGGGCGGCGAGCCTTTGGTGCGCAAGGGCATCATGTCGTTGGTTGAGTCGTTGTCGCGGCATTTGAAATCCGGTGCGATGGAGGAACTGACTTTCACCACCAATGGCAGCCAGTTGGCGAAATATGCCTCTGAGTTGGCCTGGCATGGTGTGAAGCGCATCAATGTGTCTGTTGATACTCTGGACGATGACAAGTTCCGCCAGATCACGCGCTGGGGCGATCTTGCCAAGGTGAAAGAAGGTTTGGCGGCGGCAAAGGCTGCGGGGCTTTCAATCAAGCTGAATGCCGTGGCGTTGAAAGGTGTCAATGAACACGAGATACCGGAGATGATCCGCTGGGCGCATGGCGAGAACATGGATTTGACGCTGATTGAGACGATGCCGCTTGGTGATATTGATGGCGATCGTACCGACCAGTATTTGCCTTTGTCACAAGTGCGAGCGAGCTTGATGGATCAGTTCACGCTGGAAGATATTCCCTACAAAACCGGTGGCCCTGCCCGCTATGTGCGGGTGAAAGAGACAGGCGGACGCCTCGGCTTCATCACGCCTCTCACCCATAATTTCTGCGAGAGCTGCAACCGTGTGCGCATCACCTGTACAGGCACCATGTACATGTGCCTGGGTCAGGAAGATGCTGCGGATTTGCGAACACCACTGCGGGCTTCGGAAGGCAATGCGCTCTTGACGCATGCAATTTTGGAAGCGATCACGCGGAAGCCAAAGGGCCATGATTTTATCATTGACCGCAACCACAGCAAACCAAGCGTGGCACGGCATATGAGTGTGACTGGGGGGTGAGGACCCTTTACTGCACACTCATACTTTCTATTGGAACAACAACTTTCACCTTCCCTGCCTTCTCAAACAGCAACTCCATCTCCACCGTCCCGTCTTTCTGGAGCGGTGCCTTCAAACCCATCAACATGACATGAGTGCCGCCAGTTTTCATCTCCACAGTTGTGCTAGCGACAATCACCATTCCACCCTCGACCATCCGCATCTTCATCACATCATTCACCATGGTGGTTTCGTGGATCATGGCTGATATTGCGGCGGGGGTGGAGATTGACAGCAAGCGGTCATCTCTGGTGCCGTTGTTTGTAATCGAAAAGTAGATCGCCCCTGTAGTCGCCGTCGGTGTCAGTGAGGCGCGGGCGGTGGCATTTGTCACGGTGATGTCGCTGGCAAGCGGCACTTGCGCCAGGCATAGCATTGCTGCCAGCATGGCCATGAAACGAGTGAATATTGGCATGACGCGCATACTCCTGAAACTGCTTTTGACATTTGCGGCAACGGCGGGGGCCTTGTCGAGTGCCAGCCTGTCACAGCCGGAAACGCCAGTGGCCATCGAACTGGTGTTGGCACTCGATTCGTCGGCCAGCATGAACCGCGAGGAGTTTGCATTGCAAATCGGGGGCATTGCGGTTGCGTTCAAAGACCCGGCGGTGTTGCAGGCGATTGAAAACCTTGCGCCCTTGGGGGTGGCCGTCGCTGTCACGCAATGGGGCGGTCCGGGCGAGAGCCGAATTGTGATGCCGTTCACTCATGTCACCACGGCGACAGAGGCGAAGGCCTTCGGGTTTCTGGTCAGCCTGGGTTCGCGGCATTTTTCGGCAGCCACGACATCCATTGCCACCGCGATTGAAGAGAGTGTGGCCTTGCTTGATGGCAATGGCTTTGACGGTCAACGCCGCGTCGTTGATATATCCGGTGATGGCAAGGATAACAGTGGACTGGATTTGGAGGCCATGCGCAAGCTGGCGCAGACGTCCGGTGTCACTGTCAATGGTCTTGCAATTGAATCAGAGCAAACAGGACTGTCTGACTATTACAAGCAACACGTCATCACCGGGGCTGACAGTTTTGTGGTGCGCGCTGCCGACTTTGATGACTATGCGCGGGCGATACGGGAGAAGTTGTTGCGGGAATTGCGGCCATTGGGGTCGTGAGTTGCCTCTGTTACTCCAGTGCCAAGACTTCCACCAATTTCTTCCCCGCCGCCACCAAGTCCTTCTCTGCAAACCCCGCAAAACTCAGCAACAAACCTTTGCGTTTTATACGTCCCGCATAGTAGCTTGAAAGCGCCTGCACCTCAATTCCTTGCAAGCCCAATTTCGCAACAATTTCATTATCATTCGCCTTGTCATTCAAGCGCAACATGATGGTCAATCCTGAGGGTGGTGCATCGACGTCGAACAGTTTTCCATCATGCGGCTGCAACACATCCAGAAGCGCATGTCGCCTTGTGGCATTGAGTCTGCGCATGCGGCGGATGTGGACCGCAAACTGCCCCTGCTGCATGAATTGCGCAAGGGCCGGTTGCACCAGCAGTGATGGCGGATGGCCATAGGTGCTGCGTTCGTGCTGAAAGATTTCGACAAGCCGCATCGGCACCACGATGAAGCCCAGGCGGATGATGGGAGAAAATACCTTTGAAAACGTTCCGGAATAAATCACGCGCTGGGTGCGGTCCAGACTCATCATGGCGGGAAGTGGACGGCCCACGTAACGATACTCGCTGTCGTAATCGTCTTCGACGATGATGGCGTTGGTTTGTTTCGCCCATTCCAGCAATTCGAGGCGGCGCTGCAACGGCATGGTGACGCCAGTCGGATATTGCCGCGCGGGAGTCACAAAGGCGAGTTTGGCATGGGGTGCCAATTTGCGTGCCTCACTGACGCGCAGACCTTCCCCGTCAACGGGTACGGGAACAACCTCCAATCCTCCAATGGAGAACACGCGCCGCGCCGTAGCGTAGCCTGGTTCTTCCAGCCACATCCGGTCGCCGGTTTCGGCAACAGCACGGCGGATAAGGTCGAAGGCATCACTGCCACCTGCGGTGATAATCACTTGCGCGGGGTCGCATTCCAACCCGCGCCATTCGAACAAATGGGCTGCGATGGCCGCGCGGAGTGGAATCCATCCGAAAGCGTCAGTGTGTTCGAGAAGTGCAATCGGCGGGTTGCGCCAATAGCGGCCAAGGATGCGGCCCCATTCATCATGCGGGAAACTTTCCCAATCAACGAGGCCGGAACGGAAGGGCTTGGCGGCTTCGCGTGCGTGACGCTTCTGAGGGGTGGCGGGTTTCGTTGGTTTGCGACCCGCCGCGAGCAAACTCTCCGGCAGTTCGACCGCAACCGTGGTACCCGAACCCATGCGGGTTTCGATATAACCTTCACCTGCGAGTTGCTCGAATGCCTCCACCACCGTGGCACGGGCCACACCCAGTTGTTCAGCCAACGCGCGGGATGATGGCAGTTTGGCTTTCGGTTTCAATCGACCGCCCAACACCAGTTCACGGATTTGCCGGGCGATTTGCTGCTGGATGGGTTCGGCGTCACCCCGGTCAATGCCGAGATCAATGGTGGAGGTGGATGGAAGTGGTCTGCTTGTTGGCGGCATGATGGTGCTTTCCACCATACCATAGTCAAGGCAAGTGCAGCTGACAACAGAGGATAGATCATGACCGACGCACCATCAGAGCTGACCCGTTTGAAGCCATGCACAAGCGCGCGCATTATGACGAAGAGACCGTGCATGTCATTCTGGACACGCAAGTCTGCGTCAACGTCACGATTCTTGACGGCATGGTGATGGCGCGGTCGGCCTTCAACCATTCCTGCAACTACCGCAGCGTCATGGTTTTTGGCACGGCTTATAAAGTTGAGCTCGCTGCCGAAAAGGAAGCGCGGTTGAAAGCCATGGTCGAGCACAATTTTCCCGGACGCTGGGATATTTTGCGGGCGATGACATCGAAAGAATTAAAGGCGACCACGGTACTGGGCATGGAGCTGAAAGAGGTTTCAGCGAAGGTGCGCTCTGGTCCACCTGGCGATGATGAGGAAGACTATGTGCTGCCAATATGGGCGGGGGCGGTGCCGTTGACGACGGCGGTTGGTGAAGCTGTGCCGTGTCCGAGGTTGGTGCAGGGGACCGAGAAGCCGGGCCATGTGCAGGGGTTCAAAGTGGGGTGATAAAGGGACCTCATCAGCCCTTCGGGCAGCTTCTCCAGAGGAGAAGCAACTTGTTGAAAGACCTCCCAAACTATCAATATTTTTAAGAGGATATCACATCGAGTCGCTTCTCCCATGGAGAAGCTGCCCGAAGGGCTGATGAGGTCCCTTTTCTCAATCCGCCCTTCGGCATCAAGTCATAGGGGTGCTTCCAACCCTTGATGTCTTTCAACTTGTCCAGCCAGTTCTGCACATGGGCAAACTGGCCGAGATCAAAGGGCAATTCCTCGCCATAGTATAAATACCCACACAAGGAAAAGTCAGCAATCGTGGGGCGTTTTCCGATGATGTAGGGTTGCTGCGTCAAGTGGCCATCAAGCAGTTTCAGGGCGCTTGTGGCCCTGCCCCGCAACCACTCGGTGACTGGGGTTTCACCTGTTTTGGCGATACTCACCAGAAAGCGCAGGGGTGCAATCGCACCAGTCAATTTGTGATTGTCGAACAACATCCAGCGCAGAATTTCTCGGCGTTCATCATCGCTTTTCGGGCCATATTTGCGGGCCACTTCGGCGAGGTAATCAAGGATCACGCCGGACTGGGTGAACTTTCGGGTTCCGTGAATCAAAACAGGCACTTCGCCCATCTCGTTTACGTTCCGCCTGAACTCCGGCGTACGGGTTTCACCATTGAAGAAGTCCACCCATTGGGGTTGCCAATCGAGCTCGCAGGCTTGCAGCATAAACGCCACTTTATAGGCGTTGCCAGACTCGCCAAAGCATAACAGTGTGTAGTCCGCCATTACCATCCCCGGTCAGCAAATCACTATCTCACGTCTAGCACACTTGTGCGTGCGAAACGAACAACATCTGACGCAAGGGAACCCTTGAAGAGTCGTTGCAGGCGAGTACGCCCTTCATCTGTGACGGCAATGAGGCGATAAAGGGAACCTGACTCTACTATTTCCTGCAAAGGATCGCCCACGGCAGTTTTGGTTTCGTGCACAGCTATGTTCATGGCATTGAGCAGGGCTTTGGCTTTGGCAACCGCTTCTTCGGCGGTGGGGCGGGCTTCGGCATTGGGGGCGACGGAAAACAGCGTGATGGGTTCACCCGTCGTGTGGGCCAGCACGGCGGAGCGGCGCACAGCCTGCATGGCGCGCGATGTGCCGTCGGTGCAGATGAAAAAGCCTCTGCGGTCCAGACTGTTGCGCGCGACCAACACGGAGCATGGGGCCATTGTCGCCACGTTTTGCACAATGCCGGTGCCGAAGAACGCCCTGAACTCGCTGCGCCAGCGGCTTGGTTCACCGAGGATCATCAGGTTGTAAGGCCCGAGTTCATATTGGTCGAGAATGCCGCCTGCCACGTCGGGAGCGGTTTTCAACTTCAAAACAACGTTGCGTCCGCCGGGTTCTTTGTATTCAACTTTGGTATCGCCTGCCGCATCGCCCCAGGCGCTTTCATGGGTGCCGCTGGCGCTCCAGCTTTCGGCGTCGATGCCTTCCTGTTTCAGCAGTTCGAGGGAGCGTTTCAGATATTTGACACCGGGCAATTCAAATCCGGCTTCCATCATGTTCTGGCGGGCCAAGCGCACCTGCAGCCCACCGGAGTGCAGGCCTTGGTCAATGGGGCGGACGAAGACGTTGATGATGTCGACGTTTTGGGATTTGGCAAAAAGTGCTGCAAAGCGCACGCACATGTCGCTCTCGTCACTGCCGTCAATGCAGGCGAGAATGCGAAATCGGCTGCGGCGTTCCTTCCGCAGGTGCTGCAAGGTTTTGCGAACGGCGGCTTCCTGGCGGTCGCTGAGGGTGGAGCGTTTGAAGATGTCAAGCATGTTGCACCAAAGTGACCTCATCCGCCCTTCGGGCACCTTCTCCGCGCAAGAGGGCGCAGAGAAGGAACTGGATTGAAAGCACCCTGAATGTTTGACATTTCAGAATGGTCCCAATGCAGTCCCTTCTCCAGCCCTCTTGCTGGAGAAGGTGGCCGAAGGCCGGATGAGGTCCCTTTCTTTCAGCGTGCATCATACCCTCTCATGGCGCAAGCAGCGGCCAGTAGAGGCCCGCCGTCAGCAGCAACACGATGTAGGACAGCACCATCATGCGTATACCGATCTTGAAAAAATCTGCGCTGCGCAAATAGCCTGATGCGAAAATGATGGTGAAGGCTGGTTGTGCGGCGGGCGTCAGATAGCCGAAGGCCGAGGACATGGCCGTGATGAAGCCCACGCGCAACGGGTCTTCACCTGCCACCACAGCGGTTTTCAACACGATGGGGGCGAGCACGGCGACTGCCGCACCGGCTGACATGGTGTTGGATACGCCGATGGTGAGAAGTGCGAGCCCCGCATCAAATGCCAAGCCGCTGCCAGCGCCGATGGACTGCATGCCTGCCAACACGCTGGATGCCACCCATTCGGCAGCACCGGTGGAACTCATTTCAATGCCCAGCGAAATGGCCGCCGCATAGAGCAGCACCACGCCCCAGTTGACGCCGCTGTTGATGTCCTCCCAGCGCACAAGGCCAGCCACCAGAAATGCCGCTGTTCCGCCAATGGCAATGACGCCGAGGCCGACTGTTGAAGAAAATGCGATCCAGCAAAAAATTGTTGCCAGAAAAATTGCGATGGTCATCCATTCCGAAATCCGCATCGGACCCTGCATTGACACTTGCGTGCGCAGACGGCTGATGGCGCGGGACATGTCGGTGGTTTCGGGTTTGAAGGTGAAAACCAGCAGGGCTGCAACGATGGGCAATCGCACGATAAACATGGGGAAGGCATATTTGGCCCAGTCGATGTAGTCGACGAGGAAACGCTGTGTGGCCGGATTTGTCGGGTCGTAGAAAAAGTCTTTCCAGTAGGAAATCATGATGGCGTTGCGGGCCCCGCCTGAGGGTGTGGCCACGCCTGCGATGGAACAGCCATAGGAAATTGAAAACAAAATGACGGCCGCGAGGTTGTGGACTTTCTTTGGGTCGTTCGATGTAAGTGTGATCAGCGTCACACCCACCGGCAGCATCATGGCGGCAACGGTGTGTTCACCGATGAAGGCGGCCAACAATCCGCACACCGTGGTGATGCCGAAGCTGATCCAATAAACGTTGGTGCCTGTGGTGCGCACAATCCACCATGCAATGCGCTTGTCGAGGCGCTGTTTGACAACGGCCACGGCC
>JAYUVC010000221.1:0-10600 GCA_043754325.1 Hyphomicrobiales bacterium
TCGAAAATGTTCTGTAGGGCACCTTGTGGGACATGAAGAACTCCTCCGCCCAACATGACCCCTATTTACCGTCGTGTCTCACTTATGGGGTGCAGTCCACTTTCCTTTTTCTATCCCTCGACGGACAAATGTGAAAATCGCCTGTCCGCATCAGGCCATATCACGCTCCTATTGCAACACTGGCAGTTTCGCAGTCTTCACAGGCGTGATGGCATAGGTGCGACCGTTATCGTCGGCAAACTCTGCCAGCATGGTATCGTCCGGCAGTGCTTCTACAATGGTACCCATTTGCCCGCGCAAAAACTTGGCTGCAGGCAAATCTGCCAACAGTGCAACAGCATTATTCAGTCTTGGCCGTTCACTCATTGCCAGTCAGCTGTAGCACCCAACAGGTTACAAAGCTCGGGGCACCATCGTTTTGACTACAATCCAGATCGTTTTTGCAACTGCCCCACGGTTTTGTCTTGTGGGCAGCATGTCCGCCCGCCAAGGCTGATCATAATTATCCCTCTTCTGCAAAACAGTATGGTTTCCCACTCCGCGTTTTGCTGCCAGCACAACCGAAATTCCAATCCGTTTGATCAGTGTTTTCATTGTGACATCCGCAAAGCTTGGCCGACTGTGTTGAACCTTAATCCCATGTAACGAATTGAGGTCCATCTCAACAGCACAACACACCCTGCCCACGTCGTCTCCCTGGGATACCGCATGCGGCAGTTGCCCGAGACTTGCTGGGTTGGGTTTGTTGGTTTACTTACCTGTCTGGAATATACGACTATCTAGTGTATTTACCGCGCGGTGTCAAGCGGTTTTTTCCTGTGCAATAGATCGTGTTGTCAGCCCGCCCACTGGGTTCCTGTTTCAAGTGCAGCGATATAAAAGCTGCAACCCTGACGAAACCATTTCGTACTTCACGAGTTACAATTTCGAAGCACACGTTGGCTTCCCACACAAAACCAACCAGAGATATTACAATGACATTTTTCAAAATGGCTGCGGTCGCTGCTGTCCTCACCCTCGTTCCAATGACTGCCATGGCTGCTGAGATGCCAACAGCTGAGCAGTGCAGCGCCTGGTTCGCCAAGGCTGACAAAAACTCTGACGGTTCACTTGGCGGTTCCGGCGAAGAAGCGGCCAAGTACGGCGACTTGAGGTCCGGCGGCTCTTCGCAAGCCCAGTCCACTGATGGCGGCGCGTCGGGTGGCGGCAGTGGCAACAACAACCTTGACTTCATCATGACAAAAGAGGTTTTCCTTGACACCTGCCGCAAGGGCAGCTTTGGCATGCCCACAAACTGAGCAGGCCAATTGTGGCGAAGGGCTAGGTGGTTACCACCGGATGGCCCTTCGCCATTTTCCGTCATGAGCCGCGAAATCCTGATGCAAGAACAAAAAGTTCGGCACTGTCATCACGGCTGGCCATTGGCTTGACGTGACGCACGACCTTGAAGTCTTTTTTCATCATGGCCAGCAGCTGGTTTTCAGTACCACCGCGCAGCACCTTGGCCAGATATGTGCCGCCCGGTTTCAAAACCTGTTGCGCAAAGTGATAACCGGTTTCGACAAGTGCGATGATGTTGATATGATCGGTCTGGCGGTGACCCGTGGCATGAGCCGCCATGTCTGACAGCACCACATCGGCCTTTCCGCCACCAAGGGCGTCAACCAGCACCTTGGGTGTATCCTCATCATAGAAATCTTTCTTGAAAAAGATCACCCCGGAAACGTCGTCCATGCTGTGAATGTCGATGGCAATCACCCGGCCCTTGCCTTCAACAGACTTTACACGCTGTGCTGAAATCTGGCTCCAGCCACCCGGTGCCGAACCCAAATCCACAACGTAACCGCCCGGTTTCAAAAACCTGTATTTGTCGTCGATCTCCGAAAGCTTGAATGCGGCCCTGCTGCGATAGCCCAGCTTTTTAGCCTCATGCACATAAGGATCGTTCAATTGTCGCTCGAGCCAAAGCTTTTGCGACACCGTGCGGCCCTTGCCGGTTTTGACGCGGACTTTCAGGCGGCCCGTACTCAGTTTGTTGCGATCACCTGGCCTGCTCATACCCGTCTCCCCAAATGGCCATCGGCCTTCATCAAATGTGCAAGTATGCCTTCCCGCAATCCCCGGTCCGCGACGCGGATGCGGAGGCCTGGAAAAGCGGCGCGGATTTCTTCAAGTATCGCACAGCCCGCCAGTACCAGATCCGCGCGTTCGCGTCCGATGCAACCGTTTCGCGTGCGCTCTTCATAGCTCATGCGGCGAAGCTGATCGGTCACGCGGGTGGCGTCGGCCCCGTCAAGCCAGCAACCGTCAACCTGTGAACGGTCATAGTGGCGCAGTCCCAGATGGACGCCAGCGATTGTGGTGACGGTTCCTGATGTGCCGAGCAGATGGTCGGGCCCGGCTTTTCCGGCGTTCAACATGGTGACCTCATCAACGAAAGGCTTCAGCAATATCTGGATATCACCCCGCATGGCATCGAAGTGTTCGGGTGTCACGTCGCGCCCGCCACCGTGGCGTTCTGACAATGTGACCACACCGGCGGCCAGCGAAATCCAGGCGCGCACATCGCCGCCGTCAACCTTGCGTGCCACCCACATCACTTCGGTGGAACCGCCGCCAATATCAAACACGATGGCCGAGTCTGCGTCATCGCCAATCAATGCCTCTGCCCCCGCCGCCGCAAGCATGGCCTCGGTTTCCCGATTGATGATTTCGAGTTCCAAACCAACTTCTCCAGACACACGTGCAATAAAGTCGGGACCATTTTCGGCAAGGCGGCAGGCCTCGGTGGCAACAAGGCGGAACCGTTCGACGTTGTGCCACTTCAATTTATTGGAACATACGCGCAGCGCTTCGATGGTACGGTCCATGGCAATATCTTTCAGCCGTCCGGAGGTGCCCAGGCCTTCGCCCAAGCGTACGATCCGCGAAAAGGCATCGACGATGACAAACCCCTGCTCCGTTGGCCGTGCCAAAAGCAGGCGGCAGTTGTTGGTGCCGAGGTCGAGTGCACCATAGCAAAAACTGTCCGGCAAGGGTGCCTTGCCATTCGCCCCACTGCCCTGCGGCCTGGACCCACCAAAGGCGTGCCCATATTTCCCGCCGCGGCCTGCGGGGCTTTTCGCCCCGTTGCTGCTCGCGTTCACTGTAACCCTCTCAGGCAGAATGCGTTCACAAGGGTTCAAAAAACCCGGAACAGCAGAGCCACCACAAACATTTCGTTGGCTTCACCTTAGCAGCTTCGCGGCAGTCGTAAAGGAATACCGAATTTCTGCCTCAAATTCGCCTTGAACATTAACTTCAAATTGAGGACCGTCGGCCTAGTTTCCGTGCTTCAGGATGTGGGGCAATGCGCAGTTACGGAAGAAGTTGGTTCAAGGATGGCTCGTTGATCGCTGAATTTGGCGACACGTTCGGTCAGGCTTCGCGCCAGCATAAAAATGCCGTGGCCCTGAACGCCGCCAAGGTTGACGCCGAATTGGCCTCCAAGGCCAAGTCCGAATTCATTGCCAACATGAGCCATGAATTGCGCACGCCATTGAACGCCATCATCGGGTTTTCCGACATGCTGGCCACCAAAACCGTAACCGGACCTGAAAAAGTCCAACAATATTCCTGTTATATCAAACAGGCCGCAGAACATTTGCTGGCCCTGATCAACGGTATTCTCGACGTGTCGAAGATTCAAGCCGGAAAACTGTCAGTTGATCCGGAGCCTGTGAGCCTGCTCTCAATTCTGGATTCAACCCTGCTGATCACGGGTGCCAAAGCCAAGGAAAAAAATATTGCAGTTGAGAGCCATGTGCCGGACAAGCTGCCCCTGCTGCTCGCTGATCCGCTGCGGCTCAAACAAATCATCATCAACCTTTTGTCGAATGCCGTGAAATTCACGCCGGAGTGGGGCCGTGTACGGCTCGATGCATCAGTGGAAACCGAAGGCTTTGCCACCATATCTGTGAGCGATACTGGCCCCGGAATGGACAGTTCCGAAATCGAAACTGCCATGAGTCCGTTCGGCCAGGTCGATGCCGGTTTCAACAAGCGTCACGAAGGCACGGGGCTTGGATTGCCCATTGCCCATGCCTTGGCCCGCCTGCATGGCGGCGATCTGCGCATCCAGTCAGCCAAGGGTGCCGGTACACGGGTTACGATTTTCATTCCATTGGCAACAAACATCAAGGGCAGCAAATCGCTGGCCGAAGTGCCTGCCCTTCCGGGAGTTCAGTGAGTTCTCATGTCCGCACAAGCTTCCATGCAAGCCGCCCCGCCACACCCGTTTCCAGCGCAGCAGCCAAATCCTAAAACCGTTGCCCATGAAGCCGAACGCATGGGCCGGATTGTCGCCGTCACCGGTGCCCATGCGGTCATCATGCTTGACGCACAGGATGCCATTTTCACGGAAAGCCATCGCGGACCGGATATTGGCACGCTTTTAAAAGCTGAAACCGCCCATTCCATCACGCTTGCCCTGGTTTCGGCCCTCAGTGCACCTTCCCCCACCAACAATCCCGGCGACAAGGAGTTGCGCATTGTTGAGGTCGAATTCATCGGTGAGCTTCCAAAGGGTGACGATGGTGTTCCGCGTTCCTTCCGCCGTGGTATTTCAGGTTACCCGTCTTTAGGCGATGCCGTCTACCGCGCCAACCGGGCTGAGCTGGCTTTGGCCTATGCTTGCGACAATGCAAGTTCAGTGCGCGTCGGGCATATCCAGCAGGACCCCAGCATTCCCGCCATGATCAAGATCGATGAAATGCTGAGCAAGCATTTTGCAATCCTTGGCACCACGGGCACGGGCAAGTCCTGCACCGTGGCCTTGATCCTGCGCCGTATTCTCGAAAAGAACCCGCAAGCCCATGTCCTGCTTTTGGACGTGCACCGTGAATATGCCACGAGTTTCCAGGGCATGGCCGAAATCATTACGCCCGATAACATGTCACTGCCGTTCTGGCTTTTGAATTTTGATGAAGCCGTGGAAATTCTCGTCGGAAACCAGGGCAACCGCGATGCCGACGTTGAAATTCTGCGCGACATCATCCCCATGGCCAAACAGCGCTATCTGGCCAACCAGCGCCGCGACAAGGCTGGTATTGCGCGCAACACGGCTGCGACAATTGACACGCAGAACGTAGGTGTTGATACGCCCATTCCCTACCGCACGTCTGACCTGTTGAGCGTTATTGACGAACACATGGGCAAGCTTGAACTGCGCAATGATCTCTCGCCCTACAAGCGGTTGAAGGCGAAGATTGAATCGATTTCGCGCGATCCGCGTTACAGCTTCATGTTCGGTTCGCTGACTGTGCAAGACAATATGGCAGCGATACTTGCACGCATTTTCCGTATCCCGGTGAACGGCAAACCCATAGCGATACTCGAACTTGGTGGCTTGCCCTCCGAAATCATCAACGTTGTCGTATCGGTGTTGGCACGTCTGGCATTTGACTTCGGCGTGTGGAGTGCGGGCAAGATTCCGATCACCTTTGTCTGCGAAGAAGCGCATCGTTACGTGCCAAACGACAAGACCCTGGGCTTCGAGCCAACCAAGCGCGCCATTTCAAAGATCGCCAAGGAAGGCCGAAAATATGGTGTGTCGCTGGCCATTGTGTCGCAACGCCCGGCTGAGTTGGACCCCACCATCCTGTCGCAGTGCAACACCATCTTCGCGCTTCGCCTTACCAATGAGCGCGACCAGGAAATTCTGAAAGCCGGTATTTCGGATGCCGCCGCGTCGCTGCTTGAATTCATGCCCACCATGGGTACCGGTGAAGCCATTACTTTTGGTGAAGGTGTGGCACTTCCCACACGCATCAAATTTGACATGCTGCCTGAAAATGAATTGCCACGTTCCAACACCGCGAGCTTCACCAAGAATTGGGCAAAGGACCTGCCGGACGACACATTCCTGCATGAAATCGTCAACCGCTGGCGCGCACAAACCTATAATCCGGACTCGTCGAGTTACTCTGTTGAAAACATGCCAATTGCGCCAGCTGTTCAAGTTGCAGCTCCGCCTGTCCCCCACCCCGGCGGCTTTGGCCAAGCCCCGCGCACCGAGCAACCCGGCCTGCGCCGAAACCCGGTATTGGGCGGGACAATGCCGCCAGCGCCCGAATCGACTATTGCCGCACAAATCAACAACAAGCAGGAAAGTCTTGCGAATTTGCTGAAACAGTTCCGGACGTAGAGTGTCGGACCAGGCACGCGTTCTCCGCTATCGCAGACGACACAAAAGGCCCCCATCGCCCTTCGGGCACTTCCCCAATAATTGGGGAAGAACTCGTTGAAAGTCCTCCCTGCTTGACGTCGAGGGAGATCGCAGAACCAAGTCTTCCCCAACTTGTTGGGGAAGTGCCCAAAGGGCGATGGGGGCCTATGGTGGTCATCTGCAATAACCCCTGCCGCAAGGGGGGCGAAGGTAAGAATTGAACTGAGCGTTCGATGATTCAGCCTTGCCTATAGGGCCCTGCCCCGCTAATGACCGCACATCCAACGGGTGTCCACCACCCTGCTTGGGGGATCGTCTAACGGTAGGACCGCGGACTCTGACTCCGCTAGTCTAGGTTCGAATCCTAGTCCCCCAGCCAATCTTTTATCATGGCAAATAGTACATAACATTCAATCACTTAGTGGACTGACAAGCCTCCGATATACTACAGAGTATACTACAGAAAGTATACCACAGCCACCCCAAGCCGTTCGTAATTGAGAGATCAATGAGGTGGATTTGCTCCCGATGTTTGATTTGGGGGTCAATTATTCGAGAGGTGCACTCTACGTGGGAGTGGTCGCGATACTTCCCCCCTTGCCCTTGCGGCCCTGCCCCTCGGGCATTGTTTCTGAGTGGGGAGCCTTGGCCCACTTCACCGGACTCAATCGCCGCCGCCTTCTCTCACTCTGTTGCGCCATAAGCCCAAAGCCCTGAGTCGAATTGACTCACTGCCCAGCTATTGGCATTTCCCCAAACGGTCGTTAGGCTGTTTGCCACAGAGGAGCAATTCACATGACGCCCAAGCATTTAGCACCCCGCTTTGTCTCATACCTTCGCGTGTCAACCTTGAAGCAAGGTGCAACTGGCCTTGGCATAGAGGCCCAGCGTGAGACCGTGCAGGCGTACCTTCACTCAGACAAGCGCCGCGAGTTGCTGCAAGAGTTTGTGGAAGTTGAAAGCGGCAAGCGTAACTCAAGGCCGCAACTCACCAAGGCCCTTGAACTGGCAGACCTCACAGGTGCCACCCTCATCATCGCCAAGCTAGACCGCCTCTCACGCAATGCCCACTTCCTGACGGGACTTGCAGAGGCAGGGGTGGACTTCATTGCATGTGATCTTCCTGAGGCCAACAAGCTCACAGTAACCATCATGGCAGCCGTGGCAGAGCACGAGCGGGAAGTAACTTCGAAACGCACAAAGGATGCACTCGCGGCTGCAAGGGCTCGCGGAACACGCTTGGGCAACCCCAATGGCGCTGCGCATCTAGCAGGACGGGGGAATGATGATGCAATCGCAGCCCTCAAACTTAAAGCCAATCTGAAAGCCCAGCGCTTCGCGTCAACCTTGAGTCACTTGGCTGCAAAAGGCACTACTTCTGCCAGAGGAATTGCTGCCGCACTCAATGAAAGGGGCATTCCGACGCCTCGCGGCAAGCAATGGGATGCCAAAGCGGTGACACGTTTGCAGGCAAGACTTCAAGCAATCTAGTCCCTGCAAAGACAACAACAATTCTCGAAAGTGTTACCGGATAGCAACTGTGAGCACCGTCCACCTTGAAGCAAAACAGCAGCGCCACCACTTCAGATAAGGGGGGAAGCGTGATGAACGGCACCTGCATTTGATGTGCTTTGAATCATCGCCGATACCTAATTTAACGAACAGAATGGAAATAACATAAATTGGATACGACTAGAGACTATTTGAATTTGAAAGACCCGCGTTGGGGTGGAAGCCAATTCATCGCGGCAATGGTGTGTTCCGCACTGCCAGAGAGATTAGAGCAAGATCGCAGAGCTGCCGAACAGCCACAGAATACTCGCGGCTTCTCCAAGATAGAAAGTCTCAATCGAGTTGGTTGTGCAATCCGTATGGTCGAAGTTGCATCAGGTACAATCACCGACGTAGTTGCAGCTTCCTCCGGACGCCAAGCCCTTGATGTTGTTCCTGCCACTTTGATCGAGCTCTTGAAACACATCAAGGCGAGTGGAAGTGTCACTGTTTGCACAACTGAGAAGGCTGCTATCGAGTACCTTGAAAGTCACGCTATCAAGTGGGCAACTCTGCCTTCTAATAAGATTGATGCTTGGAAAGCCATGTGGGTCCGCCTAACTCAGGTGAATTCGCAGAGCCGTCTTAGAATTGCTGCATGGGCAGACGGGCCAATCGCTTCCGTACTAGAAGGATTGAAGCAGGACGCCGCTGGTGCAGCTAGAGCGGCCATTGGTATTAAGCAATGGGAACCCGAAAGCGCGGAACTCCAAGCGTTCACAATAAATCAGCGCATGGCAGGGGAAGGTTAAGGCTACAAGCTATGTGATCAACACGCCACAGCAATAGTGTGGAATGTGGCAGGATTGTCAGTGTACGGAAGATAGAGGAAGCGCCTTCAAAGATCAAGACTTGACCTTACACTGTCACCATCGCCACCATTCACCGCGTAACCAATAAGGAGTTAGCTATGCTGTTTTGCTTTACGGTGTTTGGACGGGAATACTTTGGGGAACTTGAGCCGCGTGGCTTTTGGGGGATTGAGCGTGATGGCGCTGGGAACGTTGATGTGTGGCTAGGCAGGCTGCATATCCTCTCCTCTCCCGTCACGTTGCGGAAAGGCTTCGATAAGCTTTACGATGCTGAGGGGAGACGCCTTGAACTTCACTGATCCCAGACGCCAGCGTAAGGCGGATCACATCAAGCGCCGCGCCAAGGCAGCACCGGGTGATGCACTCGCCGGGCAGTCTTGCGTGGTGTTTGGTTGCAAGAGGCCAGTCTCACGTGGGGAAGGCACTGGGGTCAGTCAGACGTGGTGCCGATATCACCTCAATCACCGCTCCCGCCATGGATCAACTTGGGCTAAGACCATCGCCGGGGCAGACCTAGAGCCGCGCGTTGTGGCTGTCACCAAGTGGCTTGCGGCGAAGCGCCATGACCCCTTTGTTGAACGTGCACGGGCGGGGCTTACCGGGCTGCTCGAAGGCGCTGGGATGGCCGAGGGGGTCATGGCGATGCATCACCGGAAGCCAGCCGAGAAGGCGCTTGCTGCCCTTGCGAGGTACCGTGAGGCGGGGCTTGGGGTGGACGTGCTGCTGGTGCGTTGCCTTGCCATCATGGCCGTGGTGGATGATCCTCGGGGCAGCAAAGTGGATATCCATCCGGACTACTTGGCGGTGCAGGTTGCCAAGGCCGTTAACCGCGTGGTGCCAGCGGGAAAGGCTTTGAGGTTCAGGGACGGCAAGCCAGCGCAACACGTCACGGTCTGGACGCCAAGCCGGGGTAGAAGCCTTGTGCATCAGGGGGCGATGATACTGGAGCCTGTCTGGGAGAGCCTTGGCCGCAAGCCGCTTGAGGGTGCCAGCGCGGGGGGAATTGGGGTTGCAGCGCCGGGGAAGCGCCGGGGCAGGCCTTCACGTGCCGAAAAGGTGAAGCGCGAAAGCCAAGAGGGCTTTGAGTATTGGCAGAAAGCTCTCGCCAAGCTGCCACGTGGACGGGCTTGAGCATAAATCTGGCAGCGTATACTTTGGCGAGAGGCCAGGTGGGAATGCGCGTTGCTGGTAGGTCTGCGTGTTTGGCTTAATGGCAGGGCCGTGGGGACCATAAGGCTAGGTTGTGGTTCTTCATCTCACCATCTCCATCACTGAGAGATGTGGCCTAAAGGCTCACAAGAGGGACACTTCGAGGATAAGACCAGAGTGCCAGCTTAATGATATTGCCGGGGTAATACTGTAACTTCTTTCATGCCAGTTTTAAGTCACCGAAATGGCTGGGCTTTTAGCGAAATGGCGAGGCCTATTGTGCATCAATTGAGCTAGGAGTATCATCATATGTTGGCCACCAACGCCCACTATGAGACTATTAACCTGCAAGTGCCGAATTGGGTCAATTATTCAAGGGGTTACCTACACGCGGCAGCGGCCAGTCGGCTTTCCCCCTTGCCTGCCCAGATGGGACCCGTAAAGCAAGCAGCGTACTGACGTTGCATCGAAACTTGAAACGCCCAAGGTCACTCAGCCGGACTACCTCCCGCAACCAGAATACTGCAACCGTCAGGCAACCGCACGCTTTCCACCACGGTCCTTAATTGCTCCTTTGTGCTGCCACCTGAATAGCGCCCGAAGCTCTCGCCTTGCGCCTTGTGCCCTACCACCCGTTGCACGTCTTCATTCCGGCACCCCGCCTCATCCGCCTTGGTGATGAACCAGCGCCGCAACGAGTGGAAGTCCACACGCGATTGCCTGTTGCTAGCGAGCACTTCATGAATGCCCAGCCGCCGCCTGTAGTATCCGAAACGCTTGCTTGCGGCCATAGACCTGTTGCTGCCCCAGCCGCTTGGCTTTGCGCTGGCAAGCAGAAAGTCTTTGGGGTTCTTCCCTAATGAGAGGGAGGTGATGAGTGGAT
>JAYUVC010000222.1:0-3600 GCA_043754325.1 Hyphomicrobiales bacterium
ATGTCCCAAAGCATGAAGCCGAGATCGCGGGTTTCATTAATCGCCTTTGGCGAGGGTGTATCAGCAGGCAGTAGCTCAAAGCTGGCGGCAAACTCTCTAGTGCCAAGGCACGGCTGATGGAAGCACTGGCCCTTGGCGGCGCGGCGGTTGAAACAATCGAGGTGCTTACCTTCATTGTCGCCGTCGCCAGCCTTCTCCGTCATCTCAAAATGCGCTTCAATGACATAGGCAACTTTGGCCAGAACCGTCGAGGCGCGTTGCTGGCGAT
Source organism: Hyphomicrobiales bacterium (assembly GCA_043754325.1). Lineage (GTDB taxonomy): Bacteria > Pseudomonadota > Alphaproteobacteria > Rhizobiales > Aestuariivirgaceae > Aestuariivirga. Next base: position 269 of record JAYUVC010000222.1, read on the forward strand.
CCTCATCCACCAACACATGCAAACCTTCAAGACTTTCGCGGTTCATCGCCGTCTTGATTTTTCCGGCAGGCGCTTTGTGCCCCACTTCATTGCGGCGGATGGACTGGAAACGAATAGGCTCCAACACGTGAATGGCATCAATCACCCAGCGGATGGCGGGCTTCCAGTGGATCGCTTCCAAAATGCCCCGCGCCGCAGAGGGCGTCATCACGTCATAGGACACACGCTCCACTTTCATCTCGGGCCGCGTGAAACAGGCATTATTGCCCCAAACTTTCAATCGAATGCCGTAAGCCATGCCACCCCCGTTTTATAACAAGAAGACACCAGAACATAACTGGAACTAGTTGACAAGAGCCTCGGTGGACAAATAGTCCGCATCTTCCCATAGCAGGCCCAGTTCTGGAGTGTAGAGCGTTTCGTCCTGTAACACTGCAAATTGATCTTCTCGCAATTCAGGTGCGATGAATTTCACCCGACCATTGGCCAACAAAAGCTGCCGCGCCTTGAGTGGCACTTGCACGATGTAGGTTTGTAGTTCCCGCGCCAGTTTGCCTGAGCCAATTTCAGGTACGCCAAGTTTGTCAACCCACGCTCTGGATTTTTCATCAATTGGAATGATGACCGGAACCATGCCGCTTTCGATCATGCGGAAATCCTGAGCCACGCTGCGATATGAAAAATCAGTGCCGGTGCGATCCATCCTGAAACGCCCTAGAATTTCTTTGGCATCCAAACCTTTTTCACCCATGCGCCAATAAACCTCGCCAAAGTAATCGGCGATGGCGGCTGGCGAAAGCAGGTCCGCTTCGTGCTTGTGCAGCATCCGCGACATGTCACCTGTCAATGCTTTGATCTCGGCGGGAGGCGGATAATCAGAGGCTGTAAAAACTGAAACAATGCTTTCCGCAACAGGCCGCTTGCCCTCACGATTGCACCGCCCGGCGGCTTGGGCAATTTGCTCCAACCCGGCCTCGGCCCGCCACACGCGCGGAAAATCCACATCAACCCCAGCTTCAACCAAACTCGTGGCAATGACGCGGCAGAATTCATTGTCGGCGAGTCGCACCCGCACCTGCGCCAAAATCTTGCGGCGATCCACAGCGCATTGCCGCGTGGTGAGATGCATAAGACCATCCATGCCAGATTTTTGCGCCAGTTTATAAAGCGCCAAAGCATGTTTGCGGCTATTGACGATCACAAGGCCCTGGGTTGTTTCTTGAAGTTCAGAAACCAACTCATCATTGCTCATCTCGCGCGGTTTTTGAATGGTGACGCGGCGCAATGAATTGGCGAGATGTTGTGGATTAGGCGCCAACTCGCGGCCTTCCAAAGGCAGGCCTGCGGGATGATGTTCGGCAAAATTTCGAGCATCGGTTGCGGGTTGGGTGGCCGTGCATAGCACGATGCTGCACTTATAGTTTTTAGCCAGTTCATCCAGCACGCGCATACATGGTGACAGCAAATGGCGTGGGATGGTTTGTGCTTCGTCCAGAATGATCACACTGTTGGCGATGTTATGGAGTTTGCGTGCTGCCGAGGTGCGTGATGCAAACAGGCTTTCAAAAAACTGCACGTTGGTTGTGACCACGACGGGTGCTGCCCAATCCTCCATGGCCAATTTCAATTTATCGCGCCAATCGCGGTGCTGGATCTTTTCGCTTGCTTCGTTGTCGATAGCGGAGTGATGTTCCAGAATATGTTCGGCACCAAGCAGATCACTAAAAATCGCTGCCGTCTGATCAATGATTGAGGTGAAGGGGATGGCGTAAATGATCCGATCTTGCCCGTGCAGCGTTGCATGGTCCAAAGCAAAACCAAGCGAGGCCAAAGTCTTGCCGCCGCCCGTTGGCACAGTGAGTGTAAACAGTCCCGGCTTCTGAGAGGCTTGCGCCCGTACATGATTGAGAATGTCGGCGCGTAACAGATTTACGTTCGTATCAGTTTTCGTCATTTCACGCATTTTCACATCAAATGCGTTTTGGAACTGCGACAATAGTTTTTGTAGCGGCTTCCATTCCCGATCGCGTTTTCGGCTTTCGAGTTTGTCGTAAAAAGCTTCGGTGTCTTTGTAGTCAGCATCAACTAAACACGAAAAAATCATGCGACCCAGAAATGCAAATTGAAACGCTGCCTGCTTCTTGTTATCCTTGGAAAAAGAAAATGATGAAGGCACGAGTGCTTCCAGATCGAATACCAATTCGTTTTTCCAAGCCAAATCCAATTCGTTGTTGAATTTACCCACTCGCTCCGAGAGCGAACCGCTTTCATTTATCATGTCTGGCAAACCTGCGTGATGACCTGCGATAACATACGCAATCAATTCAGCAATGCCACGGTTCATACCCTTGGTGAGCAACGGCAATATTACTGCCCCCGCTGTCGAATGATCAACGGGTGATTTGGCACCTTCCAACCTGCGTTGAAACGCCGGATTATATTTTCCCAAGTCATGGAAAAGCCCCGCAGCATAGGCGGCGTGCTCACAGCCAAAAGCCGAAGCCATTTGAGCTGCCCGTCGTGCCACGTTTTCTGAATGTTCAGCAAGCGTCTGCCAGTCTGATTTGTTGCTTTCTTTTCCAGAGTGGGCGAAGAATTTCATTTTGCATTCCATTCACAGTTGAAACTAATTCTATTTGGTCAAGTGCTGTTGCTGACTTGGATCAGTGGATTGTACCAGAAGCCCTTTTTTCGACCATTGGTAAAAGCGGGTAATGTTCCGTGTTGTAGAGTTTAAGTTTAACTATTTTTACTAGGGCGTGTCGTCATTTAGGGATTCGCAAATCAGTAAAAACGTGATTCATGATGAGCCTTCACGAGGAAGGCATTCAGATGGAACGATATGGTTTGCGCGATGATCAGTTTGCCCGGATGGAGCACCTTCTTCCGGGCCGTCCGGGCCATGTCGGTCGCAACAGCGTTCTTGGCAACCAGCTCTTTGTCGAGGCGGTGATCTACAAATTCCGGGCCGGGTCTCCGTGGCGTGATTTGCCGACGCGTTTCGGGGGCCGGAAGAACATCCACAAACGCTTTTCACGATGGGTGAAAAGCGGTGTTTGGGAGAGTCTTTTCAAAGCCTTGACCGATGATCCCGACAATGAATACGCGATGATTGATGCATCCATTGTCCGGGCCCACCAGCATAGCGCCGGGGCTCTAAAAAAGGGGGCCTCGACCAAGCCATAGGCCGCTCCCGGGGAGGCCTTACAACCAAGATCCATGTTGTGGTCGATGCGCTCGGCACTTTCGCAGGTGCCATGAACGGCGAACTGTTCCGGGCATGGGTTGAGCAAATCCTCGTTCCCACCTTGAAGCCTGGCGACATCGTCATC
>JAYUVC010000223.1:0-5886 GCA_043754325.1 Hyphomicrobiales bacterium
CTTCTCCTTTGGAGAAGCTGCCCGAAGGGCTGATGAGGTCCCTTCACTGAATCCTCTGCCCCAACTTTCCCGCCAAATCCTGGGTCAATTGCCACGCCACGCGGCCTGATCTGGCACCTCGGGTTACACTCCATTCAATGGCGGCGGCGTGGAGTTTTTCTTTTGAAATTTCAAGGCCGTAAAATTCTGCATAGCCATCTACCATGTCAAAGAACTCATCCTGTGAACAGTTGTGGAAGCCCAGCCACAATCCGAATCGATCAGACAGCGATACCTTTTCCTGCACCGCTTCCGACGGATTGATTGCTGTGGAACGCTCATTCTCGATCATGTCCCTTGGCAACAAATGGCGGCGGTTTGAGGTGGCGTAGAAGATGACATTGGGGGGGCGGCCTTCGAGGCCTCCGTCCAGTGCGGCTTTCAGGGATTTGTAAGAGGTGTCCTGGTTGTCGAAGGAAAGATCATCGCAGAAAATGATGAAGCGATATTCCGAATGGCCGCGCAACAGGGCTGTCAGTTGCGGCAGGCTGTTGATATCTTCGCGGTGGATTTCAACGATCTTCAGGGTGCCGCCAACTTCGATGTTCACGGCGGCCTGTGCAGCTTTCACCAGCGAGGACTTGCCCATGCCGCGTGCGCCCCAAAGCAGGGCATTGTTGGCAGACAGGCCTTTTGCGAAGCGGCGGGTGTTGGCCAGCAGTTCATCGCGGGTGAGGTTGATACCCTTGAGCAGAGCCATGTCAATGCGGTTGACACGGGCCACAGCGTCCAATCCCGGAGGCGTTGAGCGCCAGACGAAGGCTTCATGTTTTTGCACATCAGCCGACTCTGGATGTGGCGGGGCCAAGCGCTCCAGGGCTTCAGCAATGCGCAATAACAGGGAGTTGTCCACAGTGTTTGTCATAACGCGTTCCAACGGTTGGATTTTTCGTGCCTTGCAATGACCTATTGCATCGTTATATCTAGCGCAAGTTTTTAACCTGTTCGCCGGCGTGATCCGGCTTGGAGACGCCACTCATGTTTATTGCTCAAGCTGCTGCACCCGGTGCCGGCGATCTTTTTGGCATGGTCTTGCCGCTGGTGTTGATCATGGGGGTTTTTTACTTCCTGCTCATCCGTCCACAACAGAAGAAGGCCAAGGAACAGCAGGAAACACTGTCGAAAATTTCGAAGGGCGATACGGTTGTGACGCATGGCGGCCTCATCGGCAAGGTGACCAAGATTATCGATGACCATGAGGTTCAGGTCGAAGTTGGCGACAATGTGAAGGTGCGTGTGTTGCGTGGCGGCATTTATGAAGTGCGCGCCAAGGGCGAACCTGCAAAGTAATTCTGAAGGACCACATCCGTGCTGCATTTCGCCCGCTGGAAAATTATCACTATCACGGCCTCTATTATATTGTCGGCGCTATTGGCGCTTCCCAATATCTTGTCAAAACCGCAACAGGAGGCGATGGCGAAGTTTGGCATTCGGCCTATGACTTTGGGGCTGGATTTGCAAGGCGGCTCCAACCTGCTGTTGGAAATCGACAAGGCCGACATGTCCGAGCAATTGCAGACATTGGCAGCGGGCGACATTCGTGCGGTTTTGCGCGAGGCCAAAATTGGCTACAGCAACATCGTCAAAGTTCCCGGCGGCGTGAATGTCAAAATTTCCAAAGCCGAAGATATGGAAAAAGCCAGGGAACGGTTGAATACGCTGTTGCAGCCGCAGCAAGGCGGCATTCTTTCAGGCGTGGCGCAAGTCAATCTCTATGCGGTTGAGGCGACTGCGGACGGTTACAGCTTGAAGGTGACGGAACCCGGATTGCAGGCAAAAACAACGGCGGCAATCAATCAGTCCCTCAAAATCCTGGCCTATCGCATCGACCCATCGGGCACCAAGGAAATCAGTGTTCAGCAACAAGGCACGGATCGCATCAACATCCAGTTGCCGGGCGTCGACAACATCGAGGAATTGAAAAAACGTTTTGTCAAAGCAGGCAAGCTGACGTTCAATTTGGTTTGTGAACAGCAACCTGACGCCGTGGGGCAGGTGCCACCGCCGGATTGTGCCGCATTTCCCTACAAGGAAGCTTATGATGCGGGATTGAAGAAAAAAGACCCAAGCGGCAAGACTGTGTTGTTGACAGATGCAGAGATCAAGCCGCTGGAAAAACTGTGGGTGCAAACGTCAAGCCGGTCGATTGTGGATGGTGCGGATTTGACTGATGCCCAACCCGGCTTCGACCAGGACAACCGGACAGTTGTGACATTCAAGTTCAATCAAAAGGGCGCGTTTCGGTTTGGCAACCTGACCAAGGACAATGTCGGCAAACCGTTTGCAATCATTCTCGACAAGGTGGTGCAAACCGCACCCGTCATCAATGAACCAATCCTCGGTGGTTCCGGGCAAATTTCGGGCAGCTACACGACCGAAGAGGCGGGCAATCTTTCCATCGTCCTCAAGTCTGGCGCACTGCCTGCCAAAATCAACGTTGTGCAGGAACAAACAGTCGGCCCAAGCCTTGGCGCTGACTCGGTCTATGCAGGGTTCCTTGCCTGCGCAATTGGCCTTGTCGCAGTTATGGCTTTCATGATTTTGCCCTATGGCTTTTTCGGTTGGGTGGCAAATGGTGCTCTGCTTGCGAACTTGCTGATGCTCTTGGCGGCCATGAGTTTCTTCGGCTTCACGCTGACGCTGCCGGGCATTGCAGGCATTCTCTTGACACTCGGCATGGCAGTTGATTCCAATGTATTGATCTATGAACGCATCCGCGAGGAGTGGCGCAACGGCCGCACGGCCTTGTCGTCGCTGGAGGTGGGGTTCAAGTCGGCACTGGGCACTGTGCTTGATGCTAATATCACCACGCTGATTGCGGCCGTTGTATTGTTCGGTGTTGGCTCTGGCCCTGTGCGCGGTTTTGCTGTCACACTGGCCATTGGCATTTTCACCACCATGTTTACCGCTTTTACTGTGACACGCATGCTTGTTTCCGTCTGGGTACAGCACCGCCGTCCGAAGGAAATCAATCTCTGATGCGCTGGAAACCTTTTCGCCCGGTCCCCGATGACACCAACCTGCCATTCGTGCAGTGGAGCCGTTATGGCTACATTTTGTCTGGCATCCTGTGCATTTTGTCGATCTGGCTGTTTGCCTATCAAGGCCTGAATTACGGCATCGACTTCAAGGGTGGATCGGTGATTACCGTTCGCACGCAAGGGCCAGCCAAGATTGATGAAATGCGGAAACAGCTGGGTGGCCTCGACTTGGGCGATGTTGAAGTTCAGGAATTTGGTGGTCCGTCTGATGTGATGATCAGGCTTGAAGCGCAGGCAGGTGGTGCTGACGCTGAACAGCTGGCCCAGGCCAAGGTGAAAGAAAGTCTTGGCAGCACTGTTGAAGTGCGCAGCGCTGAAACCGTGGGAGCAAAAGTGTCCGGCGAACTCACGGAGCAGGCCATTCTTGCCGTGTTGATTGCGATAGTCGGTGTGTTGATCTATTTGTGGGCGCGCTTTGAATGGCAATATGCCGCCGGTGCCGTGATTTCGCTGTTGCACGACGTGTTATTGTCAATCGGTTTGTTCAGTTTGATCGGGCTTGAATTCAATCTCAACATCATCGCTGCCATTTTGACCATCATTGGTTATTCGTTGAACGACACCGTGGTGAACTTTGACCGGGTGCGGGAATTCATGCGCAAATACAAATCCATGAACTTTGCAGACTTGTTGGATTACTCGATCAATTCGGTGTTGCCGCGCACCTTGCTCACATCGATCTGTACACTGATTGCCTTGTCGTCGCTTTACATCTTTGGTGGTGAAGTGATCCGCGGCTTTGCTTTCGCCATGATTTGGGGTGTGTTTGTGGGAACCTACTCATCCATCTTCGTGGCGGTGCCTGTATTGATGTTGTTGGGCCTGCCGCGCGAGTCAAAGACCCGCGCCAAAATGGAACTTGAAGCCGCAAGACCGTAATGGAACGGTTTCTGCCCGGACGCCACCTGATTGACAGTTTTGGCAATGGCGGGTTCCGGTTGGGTGGCGTTTCGCATGTGGGCTCGATCTTGATTGCACCCAGCGGCGTGAGGGCTTTCGATGCCGCAGATGTTTCGGCTTTGACATCAGAGCGATGTGACGTTTTGATCGCAGAAAAAGACCAGATTGACATGCTGTTGATTGGCACGGGGCGCAACATGTTGCCTTTGCCAAAGCTGCTTTTGCAGCACTTTCGGAATGCAGGCTTGGGCGCTGAAACGATGAGCACCAATGCCGCTGTCCGCACCTATAATGTTGTGTTGGCCGAAGACCGCCGCGTGGCTGCGATCCTGATTGCCGTGGACAAGGCGCATGGCTGACGAGTGTATGGAATTGGTGCGGTTGCATGACCGGGATCGCTATATCGCGACCCTGTTTGCACCTGATGAAAAACGCCCGCAGCTGTTTGCGCTTTATGCATTTGCAATCGAAATCGCCCGCATTCCACTATTGGTCAGTGAGCCGCAGATCGGCGAAATACGGATGCAGTGGTGGCTGGATAGCCTGACTGCGATTGGGACAGGGCAGCCGGTTGATCATCCGGTGGCGCAGGCTTTTGCAGGTGTGGTGCAGCAATTTGGATTGCCGATTGAACATCTCGAAAACTTCATTGAGGCGTGGCGAAATGATCTGTATGCTGATCAATTTCCATCGCTGTTCGCGCTGGAAGGTTTTGTGGCTGAAACAGAAGCGGCGCTGATGCAGTTTGCGGCCATCATTCTGGACCGGTCGGCGGCGGCAAGTGCCAGTGCGTTGGTGGGGCCAGCAGGCACGGCGTTTGGACTGGCGCGATTATTGGCGCGAGGGGATACAAAATTCATTCCGCCGGGGGAGACGGTTGAGAGTGTGAAGAGCCTGGTGCGCAATCGCTTGGGCGAGGCGCGAAAGGCGGCGATACCCGCGGTTTTGATGCCGGCAGTCTTGCCTGCTGCTTTGACGGAGGTTTACTTGCGTGGGTCACCTTCGGCTTTGCGCAGTCAGTGGACGATGTGGCGGGCGGCGAGACGACAAGTGATTTGACGGCCCTCACCTGATTTGCGCAATGCGCAAATCGTCCTCTCCCGCAAGCGGGAGAGGTGAAGAGCGTAGCGAGACGGATGAGGGACGGGTGTTTCAACCCACTCCCAACCATCCCTTGAAATCTGCAAGCGCCCGCGAGGTGTAGGCCTTCTTCCGCGAGATTGCTTTGTCGGCGTGCTTCATGCCCTTGACGGGGAGTTCCGTCGGTGGGGGCATCAGGCCGAAGTTTATGTTCATGGGTTGGAATGAGAGTGTGGCGTTGTCGGTTGTGGTGATGTGGCCGCCGGTGATGTGGTTGATCAAGGCGCCGTGGGCTGTGGTGGCGGGGGGTGTTGTGAAGCTGTGCCCCAGTCGTTGGGCGGCAGCCATGCGGCCCGTCATGATGCCCATGGCCGCACTTTCGACATAGCCTTCAACGCCGGTGATCTGTCCGGCAAAGCGCAGGCGGGGCATGGCTTTCAGGCGCAATTGCGCGTCCAGCACTTTCGGTGAGTTTAAATATGTGTTGCGGTGCAGGCCGCCCAGTCTTGCGAACTCTGCATTCTCCAATCCGGGTATGGTGCGGAAGACACGGATCTGGTCGGCATATTTCAGCTTGGTCTGAAAGCCCACCATGTTGAACAGTGTGGCAAGCGCGTTGTCCTGGCGGAGTTGCACCACGGCATAGGCCTTGACAGTGGGATTGTGGGCGTTGGTAAGGCCCATGGGTTTCATCGGGCCGTGGCGCAGGGTTTCGGGGCCGCGTTCCGCCATCACTTCAATGGGCAGACAGCCGTTGAAATAGGGTGTGGATTTTTCCCATTGTTTGAAATCGCCCTTTTCGCCTTCGTTGAGGGCTTGAATGAAG
>JAYUVC010000224.1:0-53005 GCA_043754325.1 Hyphomicrobiales bacterium
TCTTTTTCTTCAAAGCGAAGATGCGGTTGTGCCACCATGGTCTTGCCGTCGGAACGGACAAAGCCCAGGTCTTTCACGGCATCTGCGATATCCCAGCCGTGGTAGCAATCTTCCCACTCACGACGTCCGCTGAAGCGGCCCATTGCTGGTGTGGCGCGTCCTTCGTACTCGGCGGCGAATGCCACCTTGTGCGTCCAACGACATCCTTCGGAGCAATAGGTATAGGTCTTGCCGTCAACGTCATCATAGCAGAAGTCTTCACGGATCAGGCAAGGCACCATGCAGCTCCAGCAACGATGCGGATAGGCATAGCCCACATCAGCATTGAACAGGATTTGGGTTTCGCCTGGAACACTCAGCTTTTCATGCCATTTCCAGAAATCACCAAATTCAGCGTACCAACCTGGATATTTGTGCTCAAACCACTCGAAGTCTTTTTCCTTCTGTGATTCAATGCGCCAGAAATTCACCGACCAGCCGACTGTAAAGAACTGTGCAGTCTTGTGGACGTAGTTTTTCTTGACGATACGATCCCAGGCAGCAGACACGTCATCGTGATGGATTTTAATGCCGTACTTTTCAAGTGGCAGCATATAGGTGCGATAGTAATCTTCGTAGATCCAGCGATGCCAGAGTTCTGCGTAGGACTCCTTGTTCTTGTCGCGGTTGGTTGTGCCGTATTCGATAAATGTACCGATGGCAGCATCAACAATCGCGTGGTTTTGCCAGAATGCATACTTCAAATCACGTTCCAGCAACTGATGGTTCGATGGATCATTGATCATCGCCATCAACATGGAGTGACCATTGCCGATGTGGCGTGACTCGTCGGACTGAACTGACAAGAACACGGTTGGCAGGGCGTAGTCACCGTTGCGGGCGGCTTCCGAAGGCATGGCCACAAACAAGGTATTTGTGAATGCGGTTTCGGCAACCACTGTGAGGTAGATGTTTGCAGCGGTGATGGCATCGCCAGTCAAGAAGCCTTCAGCGAACTGACGGCCAATTGTGGTGGCATAGCATTTACCGAAGGCAGCTTCCGTGATGTCAAAACCAGCTGGATCGATGTAGTTTTCCATATACCACTTCTTCAGGTTCATCTGAATGGTGGAGTGACGGAATTCATCGACCATTTGCATGGTCATGCCGGTACGGAGTTCTTCACCTGGTGCCAGACGGGCAACCATGGCCATGGAACGCGCTGCTGAAATTTCTGGAAACGGAATGATCGCCAAAAACAGCTTCATCCATTCAACCCAGCGGGGTTCAACATTGCGGAACATGTCACCGCGCAGAGCGGCATCCAATGCGCCGTAAACGCGGTTGTCTTTTTCTTCTTGCATCGGGAAGTACGACCGCAAAACCTGTTTCATGGGGTCGCGCGGTGTCTTCGAAATCTTGTAGTCTGTCGGGAAGGTCATAGCTTCCTGAACGTAGCTTGGGGTCCAGCCCAGATCCGCGACACGACTTGCAGCTTCTGCAATCGTAATGCCCTTCTGCGCTGTAATTTTATTGAGTGTTAGACTGGCTGACATTTCCTTCTCCTCTTCAGTTATATCATATTAATTCAGGCGTTTTTATCCGCGCTGTTCGTCAAGTTAGGAATGTTAGTAAGTGCCGCCGTTTCCGGCGGTTCAGTTTCACAAGTTTTCAGGCTTATGAACAACCACAATTGGAACTGTGGATGTGGGTTGGCTTGACGCCCGGCGCTTTACTTGCCTTGGCATCTTCGCTGCGTTTGATGAGAGGCTTTCCTTCAGCAATGAAGCGCGCCGAAAGAATAAGGGTTCCCATCGCAAAATCCTTGCCGTGTTCGGCAACCATGGCCTCGGTGATGCGCGCCAGCTGTACAAAGTAGACGTCTTTTGACTTGTCTTCGGCGCTCATCGCGGGGGTATCTGTCGCGGGGGTATCAAGTGCTGGCGGCGGACCAAAGCGGTTGACTTCACTTGAAGTTGTGGACTTTAGTTCAAATTTTTGCATCATGAATGTCCTGCGCGTTGATGTTCAGTTGATGAAGGCCCGGTTTCAAATTCCAGCAATGACGTGTTGAGCCACTCACGTTCCGTAACCAGGCGGCGGTGCTCTTCTTCCAATTTTTGCAGACGCGCTGTCACCGTGTTCAATTCTTCTTGTGCGCCAGCAGCGGCACCCGGTGCATTCATATTGCGCAAGGCGACTTCACGTTCGATTTCAGCACCACCCCTTGCACTTTCATTTTTGAGTTGCTGTTCGTTGTTTTGTATCATGCCCATGATCAGCTTGTGCCGGTCCAGCATGTGTTGCCGGGCCTTCTCAAGTTCGAGGGCATCTTCCTCAGTCATTTGCGGTCCGCGGCTGCTGGCACTCATTTGCGTCACCTCGCTCATTGAACCGATCATGGGATTAACACCGCGCGACCATGGATTTTTCCATGGTGGAGATCATGCAAGGCATCATTGGCCTGGGCGAGCCTGTATTCCTTGGTGTGGAGGTTGACGAGGCCGCGATCAGCGAGCGCCATGAGTTCCACCAATTCGGCGTAGGTGCCCACCAGATTGCCAACAATGGTTTTTTCAGATGTGACCATGTCGAGCGTGGGGATCTCGATCTTACCGCCATAGCCGACGATGTAGTAATAACCACCGTTGCCCGTCATGGCCAAACCTTTGGCAATCGCCTCGCCTTCGCCGACAAAATCAATCACGGCTTCGGCACCGCGTCCGCCCGTGAGAGCCAGCACCGCTTCAACCTCATTGCCATCAGCTTTCACGAGATGATGAGCACCACAGGTTTTGGCCAGTTCCAATGATTTGTCGGAACGGTCCACCACGATAATTTCGGCAGCGCAAAGTGCAGCCAGAACCTGAATGCCGATATGGCCAAGTCCGCCTGCGCCGATGACAACGGCATATTCGCCGGGCAGTAGATGACGCGACGCTTTTTTGGCGGCGCGATAGGCGGTGAGGCCAGCATCAGTGTAGGGGGCGACGTCTTTGGGTGACAGGGTTTTTGGCAGCTTGATGAGGGAACGCTGACCGGTGAGCAGATATTCGGCATAGCCGCCATTGGCGTTGATGCCGGGGAATGAACTGTCGGCTGCGTGCATGTCATCACCGCGACGGCAGGCCAGACAATGACCACTGGTGACGAGCGGATGGCAGATGACGCTATCGCCGACCTTCACACCTTCAACACCGGGGCCTACGGCTTCCACCCAGCCAGCGTTTTCATGACCCATGATATAGGGCAGCTTGATGTCAACCTTGCTGCGCCAGATGCCTTCCACGACATGCAGATCGGTGCGGCACACGCCAGCACCGCCAATACGGACAATGACGTCCGTGGGACGCGTGATCTTCGGATCAGCCACGTCTTCGTACTTCACAAATTCCTTGGCTGTGAGCTTTTCGTCATAAGCGTGAAGTACCGCAGCTTTCATAGTTCCTCCCAAGAACTTAAATTTTTGTTGGCCAAGTTTTTCACTGGCCTTGTGATACTTAACAGCAAGTCTCGTGCCAGTTATTAAGTTGTTGATTCAAAAATCTAATATTGGAATCTTGGGGTTGAGTTGCGTTCCGCTGGGGAGCAGTTTTCGCCGTGGTGTTGATCCGCAACGGAACAATTCAAAAAATGCTGTGTTGCAACATGAAAAACGGAGGCGAACCCGACAGAACCAGAGCCTAGAGCTTGATCATTTATAATTGGCGCGGCGCGGGAAAGGACCGTTTGCTCTATCGCAAACTGTCCCTGATCTCAAGCTCGGGGACAGCTTGCAAGAATAGAGCAAGCAGTCCCCATCCGCCAAAAAAAATCCCCGCAACACGTGCGGGGATTTTCAAAAATTGTCAGTGTTTTTAAACCGAAACGTTGGTTTTCACATTCACTGTTTTCATGATCGAATGCGAGTAAGGGCATACGACATGGCCGCGATTGGCCAAGTCATCTGCTGCGGCTTTGGTCATGCCCGGCAGATTTACATCCAAGGTGATTTCGAGGCCGAACCCGGCTCCGTCATCACGTGGACCAATGCTGACATTAGACGATACAGTTACGGCAGCGGGCATGTCGATCTTGGCTTGGCCCGCAGCGTAACGCATGGCACCCAGGTAACATCCGGCATAACCCGTCGCAAACAGCTGCTCGGGGTTAGTGCCTTTGCCGGAACCGCCCATTTCGGTTGGTGTGGCCAGTGTAACGGTGACGCGACCGTCATCGGTTTTGCTGAGACCTTCGCGTCCGCCTCCATTGGCTGTGGCGTGAGCGGTGTAGGCTATTTTCATTGTCTGCTCCTGGTTAAATAGAAATATTATTCACACGTTTCTAAGCCTTGACGACTGAACCAACAATTTTTTCAGAGACATAGCCCAAGAGATTTCCGATGATTAGCGAAATGGCAACAGCCGCGCCAACCTTAATTATGCCGCCGGATCCTTCACCGTAGGTTGCTGCGCCGAGCAGGAACAATGCTGCTGTGGATGCGTAGCCATAGACAGCCGATGGGATTGCGCTGATCGCCGGGATTTTTGCACCCATGATCAAGACAACAATCGAGATGGCCACGCAGATGCCAGCCACGATGGCTGTAACACCAATGGATGTCAGTGCGATAAGTGCGCCCACAGCGCAGATCACGCCCCAGACGTTTGCGGCGACAGAACTTTTAAGACCGGCTTCCTTGCCACCGCAATGATAGAAACTTCCCCACGCAACAAAGATTGTCCAGATCAGAATATAAGGACTTCCGATGGTAATCGCAGCCCACGTTGCAATACCGCCCATGATGCCAATGATCACGGCGAGTGATGTTATCATATCCATTTTATGCTCCTGTTGTTGTTCCCACTTGGACAACCATCAACGCGAGCGCCGACCTTCGCCGACTGAACCTCTTGTTTATCGTTGATGATCCCAACCCATACTTAGACGGTCGATTGTTTGCCCGACCTGATGATTGACCAAGCAACGAACGTGCCAATATCTGGTGCTTGTTTAAGTTCAGTTTTTTCAAGGCATGGTTATTTTTTCGCTTCACTGGACAACAAGAACGATTTCAAAACTGTTCTGTCACTGAACACATTTCGACTGTTTGCAATAGCGGCATATCTTGATTTGAATCTGACATGTTTTTGTGTATGGTCGAAACGGGACTGAACGCCGACAAGACGAAACGCAATGGTCAGAGAACCATATGTTCGTTTTGATGTACCAAAGGTTAGATTTAGATGATGTTAGCCACCAACAAGAGTGTTGATCGCATGTCCATGGTTTCGCGGCAGCAAGGTGCGCTGGCGGCTGACGTGTTGAAGCCTGATATCTATGACAGCTGGATGCGTTGTATCTCGTTGGGTCTGGATACGCGCCATCCACCGCCGCCAGAAATGGTGAGTCTGGCTGTCTTGCGAAAAGAGCAGGAGCGCTGTTCGCTGACGCGTGGATTGGCGCTGGCGGAGATGCATTCCCTGCACCAGCAAATTGCGGGATCAAATTTCATGATCGCATTTGCTTCGCCGGACGGCATTCTACTCGATTTCGTGTCTGATCGCAGCTTTGAAGATGCAGCAGGCGCCGCCTCAATCCGACCGGGATCGGTTTGGTCGGAAGAGTTCTGTGGCACCAACGGCCTCGGCACGGCTGCTCATTTGAAGCGCCAAATTGTTGTTCATGGCGGCGAACATTTTTTCTCACGCTATAATAATCTCACCTGCACCGCTTCACCCGTTTTCGCGCCAGACGGGTCGCTGGCCGGCATTCTGGATGCGTCATCTGATTGTCTGTCGCGTCAAACCCACACCCAAGCGCTTGTGGGCATGGCGGCGACGCAAATTGAAAATGGCTTGTTCAGGGAAAAAAACCGGGGCCACATGATGATCGCCTTCCATAATCGGGGTGAATATTTATACACTATCAGTGCCGGACTGCTTGCAGTCGACAAGGATGGCGGCATTCTCGCTGCAAATCGCGCCGCGCGGTCGTTGCTGCATGGACTGCCGACGGCACCTGGATGCCGGTTTTCGGATATTTTCCGGACCAGGTTCAGCACTTTTGTAGATGAGGGTCGCCGTCACGAACGGCAGAAACTGCACGATGACGTGGGCAGCCAGTTCGTGGCCACGATTGAAAATGCCCGCGAATTTCCGATGGTCCAACCGGTTTCCAAACCCAGGATCGCGCCACCCCCGGCTTTGGCTACACAGTTTGTGTCGTCTGATCCTGAAATCGCAAAAATCGTGCGACAGGTTCAAATGGCGGCTTTGCGCAAAATGCCGGTGCTCATTCGCGGTGAAACCGGAACCGGCAAAGAACAACTGGCGCGACATGCCCATGTTGCAAGCGGCCGCAAGGGCAAATTTGTTGCCGTCAACTGTGCCGCTCTGCCTGAAAGCCTGGTTGAAGCCGAATTGTTCGGCTATGCCGAGGGCTCATTCACGGGGGCCCGCAAGGGTGGTTCGACCGGGTTGTTCAAGGAAGCCGATGGCGGTACGTTATTCCTTGACGAAATCGGTGACATGCCAGTGGCCCTGCAAGCGGTGCTGCTGCGTTTCCTGGACGATTGGACCATTCGGCCTGTGGGGGGCAGCCCGCGTGTTGTGGATGTTCTGCTCGTTTCAGCCACCAATTCAAATCTTGACGTGGCTATTTCCAAGGGCCGCTTTCGCTCCGATCTGCTTTTCAGGCTCAATATTCTTGAAGTCACATTGCCGAGCTTGCGGGAACGCAAAGATTTTGGAGAAATCGCACTGCATCTCGTCAGTCTGATTGACCCAAGCCTGTGCCTGACAGGCAGCGCCATTGATTGCCTCTCGCAACTGGAATGGCCTGGCAATATCCGTGAATTGCGCAACGTCATATCGCGGCTGTCATTGGTTGACAGCAACGGGCTGGTTGACGGGGATGCTGTCAACCTGATGCTTGGTCATATGCATGGCGACGGCAAGGTCCGAAACAAAACATCACTTGAAATTGCAGGCAGGGAACATCTCAAAGACAACCTGCATGATTTGCAATTGGCTCAGGTGTTGGCAGTTTATGCTGAAACCGGGAGGAACATCAGCAAAACCGCACGCAAATTGGGGGTTTCCCGCAATACGATTTATCGAACGCTGCGCGATCAGCAAAAATAACAGCAATCCGAGGAGCCCATTGTGTTTGAACCCGAAAACAATCTTGAAACTCTCATGCAAGCTGCCGTGAAAGATCCTGCGGTGGCAACGGAATTCTATAAAACACTGCTGGAAACCGAGATTTATATTCTTACACCTGAAACGCCCATGACGCCCGGCAAGCGGCGCTCCATGAAATATGATGAAAAAATCAATGTGGCCACGGTTGAATATCAGGGCCTGAAATGGCACCCGGCTTTCACCTCAAAAAAACGCATTTCTGATTATGTGAAAGAACAGGAAGTTTGTCTGGGGGCGGTGTCGCGCAAGATATTTGAAATGCTGCCCGACTCCAATTTTTGGTTCAACCCGCTGTCGGAATGCCAAAAACCAATGCCGGCTTCCGAGGTTGCACTTTTGTTGAATGGCAAGATTTTTGAAAAGCTGAAAACCAAAACGCAGTGATGTCAGCCGTCGCATGAGTTGAACATTTCCTCATCCTCCCTTGTGGGGAGGGCTGTCGCATATGGATAGAAAGGCCCCCCTCCCCCCTTCGGGGTACTCCCCCAACAAGTTGGGGAAGATGGTTGGTTTCAAGTCCTTCCCCAATTCATTGGGGAAGTGCCCGAAGGGCGATGGGGGCCTTTGGTGGTCACATGCGATACCCCTATCTTAAAGCGTGAAGAAAGAGTGTCATCTTATATGACTTTGTGGTCTCAGGACTTGGCCTGGTCTGCTGTCAGCCCGCCATAAAGTGCCTCCCGCACGATTGTATTTGACATAACGGCATCTTGCCCTGCGATGGCTGACCTCAGGCGGTTGTCGGCTTGCAGTTTTCTGACGACGTTGCGCATGGCTTCGACAGTCGCGATATTGGCCGTGCATTCGGCCACCGGATCGAGGCCTGTCGTATCGGGGAATGTATCGAAATAAATCGGGCGATCGTAGTTGATCTCTTCCAGCACATAGAGGAGTTCCATGGTCTGGACCGGGTGTACCGTTCCCACCATCAGGCCATCATCGCGCTTGGCATAGCCATCGTTCAGGTGAACGCCGAAGAGTTTCGAACTGCGAGCCGCAAGGGCCACGGCATAGGCCGGCATTTCATCCGCATAGAGTACATGTGCGAAATCAATGGTGACGCCCACATTGTTCCGGCCCATTTCACGGATGGCCAGAAGGGTGGTGCCAATATCCGGCATCAGCGCGAAGCTGCGCGGTTCATTGGGCTTGTATTCAATACTGACCTCACATGTTGGCACATGGTCAGCAACCTCTGACATCGCCTCAAGTGTCTGGTCCCAGAGTCGGGCGTAGTCAGCCTGGAAAGAGTAGTCAAAACCGTCCTGCCCCATCCACAGGGTCATGAGCGAACCTCCCAGTTCGAGCATCTGGTCAATGCCGCGCTTGGTTTGGTCAATGGCAAGTCGGCGCAACTTGGCGTCGGGATTGGTGAAGGCGCCGATCCTGAAACCGGGGTCGCTGTAATAGCGCATGGCAAAGCCGTTTATCGACAGACCGAGATCGTTGAGGTGACGGCGCATCAGTTTCAGATCCACGCCTTCGAGATGGTCAGGGTAGTTCAGATCCACGGCGTTCAATCCGGGCACCGTGGCGGCGCGCGACAACAGCCCCAGCACAGCGGGCAAAGTGGACGGCGTATTAACATCCGACCCGCCTGCATTTTTGAACGAATTCAGCCGAGCTGCGTATTTATATGCACGGCGTTCAGTGGCATCAGTCATGTCAGTTTTTCCAGTCGGGGCCAATGCAGAGGTCAGAATCGGTCTACTTCGTGCCAAATTTCCAGGCCAATGACAGAAATGCGCTGTGCGCTTTGGCCTTGGCCAGCTTGTTGTCCCGCAACGTGAATTTGTAACCAGCCGACATATTCCAGTCCCTTGTCAACTGATAGGAATAGGTGGGGCCAAATGAATAGCGCGATATGGTGCTGCTGCCGTCTTTCTTGTTGGTCGACGAAATGAACTGGGCGGAGGCAACAGCTGCAATGCTCGAACGTTCGTTGATCTCCTTCGATGCCTTCAGCCCCAATCCAAAATTGTTCTGGATGCCGCCCAAGGAGGTGGGTTGCAGGCCGTAGTTCAGATTTGCGCCGAATGAGAATGTTTTCAGGCTATACTGAAATCCGGCGTTGGCAGAGTATCCAATATTGGTTTTGGTGGAGCGGGGTGTCCCCGGCAGCAGGAGGTCACCCTTCGCCGTGCTGATGACATTGATTCCTACCCCGAGGTTTCCGCTCAACCGTTTGGTCAGCCGACCCGACAGCCCTGCATTGCCTGAGTAGATCATGGTCTCGGTTTTCGCAGCATCATCCGTTGTCAGCAGTCTGGCACCCACACCAAAATTGGTGTTGAACCGGTTGGTCAGCACATGACTCCAGCCGAGGGAATTGTTCAATGAAGAATTGTCGACGCCAATGCCTGTGTAAATGTTTTTGCTCGCTGAAGCGCTGTATGAAATGGTGTTCAGCTTGTCGACTTTATGCAAGACGCCGAAATTTGCGTTGACTGCATGTCTGGCCGAAGCATCCTGCTGGATGATCAGACCCGTCTCAAGGTCAAAGTCTTCCGTGGAGGGTATCAACACATAAGAATATTGAGCGCCAAAATCGAAACTCGTGCGCTTTCCATCCAGATGATATTTGGTCGCAAGCTTTGGGAAAATACTGTCATTGAGCTTGCGGCTGCCCGGGCCCGCATAGCCATTGGCCACAATGTCGGCAAGGATGTCAAACTTGCTGATATGCGTTGTGTAGGCAAAATCACCGGATGCTCCGAGGGAATTGCGCATGACATAGCCACCAGACTTTGGCAGCAGGCCGAAGTTGTCGAAAATCTCGACCTTGTCACTGACACGTCCATTGAACGACCAGTCGCCAGCAAGTGCTGACGACATGGACAGGACAAGGGATGCAATCAAAGCCTGGGCACCTGCGGCGAACTTCAAGTACTGACGCGATGACTCACATGATGAGCCAGTCAAGCTCATTCAAACAAGCCTCGTTCCGGAACGATAATCACGTCACCCGTGTGCAGGCGCATGTTGCCTGACAGGTCTTTGCCCGCAACGAAGGCGTTATAGTTGAACTCATAAAGCACCTCCTGATTGCCTTCCTTGCGACGGATGACAACACGCTGGTCAGCTGCAAATAGTCCCAAGCCACCTGCCATAGAAATTGCCTGCAACACATTGGTACGCGTCTTGAAAAAATATTGGCCCGGTTTTGCCACTTCGCCTGTGATGTAGAATGAAGGATCAATCGGCGGTGGAAGTGGCTTTTCAGGTACTGGCGGCGGCTCAGGAGGAATCGGGATTTCCTTGATGCTTGCCAACAACACCGTCACGTCCAGCGCGTCAGCAAACTTTGGCTTCAGCAGCCTGGTCAGATTTGCTTCAATCACCTCGAGCGACTGACCGCCCGCCTGAATGTGACCTGCCAGCGGAAATGAAATCCGTCCATCAGGTGCCACCACAACCTGCCGGTTCAGTTTTTCGTCCTGATAAACCAGAATTTCCAGGACATCCCCTGGTTTCACCCGGTAAGCAGCCTGCACACCGGTCACCGAGACCAATGCAATTGCGGCTACCATTAAAACCCGAACCCATATTTTAAGCCACGACATGTTAAGACCCGCTTTTAAGACATATTTAAAAATAGTTTTGCCATCCTTAGCGCAAGGGTTTGGGTTTGTCATCACTTCTGGTGCGACAGCATTTGGGTGTCCAACGGATGGTAAGTTTCCCTCGATCAACCTGAAAAAAAGTGGGCGTCCGGGGCTATCTTTCCCGCAATGCGGATTGTGTCATCCGGTGGATGGGTTTGGTAAAATATTGAAATATTGATTGTTTTCCGGTGACGATGTCAACATTTGCCACCATGCCCACCTTTACCGGCCAGGTTTCGCCCCGACGTTCAATATGATTCTCCAGAGCTTTCACATCGACGATGTAATAAATGGTGCCCCTGTCATCGGTTGTCGAATCAGTCGCAATGCGATCCACAGTACCGTTCAAAGATCCGAAAACTGAAAAATCGAATGCAGTCAACTTGATCAGGGCGGGCATGCCAGGTGCAATGAAGGCGATGTCTTCGGGTCGCACCCGGACCTGGATCAGCAAAGGGCTGTTTGCAGGAACAATCTCAGCAATGGTTTCGCCGGGCCGCACCACTTGGCCAGTCGTGGTAATGGACATTGATTTTATGGTGCCGGTTGCCGTTGCAACTAGCTCGGTGTTAGCAGAGCGCTTGCTGAGGGCGGGCATTTGGGCCTTCAGGGCATTGCCACGCATTTCGGCGTCGTTCAGTTGTTCGGCTGTCCGGGACTGCAAGTTTCCGATGCGCTCGTCGATCTGGGCATTCAGCTGGGCGATAATGGATCTGGCCCTTGGGGCGGCGAGGCGCAATTGTTCCGCCTGGCCCAGCAACTCGTTGTAGCGGACCTTGACACCCATCACCTCGGCCTTGCCAGCCGCACCCGACTTCAGCAATTCTTGTAAGCCAACAAGTTCTGCGCGGGCAATGGACTGTGCTGATGTGACTGTCGAGAGTTGCAGGGTGGCAGATTGCGCCTCAAGTTGTTTCTGGATGATCTGTTCTTCAAGTGAAGCGATCGCAGACCTGATTTCCTGCATTGCCGTTTTAAACAGTGCCGTATTTTCCCGGACCAGAACGGCATGGTTTTCGCGCAGGTCCGGGGGAAATTCGAGTTGCAATTCGCCCAGGGTTGCAGCTTTGTCTGCGCTGCCATTGTTTCTGGAGGACGCAAACCGTGCAAGACCGTACAATTCACCCCTGAGCCGCACAGATGTTGCTGACAGGCTTGCAATCTGTTCTGCCGTTTCGTTGAGCGAGGCGCCTGCATAGACCGGATCCAGTTTGGCGATGACCGCTCCCTTCTCAACCTTGTCGCCGGGTTTTGCGCGTATTTCTGTTACAACTCCACCATCCAGGTTTTGAATGGTTTGCAGGTGTCCTTCCGGAATGACCTGGCCCGAGCCGGTTGAAACCTGCAACACATTTGCAAACATGCTCCACACCAATGCTGCAACGAAAAATGCGCTGATGCTGTAAACTGTCAGCTTGGCCTTGCTGGTGTCCGGTTGAAGCAGGTCGGCGCTGGTTGAACTCAGTTGATGGATGACAGGCTGCTTCATGAGGCAGATCCCATGGCGGGGCTCAAGGTTCGTGCAGGTCCACGCAGGCGGGAGAGGACTGCGGTTTTTTCGCCGTCCACCACGAGGTTTCCACAATCCAGCACAATCAACCGGTTGCAGGCTTCGAGAACGGCAGGACGATGGCTGACGACAATGAGCGTGGTTGCCGGAGGCAGGTTGCACAGCCGTTGCACCAGTTCAGCCTCACTGCGGCCATCGAGATCGCTGGTTGGCTCATCCAGCAGCAGCACTGACGGGTTGCCCAGAAATGCGCGCGCCAGTGACAAGGTCTGACGCTGGCCAGACGACAAATTGCGGCCTTGTTCAGCCATGATGGTCGATGTTCCCGATGGCAGCTGGCTGATCCATTTTGTTGCCCCGGACAATGTAAGGGCTGCTGCAATGTCTTCATCGGTCGATGACGGTCTGTGGAATGTAATGTTCTCGTGGATTGAGCCGGAGAAAAACGCGGCGTCCTGGAGTGCGGTTCCAAAGAGACGGCGATATTGCGCAGGCTCGATGCGCTGGACCGGCGTGTTCAACATGGTGATGCTGCCGCTTGTCGGACTCCTGAGGCCCAGCAAAAGCCGGAGCAGCGTGCTTTTCCCGGATCCGATGCCGCCGATGATGCCAATCCTTTCGCCCGGCATGATGCTGAGCGACAGTTTGTTGAGTGCCGGTGGTCCGTCATTGCGATAGGCCATCTGGACATCGTTCAGAATGAGCGGCTGCAATTCCGGCGGACAGGCAAGGAATTGTGCGCTTTCGGGCCGATCTTGTTCGACGTCGGCCAGCTGTTTGATGGCCTGATAGGCGGTCTTGGCGTGGTGCAGTTTGGCAATCAGTGCCGAGAGTTGCATGACTGGTGACAAGGCCCTGCCCCCCAGCATGATGGTTGCAAACAAGGCACCGGGGGTTATGTCTTTGGCCACCACCAGATAGACTCCGACAACCAGCACCGCGATGGTGGTCAGGTTTTGCTGGACCTGCACCAGGTTGGCACCAAGCGCTGTCCACCAGCGCATGCCAAGGCTGTGGCGCAGATGGCTGGCAACCACATGTTCCCATTTGGCCATGGCCCAATTTTCACCAACGTTGGCCTTCAGGGTTTCGATGCCGAACAAAAGCTCGATGGCAAGTGCGTTTTTATGGGCGTTGTCCTTGAAGTGTTCCTTGGAAAGTTTCTGCAGGCCCCATTGCGAAAGGTAACCTGTGAGAAGCAGAAATGGTGCCATGAACAGCAATACAAACACCAGCGGCCCTGCAATGAGCCAGACCACGAAAAAAAACAGCAGTGCAAAGGGAAGATCACCCAGTGTGGTCAAGGTCACGGAATTATAGATTTCCCGCAGGCTTTCATATTCACGCAAGCTGTTTGACTTGATACCCACGGACGTTTGCTGATTGACCAGTCTGGCCCCGATGGTCCGGCCAAAAACCTGGTTGGACAAAAGCACGTCACTGCGTGCGGCGGCCTGGTCAATCAGGGACACACGCAAGGTGCGCAACAAAAAATCCATGGCCACCGTGCCCAAGCCGCCGAGCGCCAGCACCCACAGCGTTTCAAAAGCCGCGTGTGACACAACCCTGTCCATGATGTTCATGCTGATCAGCGGCACTGAAAGTGCAAGCAGGTTGATCACAACCGTTGCGGCGATGATGGGACCAAGCGTGTTCCTGCCCAGTTTGAGCGATGCCCTGAACCAGCCGAAATCATCTTTTGCATCGGCGCTTTCTGCTGGAGCCTTTGGAGGCAATGGCACAATGCTGAACATGTTGCTGTAGCCGTCGCGGGTCAAATCGGCTGCCAGTAGTGTCTTGATTTCGCCGTTGTCGGAAAGACCCGCAACCACGCCGCTTGGCCGGAATTCCGTGATAATAATGGCGCGTCCGTCAGCATGGGTGAGGAGCAGCGGGCAATGTGACTTGCTGACATTTTTGGCGGCAAGTGGCACCAGACGATAGCCAGCGCGCCTGCAGATTTCATCCTGTGCTGTTGCAGAAATGGCATTGCCCTTGACGGCAAGGCCATGCGTCAGGCTTTCCAGTGTCGTCTGGTTGCCATGACGTCTCGACAGCATGACGAGTGCATGGGCGATGTTGGGACAAGCCGGAATATGGTAAAGTTCGGTCAAGGTGTGAACCCCAGGTTTGCAGCATCAAGATTCAAGGCCATAAAGAGTCGGCCAGTTGCAGCGAGCATGCGAAAGGTATTGTACCGGCTGGTTGCCGCTTCATTGACATAGGACATTTTGCTCGACGCAAGTTCGGCCTGCAGGTTGAGGACAAGATTGATGTCGGACTTTCCGGCCTTGAACCGTTGCAGGTTGAGTTTGAATGATTGCTGCACGGCTGCGGCGCGTTGTGAAATATTGCCGAGTTTTGCGTGTGCGGTTACAACCGCATTCCAGATGCGACGAACTTCGCGCTCCGTATTCAGTCTTTCGCGCAAGGCGATCTGGTGGGTTTTCCGGGCCAGATAGGCGGCCTGCCTCTGCCGGGCCTGCTTCTCGCCGCCGTCATAAAGATCAAACCTGAAAGCGACTTGTGCTGTGCTGCTGATTTCGCCGTAATCGAGGCTTCCCGCAGACGCGTCATAGTTGACGCGCATGTTGAGGTTTACTTTTGCTGATCCGGCTGCCTTTGCCCCGTCATAGGACGCATAGGAGGCCAGGACATCGTAGCTCATGGCAATGATGCGCGGCGAATGTTTCATTGCAAGCATGACGGATTCATCAGCCGAGGGCGGTATGGCGCTGTTGGGTGCACCAACCGATTCGAGAATGCCGGGCAAGTTGCCGGTCAGGATGGCAAAATCCGAGGATGCATCATCGCGCAATTGTTTCGCTGCAAAAAGCTGTTCACGACCACCAGCGACCGTGGATTTTGCCTGATAGACATCGGCTTCATTGGCAAAGCCCGCAGCGGCACGCTGGCGGACAATTTTTTCAAAGGCCATCATCGAGGCCAGATTTTTCTGGGCGATCTCCACAATCTGGCGGGATCGTTGCACTTCGATGTAGGTCTGGATGGCGAGCAGGCAGGTTGCCAGAACAGCGTCGTCATAGCGACCCGTCGCAGCCCCCAGTTCGGCGCGTGATTTTCGGATTTGGGACGACACTTCGCCGCCGTCATAGAGCCGTTGCGACACACTGAGGTCAGCGCCATAGGTGCCATTCTGGTTGACGCGGGTTTTATTCAGTCCGGTTTGGGCAGACAGGCTGAGCCGTGGCTTTCGCAAGGCGGCAGAAGTTTCAACGGCCATGCCACTTGCCTTGGATTCGAAATAGGCGGCACCCACAGTGGGATTGGTCCGGACGACCCGCTCAACAACCGATGCCACGCTTTCAGCCTGGGCTGCAGGGATTGACATAGCCAATCCCCACCCCAACACCAAGGCCATGCACAGTTTCGGGGACGACATCAACAACCTATCAAATTTTGCATTGAGCAAGGTTGGAACGGGAATAAACGCTCCAAGCTTTCATCTGACAATGATTTGTTAGGGTTAATATTCAGTAACTCAAACGGACACCCGCATGGTTTTTGCGGTCTGCGTTGCCTCGCTCAGGCTTTGATGGCCATCAGTGATTTGGTCAGCCCGAAGAAGCGTTCCCTGACAATTTCCGCCTCACCAAACAATTCACGCATTTGCCTGAAATCAATCATTTGTGCAGATTCAACTGTCCTGACGGCTTGTGACACCGTTGTGGCTTTCGTCCAGAAGCCGCATTTGCGGGCCATGACAATGCGATAGGCAATGGGCCGTGGCAGCCAATGCAAAAACGGCGTCCGGGCATGGGGCTCAACCGGAAACCAGTAATTGGGGGTTTGCACAAGGTAGCGCCGGGCCACGCGTTTCATTTCATTGGCCATGTTGGTCATATCCTGCCAGCGGCCCACATGCTCAATCACGGAATTCGAAAACCCGACATCGAACTCGTGGTTCGCGATGGATGTGAGGCTGCAGGCATTGCCCTGTATCATTGAAATCCGGGTGCCGTCCTTGCCCTGTTCGAAATGGTGCGGATCAATATTGACGCAGACCACTTCGCAGCGCTGCCAATCGATTTTATCGCGCCAGACATGCCAGAAATTATAGGTGCCGCCCACGTCGAGGATGCGGCAGTGGTTTTTTTCGGCCAGGGTTTTGTCGATCAGCAATTTCAGTTTTTCGATACGGGCGGCGCGAAACCTGTTGTTGGGCGAGTCTGGTCTGATGTCGAACATATGATGCTATCCTGAAAACAGAATTGGCTGGTAACTACAGGCTTTGCCGTGCCATGACAATTCAGAACAGAAATTGTGTTAACAGCCTCGTTGTTCGGGTCTATTTCGACACATTCAAATTCTAACAGTCACGGTATTTCAGTAGGAGGCTTGGCACATGTGGTTTTTTTCCGGTTTGCGAATGTTGATGCTCATTGTCGTTACAGTGTTTTTGCAGTCGGTTGCACATGGGAGTGAACTGACGCCAGACATCATTGACATTTCCACGCCGCCGGAACTTTTGCAGGTCTTGGAGAGGGCGAAAGGTGGCGAAACGCTCCGTTTGGCGCCTGGGCAATATGGCGAATTGCGTTTGAGGGAGAACGTTGGCCCTTTCACGGCGCCAGTGACGATTGTATCGGCAGATGCCAACCGACGGGCCGTATTCAATGCAGTAAATTTGCAAGGCGTTTCGAATCTGAACTTCGTCGATTTGACATTCGATTATGTGGCCAAATATGCAGCTTCCCTGTCGGGTTCGCCTTTCAAAGTCATGGCGAGTGCAAACATCACGTTTCAAAATGTTGTTTTCGACGGAGACTTGGCCAAGGGTGTCAACGCGGTGGACGACGGGCATGGCACCGGGCGGGGTCTGATTCTGGGAAATTCAAACAGCATTACGGTGCAAAACTGCCTGTTCCGGAACTGGTACAGGGCCGCGGCCTTTGGAACCACCCGGAACCTGAAGCTGTTGGGCAACGAAGTGGTGTCCAGCAGTTCTGACGGCTTCAACTTCACACAAGTTCAAGATGTTGTGATTGACGGAAACCACTTTCATGATTTCAACAGGGCCCCCGGATCTTCGGCCCATCCGGACATGATTCAATTTTGGACAACAAGCTCAAAACCCAATCCGCTCCCAACGAAAAATGTGACAATCATAAACAATATCCTGGATATCGGAGCTGGATCGAGTGCGCAGGCCATTTTCATGCGCAATGAGCGTGTTGACAAGGGTTTATCGGGATTTGAGTTGTTTTACAGGAATATTGTGATTTCCAACAATGTCATCGCCACCCGGCATCAGAATGGTATTATCGTTGGCGAGGCAGACGGAGTGGTGATTGACCGGAACACGATGATCCAGAAAGCAGGGGCCAAAAGCGACAAGGAAATTCCGGTGCCTACGATAGGAGTTTCCAAAAATGCCGTTAACGTCAAGGTGACGAACAACATCTCTTCAGGTATCAACATTTCTTTCGCTGTAATGTCGAATCCGCCAAAAGGATGGGCAGTCAAGAACAATAAGGTTGTGCAGGCAAAAAACAAAAACCTGCCGGGTTTTGTAAGCTCGATATTGGTAAATCCGCTGGTTTCCACAACCGCTTCAAGGGCGGATTTCATGGTGATTCCGGGACATTCGATTGAGGGTCAACATATTGGAGCGACACTGGATAATGTGGCACTTCCAGCTCCCTGAGCTTGAAAATCTGATGGAACGCAGACTTTGATTTTTCATTCTGCTGTGCCCAGGTGATTCGGAAATTGATTGGCATTGTCCGAAAACGACGCTTGCAACTTTATATTGAGTAAAAATTCAACTACGCTGACGTCATCTGCGTAGAAATCGGGCAGAAAAGACTGGAAACAGGCCCCAAAACACGACGGAATTTTATGAAAATCCTTGACACTGTATTTACCCCCCGTTAAGCAATCTGCGGGGCCTAACAAGTAAACGTTTTGGGTTTAAACTACAGAAAGGTCACATAATGACGTCGGCAATGAATAAATTCGCCCGGTCAGCTGCTTTGGCAGCTTTTATCGGTGCATCATCACTAATTGGTTCGACGGGTGCGAATGCGCTCACAGTTTTTAATCTCAGCGGGGTTGCCAATTCGAACCAGAATTTTGGCAACCTGGATATCTCGCTTGACGATGAGTTCCGTTTTGAAGGCGCAATCAAGGGAACCGGTTCGGTTTCCGTCACGACGTTCGTGACTGGCAACTACTCCGCTGCCATTGCAGGGCTCAACGTATTGATCGCCAGGGTAAAAGGCGCAGGTGGCACCGTAAATGGAAGTTGGGGTGGCAATCCTTTGGCTTTTGTTCTGGTCGGCTCGTCTTGGCTTGCTGACGGCGCAGTAAGCTTCCCAACAACTGGCGTTCTTGGTGGTCAGCTTTTGACAGTCAATTATGTCGGGTTCAACAAAGGCGGTTCTTTCTCAGCATCCGTCTCGGCTGTTCCTGTTCCAGGTGCCGCATTCTTGCTGCTTTCTGGTCTTGGTGGCTTGGGCTTCCTGGCCCGCCGTCGCAAGGCTGTGAAGGCCTGATTTTTTTCAGCGGCATATTGATTTGAAAAGGGGGCACTTGTGCTCCCTTTTTGCATGGGGCGGGAGCGTCGGGCAGTGCATTGAGTGCAAAGCATCGGTCATCGTAGAAAACTGTGCTTTACCTGAACGAATACCTGGCCAAACCGCCCGATATTCACAATCTGATATTTTCGTGTAATATCCATATGGATAAAGCCTGACAACTGCTCGTTTAAACGTGGCATGTGAATTGCTGAATTGTATATGCCCCTGTGTGGTGTGTCTCAATTGCACAGGGTATAGCCCTTCAACGACATCAATCTGGACCCGTTGTAACCATGAAAACTCAAAAACATATCTACCGGACGGGCATCGCCTGTGCCATTGCACTCTGGATTTTGACGGGTTGCGGGTCGCCTGAGGAGCAGGCACAGGCCTATTATGCCAGCGGCATGAAATATGTTGAGACAAAGGACTTTCCAAAAGCCGCGATTGAATTCCGGAATGCGCTGAAAATAAACGAAAATTCTGCCGATGCCTGGTATGGAATGGCAATGGTTGAGCAACAGGCGCAAGTCTGGGACCGCGCCTATGCTGATCTTGTCAAAGTTCTGGAAATCAACCCCAAACACCTGAAAGCGCTTTCAGCCCTCACAACCTTGCTGGCGGTTTCGGGCGATCAAAAAGCCGCGCTGAAATATGCTGATACATCCATCAGTCTTGACCCGCA
Organism: Hyphomicrobiales bacterium; assembly: GCA_043754325.1. Classification (GTDB taxonomy): domain Bacteria; phylum Pseudomonadota; class Alphaproteobacteria; order Rhizobiales; family Aestuariivirgaceae; genus Aestuariivirga. Next base: position 19,506 of record JAYUVC010000224.1, read on the forward strand.
AAATCCTGACGTCATCGCCCAGCGCGCTTCTTTGCTGTATCAGTTGAACCAGAAGCCAGAGGCCTTGGCGGAGGCCAACAAGGCGCTGAGCCTTAAACCACTCCATCCCGGTGCCGTGATTGTTCTTGCAACTGATCGCATTGCCTCTGGAGACGTGCCTTCCGCCTTCACGATGATTGACGCTGCTTTGGCAGCAGAGCCCAAAAGTCTGGGCCTGCATCTGATCAAGTTGAACGCGGCCAAGATCAGCGGCGATCTGGTCAAACATGAAGCGGCCATTCGCTCAATCATTGCGGCATTTCCTGAACACCCGGAATTTCGTTCCGAACTGCTGACGTTCTTGTCTGCCAACAACAGAAACGATGATGCGGAAAAAGAGTTGCGCTCCATTATGGCCGCAAAACCGGATGATACAAAAGCCGCCATGAACATGGCGGCATTCATTGACCGGACGAAGGGTCGTGATGCTGCCCGCGCCGAACTTGTTGCACTTTCAACCTCACAGAAAAATTCCTATCCGTTTTTGCTGGCAGTGGCTGAGCTGGATTTTCAGGCAGGCCGCCATGATGATGCTGAAAAACAGCTGCGCGAGCTTGTGCTGTCAAAAGGCACCAGTGACGAAGGCATTGAAGCGCAGCTGGTGTTGAACGGGCAATTGATTGCCCGCAACAAAATCACTGAAGCAGAAACCGGCATTGCAGAAGTACTCAGGCAGGACGGCGAAAATACGGAGGCATTGAAACAACGTGCGTCCATCCAGATCAATCAGGGAAAATATGAACAGGCCGTTGCAGATTTGCGGCAGGTGCTGAGCAATACCAAAAGTGATGCCAACGCTTTTTCGTTGCTTGGTTCAGCCTATGAACGCAATGGACAAATGGAACTTGCCGAAAGTGCGTTGGTGGACGCAACCCAGGCCGATGCAAACAATCCGGCCTTTGGTGTGAACTACGCGTCGTTTCTGGTTCGCCGCGGAAAGCAGGACCAGGCGCAAACCGTGTTGCAATCCATTGTGGCGCGCTTTCCTGACAACAGGGAGGCAATGCTCACGCTGGCGGACATGTATCAGCGCATGGGTGATTGGGAGCGGGCAGCCGAAATTGGCCAACGTCTCAAAGGGCGGGACGGTGCTGAGTCCGCCTCAAAGTCAATTTTAGGCCAATCACTTCTGGCGCAACGCCGCTATGATGATGTCATCACCATGCTGGGTGGTGGCACAGCCAAGCCACAGGTTGACAGCTATGCCATGAGGACACTGGTACAAGCCTATGTTGCCGCCAACCGTTTGGTGGATGCTGAGTCCTATCTCGCTACCATTCTGAAAGACAACCCGAACAATTCAGATGCGATGGTTCTGCAAAGTTCGCTTCTGCTGCGTCAAAACAAAAACAAGGAAGCAGAGCAACGCCTTTTGGATGCAGTCAAAGTCCAACCAGACTCTATGCGCCCCTATATGGCATTGGCCCTGCTCTACGACAATCAGAACAGCTTTGAGCAAGCCGTCGCGATCATCCAACAAGGCGTTGCTGTTGCAAAAGACAACACCCCACTGCGTTTCGTTCTTGCAGGATTGTATGAAAAAGCCGGAAAAATTGAAGACGCCATTGCAACCTACGAAGCACTGTACAGCGAGTCGTCTGACTCGATGATTGTCGCCAACAATCTTGCAAGCTTGCTTGCGGACAATCGTACGGACCAGGCAAGCCTGGACCGGGCGGTTGAACTGGCCAAAGTGCTGAAAAACTCCCCCGTTCCGGAATTCCGGGAAACATTGGGGTGGACACTTGTGGCGAGTGGCAAATACAGGGAAGGCGTGAAGCTTCTGGAGGGCGGCATTGCTGCGCTGGGCAAATATCCGGCAGCCCACTACCACTTGGGCTTTGCCTATGCAGCACTCAAGAAGGATGATCTCGCCCTGAAACAGCTTGATGCCGCCCTGGCGCTCAATCCACCCGCCGAACTCAAGACGAAAATCGAACGCGCAAAATCAGGGCTGAAGCCGCCCAAATAGAATCAGTCCAGAGACCGGTTTTGCCTGTGGTTTTATGTATACATGGTTGTATTTATATATTTTACACAATTTAAAATATATTTTTCTGTGCTCAAGAGATTAATTTATCCGGTCGTATTTTTTGCTTTCGGGCACAAGGTGCATCAACGTCAATAAAACGTTAAAACCCGATATGAACCGTTTAATCTATTGTATTTTCTCGATCTTTCTTGATTTTAAAAATCTCTGGCTACGCATTTTCGCGCCATGTTCCAGGCAGCAAAATTCCTATTGAATCAAGTTTTAACATGTTTTGAAAAACTCGGAAAACTTCCTTGCCTCATCATGCCTCACAATAGCCCAGATCGAAAAGCACTTCACGCTTCGACGGTTAGAGGGACGAGCAGAGGTGAACGTGAGTTTGCTTCACAACAACTGAGGGAAGCTCTAACATGTCAATGTTCATCAAAGTTGCGCCAGTCGCCGGTACAATCAGTGCACCCAAGCGATTGTTCACTGAAATTCTATCGGGTGGTGGTGGCGCTGCTGCTTCCTACATCATTTCCGAAAATGAAAAATCAGTTGCAAGTATTATGGCTGTTGCAGCGGGTAGCCGTCCGCTGACCTATTCAATTGCCGGAGGAGCTGACGCAGCAAAATTCACGCTAAACAGCAAAACTGGCCAGCTGAATTTTGTCAATGCCCAGAACTTTGAAAAGCCCACGGATGTTGGCCAGAACAATATCTATGATGTCAGGGTCAAAGCATCCGATGGCGTGTCATCAGATACACAGTCCATTTCTGTAGCCGTAAAAAATGTCAATGAGGCCCCGGTCATCACGTCCAATGGTGCCGGATCAAACGCCAGCATTCAAGTGGCCGAAAATACGAAATATGTGACGACGGTTGTGGCCCAGGATCCCGACAGTGGCGCCAAACTGGTGCATTCAATTGCCGGTGGCGCAGATGCTGCGAAATTCACAATCAACTCTGCAACAGGTGTTCTGAAATTCATTGCGGCACCGGATCATGAAACGCCGACCGACAAGGGTGGCAATCAGGTTTATGACGTCATTGTAAAGTCATCTGATGGTGTGAAGTCTGATACTCAGGCAATCGCTGTCAAGGTAACAGATGTGAACGAGAATTCTGCAACGCCCTCACCACCTTCGCCCGTTGGTGGCACAGTTACTGTGGCCAATGCGGCTGAACTTCTGTTTGCACTCAAGCATGCGCATGGGGGCGAAACCATTCTGCTTAAGGCCGGGGACTATGGTAGTTTGCATTTAAATTCAGCGTCCGGCATTCCTGCGTACAGCTCGCAGGTGACGATCAAATCAGCCGATCCATCGCATGCGGCTGTGTTTCACAATGTGAACTTCAAAAACGTCAACAACGTCAAATTTGATTCCGTGGTATTCGACTACAAGGCGACTGCCGGAGCGTCCTTGAGTGAAACACCGTTCAAATTTATAAACAGTTCCGGCATTACCGTCACGAACAGCCAAATCTCTGGCGATCTTGCGAAGGGTTTGAGCGCCGTCGATGACGGTTATGGAACGGGCAAAGGTCTGGTATTCCTGGGTGGAAAGAACATTGAAGTTTCAAACAACACCATTACAGATTTTTTCAGAGGTGCCACCTTTGGAAATGTGACGGGATTGAAAGTTGTTGGAAATGATGTGTCCAAAATCAGTTCAGACGGGTTTGATTTCACCACCGTGAACAATGCGCTGATTGACAGCAATCATATCCATGATTTTAACCGGAACATTGGCTCGGCTGCCCATGCTGACATGATACAGTTCTGGACAACGAACACGATTTCGCCAACCACGAATGTTGTGATTACAAACAACTTTCTTGACATGGGTGGTGGTACCAGCACGCAATCCATTTTCATGCGCAATGAAGTGGTCGATCAAGGGTTGGCTGGAAAAGAGATGTTCTACAAGAACATCACGATCGCCAACAACCTGATTGCCAATCTTCACAATCATGGTATTTCAATTGGAGCCACTGACGGATTGATCATCGACAATAATACATTGATCCAAAAGGTATCGCAGGTCGAAAGCAAAGGGGCGGCGGCACCTTCGATTGGGATTTCAATTGAGTCGGTCAACGTCAAACTCACCGACAACGTGACCCCGGTTTCTGGAGGAATTTTCACGAAACATCCAGATGCATGGCAAGTGAGCAACAATATCACTGTCCAGTCAACAACACCCCAAGGGGAAAACTATGCGGGAAATGTCTACGCTGATTTCCTCGATAGAACCTCTTCGTCCATTGCGGACTATCATGTTGTTCCCGGAAGCATACTTTCCGGCGGAAGTGCTGGTTCAAGCTTGGGCCTAATCTCGAAGGCACCGGGATTGACCGGTTTCCTGCATACCGAGAATGTTGGGCACGGCGCAGTTCTGGCGCAGTCTTTCGATGCGACGAATATTTTTGCTTCCGGCGTCAAGATCAATACCACAGGTGCCAAAGTTGTATGGGATTTTGGCGATCACACTGTTGGCAGCGGACTCAATACCCAACACGTATATTCCAAACCTGGCGTGTATGAAGCCAAGGCAACCATTACGCTTGCGAGCAACCAGGTGATTGTGGTTGACAAGACTTTGACGGTTGTCAGCGACCACCTCCTCAGTCTGGATTTCAATCACTCCGTTGCCGACCGTTCCCTGTCCGGAAATGATTTTCTGGCATCAAAAGTTACATTTGCCCCTGGCCAGGATGGTCAAGCAATTCGCCTGAATGGTGGATATGTGAAGTACTCGGCAGATGCAAATTTCTTTGGTAACTCTGAATTTTCTGTTCTCGCCGATTTCAAAAAAGATGCGGGAACAGTTACAAAAGGCGGATATTTGCTGTATTTCAGCAAGATGCTTTATGTCAGTGTCGGTAACGAAGGTGTACAAGTCAATATCTCGACAACCAATGGTCCTGTGGTCCTGAGTGCCCCGAAGGCAGGCCTGGCCAACGCCGACTGGCACAAACTTGCGGTTACGTTTTCAGGTGAGCAAGGCACGGCATCACTCTATGTCGATGGCAAGCTTGCTGCCAGTGTGGCCGTCAAGATCGGGTCCACGCAGTTGGATGTTATCAACGCTGACTTTCTTATTGGCTCACCAGCCGGGGGAAGTTTTGTTGGAATGGTCGACAACGTCCACTACATCGGTGACGCCCTGACAGCTCTGGACATCAAAGTTGCCCATCCTGTTGCGAGTTGGGAAGCGTTTTCGGCGGCGGCAACGTTGGCAAACCAAGCGTCGGTTGACACTCTGATGGCAATGCACAGCCCGATTGCAGCGAGCATATTGCCCGACGATTTCAGTTTGTTTTGAGGTGAGTTGACAGCAATCCGGACGTCCAAACGGTGGTTGATTTTCCGTCAACCACCTTCCCATACGGATTGGGGTGAACCAGACGGCAAAAACAACATCGGCGTCGCACTTCAATGGTCACATCCACACAACGGAAAGGCGAAAATTGTTTTCTTCGGGTCACGGATTTATCTGATATAATAAAACCAACCGAAGGAATCTGGGCCGAAAATTGTGACGACAGCAGAAATGGTCAGGAGCGATGTCACACCCGTTGGTTTGACAAAAGTTGCTCCAATCGTCAGCAACAAGGGCAGTGTTTTCTTGCTTGCGGTTTTCATGATTGCACTCCTGATACCAGTGCATCCCCAAATCGGTGGTCTGCGCATGGACCCCTATCGTATCCTCTTCATAGTCATCTACATTCCCATCGTGCTGAAGCTTTTGTCTGGCGGTGCTGGTGGTGTGACAACTTCGGACAAACTGATTTTTGCCTACTCCATCTGGGTCGTACTCTGTTTTACGGTCAATCATGGCTTTGAACATTTTGCTTATTCAGTTGTCTGGGTCATGGAACTATCGGGTGGCTATATTCTTGGGAGGTTGCTCGTCAGGAATATTGCCGACTATCAACGATTTGTACGTTTTCATGTGATTGCAATCTTCATCATGGCCCCACTGGCCTTCTATGAGTTGTTGACCAGTCACATGGTAGTGACGGAATTTCTGGGAAAGTTTTTGCCGGCAACGCAGAAAAACCCTGCTGATCGTTTTGGACTGTCCCGGGTACAAGTGGTTTTTCCGCATTCCATCCTGTTTGGCCTGTATTGTTCGATTGCGGTGGCCAATATCTTTTATGTTGCAAAAGACAAGCTGTTGCGCAGTTTGTTTGCCATGGCGGGCGTTATTGCTGTGACTTTCACCTCGCTGTCGTCAGCACCGCTCCTGTCAATTCTTCTGCAATCTGGTCTTATCGCCTACGACAAAATCACCAAGGGCCGCTGGAAGCTGCTCATGGTGTTGGCCGTCATAGCCTATGTCATTGTGGCTTCCATTTCGAACCGCAGCCCGCTTTTGATCATCATCGAAAAACTGACGCTTGATCCGCAGACGGGCTGGTACCGCATTCATATCTGGCGCTATGGCATGCAAAATGTCTGGCAACACCCGATTTTTGGCATAGGTTTCAATGACTGGGTACGACCTGACTGGTTGTCGGCTTCGGTGGACAATTTCTGGCTGCTGAATGCCATGCGCACCGGAATTCCCTCTTTTCTTCTACTTGCTGCTGCAATTCTTATTCATTCCATCAGGATTGTGAAGGTGCCGCTTGAAGACCAAATGGTAAAGTATATTCGTACCGGATACCTGATTGTGCTGTTCGGGATCCTGTTTACGCTCTCGACTGTTCATGTGTGGGACGCATTGGCGGTGTTCATCATGTTTTACATTGGCGCAGGCGCGTTCTTATATACCAATGCCAACATTGGCCAAACACCGATTGAGTCTGGTGCTGCCCATTTGTCTCCGGATGCGATTGAACCAAATCCGGAAACAACAGCTGCCGGAACAAAACTCGCCCGAAAACCCCGAACAGCAAAGGATTTTCGTCTGAAGGTAACCAGAAGCTAGTCAATTTTTGTACCTGCAGAATATAATTTGTTTTAAGCATACTCAGCCATACTTGACCGAGTTTGGAACCAAAGCGGACATGATAACAGTCGAACCACCCCGGAGCCTCAAGTTGAAGGGCTTGAATTTGGCGTTTGTAACGTGGCTCATCCCAGCGCTGCAATTTGCAATTGACAGCATTGCGCTGATAGGGACTGGTTATGCCTGTTATTTTGGTTTGGTAGTTTATTCCTATAAATCCTATGACTTCTACCAGGTTGCAATCCTGTTCAACTGGTTGGCGGGAACACTGATCTTTCATTATGCTGGACTGTATCAGTTTGACACAATTCTGAGCCCCAAGAAATCGATCGACCGTATTGTCATCACGCTGATCACTGCGTTTCTGTTGATGTTTGCGGCGGCATTTTCCCTTAAAATATCTGATGTGTTCTCGCGCGTATGGATTGCCGCATTGTTTTTTTCGAGTATCGCAATTGTAACCCTGGAAAGATTTTTCACTGCGTGGTGCATCAAGAGTCTCGCCAAATCACAAGTCATTGCACGCCGCGTGGCAATTTATGGTCAAACCCTGCAAATCAACAGAATGCTGCATTTTCTCAGTCAATCCCAGAATACATTTATTGGAGTAAACGGGGTATTCTTTGAAGAAGGCCAAAACACTGACGACTTTGATTTTCCTCACTTGGCCAAGGGAGGCTTGCAAGGTTTGATGAGTGCCGTCCGGGCGGACGAGATTGATGATATTATTTTGGCCATGCCTTGGTCGGAATCTGCCAAAATCAAGCAGATTTGCGAAACACTGCGGGAACTGCCGACCAACATATTGTTGGGAGCTGACGTGGCCGGCTACGAAGTCAGAATGGAGCGGCCTCCCAAGTATTATGAGTCCTCGCCTTTGTTCCAGTTGGCTGGAAAACCCATGAGCGGACCGGACATCATCATCAAAACCGTCATGGATTTCATCATTGCGGCTGTTTTGATCGTGGTTCTTTCACCCCTTTTGCTGCTGACCGCCATTCTTGTAAAACTCACAAGCCCCGGGCCTGTGTTGTTCCGGCAACGCCGCCTCGGATTCAACAATCGCGTGTTTGATATCTACAAGTTCCGCAGCATGGCCTATGATGGCGCACACAGCGACAGAACAATACAGGCAACAGCCGGAGACTCCCGGATCACGGTTCTGGGGCAGCTCTTGCGAAAAAGCAGTATCGATGAACTGCCGCAACTCTTCAATGTACTGAACGGAACCATGTCTCTGGTAGGACCAAGACCACATGCTGTTGACCACAACGAGGACTATGCCAAGCAAATTCGCGGCTACTTCAGCCGTCACAACGTCCGTCCCGGCATCACCGGGCTTGCGCAAATCAGGGGATTTCGTGGGTTGACCGACACCGTTGAGAAAATGGAACAACGCGTAAAATGTGATATCGAGTATGCTGAAACCTGGTCGCCAGCCCTTGATCTCAAGATATTGGCACTGACACCATTTGCCGTGATCACCGGGAAAAATGCAATTTAGCATATGGTTGAACATTGCTTAGACGGAAAGGTACAAAGTGGTATCATGAACTTACAGTCGACGACGTTTTGCCGCCGCTGAACCTAAATTTCGCAAACCAACCAAACAGACAAGTGCAGCAACATGAACTACCGTGAAGAAATTGCGTTTTATCTGAGAGTTCTGAAGCGGCGATTTGCGCATTTGATCGTTCCCATGGTGCTCGTTGGAACTGCCGGCAGCGTCATTGTCATGTCTTTGCCGTCGATTTACAGTTCGTCTGGCAAGATTCTCGTTGAATCCCAGCAAATCCCGAATGTCCTGGTGCAGTCAACGGTAACGGCACTCGCCAGCGAACGCGTACAGGTGCTGCAGCAGAGGGTCATGACCCGGGAAAACGTGCTTGCCCTTGCTGACAAGTTTTCACTTTTTGCAAACCGGAGGAACTTGTCAAAAACGGACCTGGTCAGTCTGATACAGAGCAGAATTACATTTGAAATGATTGACCTGGAAGCGACAGTCAAGAAAAAAGCGCGGAAGGACCAGGTCGCAATTGCCTTTTCAGTCGGCTTTGACCATGAGCAGCCAAGCATAGCTTCAAAGGTGGCAAACGAACTCGTCACAATTATTCTGGAGGATGATGCGCGAAACCGCACCAAGCGTGCGTCTGACACCACTGAGTTTCTGAAGCAGGAAAATGAGCGGCTGGCACAGGAGCTGGAAAGTGCAGAAGCCCAGATTTCCGAATTCAAGCTGAAAAATTCTATCGCCTTGCCGGAGAAACTTGCTTTCAACATGGGGATTCTTGAACGGCAACAGCAGGAAATCCAGACGATAGATCGCGAGATCCGGGCAGCAGAGGACGGTAAAAGATTGCTGGTGCTGGAAGCGAGCATCCGCAAGGCGCAACCCAACGCTGCTGCAGATGGTGGCAAGGCCCCTAACATTGACCAGCAACTGCAGGCCCTGAAGGATCAGTACACAGAGCGTCTTACTCTTCTGTCTGAAAACCACCCCCAGATGCGGGCTTTCCGCAAACTTATTGCAACCAAGGAAGCCATGGCTGCAACCGCAAAGGCCAGTGTCGTGGAAGCCGCACCCATCGATCTGAAAGATCCGAATTTAAGCGTGGAAACCAGAATCCTTGCGGAGAAGATTGCAGCGGTTGACAGTGGCAATGCAGCACTGCAAGCCAGAAAAGCACAGCTCATCAGTTCGAATAATACATTGCAGGACATCATCGTCCAGACCCCGAAAATTGCTGCTGACCTGAGTTCAATGGAGCGTCATCGTGCTTCATTGCAAAATTCGAGTGATCAAATGGCTGCCAAACTTGCGCAAGCGCAATTGGGCGAAAGGCTCGAGGAAAACCAACAGGCTGAACGCTTTGAAGTTTTGGAGGCACCTGTTGTGGCTCAAGAGCCATCCCGGCCCAAGCGTTCACCATTGATGTTTATTGTTGCCGGTCTGTCGGTGTTTGCAGGTGCTGCTTCTGCATTCGGCGCAGATCTGCTGAGTGGTACAATCAAGCGCAGTTCTGACTTGTCGCGCCGCCTGAACCTGAAAGTATTGACTGTGATTCCCTACATTGAAACACGGAGGGAATACCGCAGATCCAGGATTGTCAGCATTCTCGTGGTCTTAGCCTTGTTGGCGGCGCTGGGTTTTGGCCTGTTGGCCATACACCTGTTCTATTCGCCCCTCGACATATTGGCTTTACGGGCCACCGCTTACCTGAAGTCACTCGTCAACAGCTGACGCCATGCACTGAAGCAATTTTTATCGGAGGGACTATTGGAACGCATCAGAGAAGCCATTAAGCTTGCAAAGCAAAGCAGGGATGTTGCAGGCGTGCAGCGCGTACTTGCCCCACGGCCTGTCATCCAGCCTGCTCACCAAGACACTGCCAATCTGGCTGGTGACGAGGTGGAGGGGGCGTCAATGCATATGGCGCAAACCAGAGGCAAGCATCTGGAGGAATGCCGGATTGTCGGCCATTTGAACGACAATATCGCGACAATTCCATTTGAAATTTTACGCACAAAAATCGTTCAGGAAATGACGGCACAAAACTGGTCGGTTCTCGTGATAACGTCCCCAACGCAAGGCTGTGGCAAAACTGTCACCGCCATCAACCTGGCGCTCAGCATGGCGAAACTTCAGGGACGCGCGGTTTATCTTGTGGACCTGGATTTACGAAAGCCCGCCATATCGAATTATCTGGGAATTTCCAAAATGCCCAGTTTCAATGATTACCTCGAGGGTCGAGCCAGTGCCAGTGAAACGTTGTTCAACATGGATATTGCAGGACAAAATCTCGCATTGGCCTGCAACTGGGAAGCTATCGACAGCCCGGCAGAAGCCATGGCGTCGCTGCATATTTCAGAGTTTTTTACCTATCTGAAGTCAAGGCAAGAGCAATGCATCATTATTGTTGACCTGCCACCCTTGCTGATTTCAGATGACGTCATGTCGGTTTTGCCTTTTGCTGATTGCTGTGTGTTGACGGTGGCCGAAAACATGTCAACCAGTCATGACATCGTGAACAGCGAAGAGCTGCTTGCGACAACCAATTTTCTGGGTTGTGTCTATAACAAGTCGCTTGAAGTCAACAGGAACCACTATTACTGAGATGCCGAGTGCACGACCATCAAGCGCAATCCAGTCTCGAATCCTGAACGCGGGTTTTGATTTCAGCGATGTATGAACATCATTTCAAGCTTCGCGAAAAGCCTTTTGGCCTCTTGCCGGACCCCTATTTCATTTATTGGAGTCCTGCCCATTCCATGGCCTACACCATGCTGGAATATGGCGTGATGAGCAACGCCGGCTTTACCGTGATTACCGGCGGAATTGGCTGCGGCAAAACCACGTTGATACGCTGTCTGCTATCGCATTTGACAGACCAGGTCACGGTCGGCCTGCTGTCCAACACCAATATCAAGGATGGCGAACTCATGCGGTGGGTGATGCTGGCGCTTGGACAGCCCTTTGAACAGACAACGATCATGGCGGTGTTCAATGATTTTCAGCGCTTTCTGATTGACCAATACGCGAAAAGAAAGCGCATCATTCTTATCGTTGACGAGGCACAGAACCTGAGTGCCGCAACGCTGGAAGAATTGCGCATGCTGTCGAACATCAATGCAGACAAGGAACAACTGCTGCAAATTGTTCTTGTGGGGCAGCCGGAACTGAGGGACATTCTGCGGGGGCCAGGACTTGTGCAATTCGTCCAACGCATCAGTTCTGATTATCACCTGTCAGCGCTTCAGCCGACTGAAGTCTATGACTACGTAAAGACCAGGTTGTTGCAGGCGGGGGGGTCACAGGATTTGATATCGAGGCAGGCCTGCAAGTTGCTGGCTGAAGCCAGTGGTGGAATCCCGCGTTTGATAAACATGCTGAGCGACACAGCCCTCGTCTATGCCTATTCGTCAGGTGCCCGACATGTGTCCTCCGGCATCATGGCGCATGTGATCGAGGACAAGAAGAAGCATGGATTCGTGTTGACGTAGAATGTCAGAGCGCGAGCATTTTGAAATTGGCTCAAACGCAAGGAAAGGAACAGCTTGCCAGAAAGCGGCAAGCAGTCCTCACTGTTTCATTCAACAACGATCAAGCTTTGCAAAGCGAGGCAGGCTGACGTTGTGGTCCAATCGGTAGCTATAAATCATCCCTTAAATCACCACCGCTTGCGTCAGACATTTCACTGCTGTCGGACCCTGCCATTTCCCGGAAGGTTTTGCTGTTTGCCAACAGCTCTTCATAATTGCCCTGTGCCGACAATACGCCTTTTTCAAACAGGAATATGATATCACAATTCTGAATGGTGGTCAGGCGATGGGCAATCATGATCACGGTTTTCACACCACCGAGATTGTTTAATGCGTCCATCACCGCACGTTCCGTGCTCGAGTCAAGTGCTGATGTCGCCTCATCAAGAATGAGCACATCGGGATCATGATACAAGGCACGTGCAATGCCAATCCGCTGCCGCTGCCCGCCTGAAAGCTGCACGCCACGTTCGCCTACCCTGGTGTTGTAGCCATTGGGCAGTTCGGTGCTGACGAAAGCATGCAGATTGGCAATTCTGGCGGCTTTTACGACTGCTGCCATATTGATATCACCAGGTTCAGCGACAAATGCAATATTGGCGGCGATGGTGTCGTCATTGAGAAAAATCTGTTGTGGCACATAGCCGATGTTTTTTTGCCAGGACCGGATATTCTCCGCATTCAACACCTGATCGTCGGCGAGGACTTGCCCTGATGAGGGTGCAAAAAGACCCATGATGACATCTACCGCAGTGGATTTTCCGGCACCGGTCCGCCCCACGATACCAATGGTGGAATTGGCTGGAATTTTCAGTGAAACATTTGAAAGTATGTCGCGGTCTGATGTGGGATAGCGGAACACGACATTTCGCATTTCGATTGCCGTCTTGAGCAGCATGGTGTTTTGTTGCGGCCGATCCGGAACTGTCTGCTCAAATTCTGCAAGGTCTTTTTTCAGTTTCTCCAAAGTGGGGAGGGAAAACCGCATGGAGCTGGCATAGCCATACATCAGCTGCAAAGAGGGCAGCAGGCGCATGCCGGCCATGCCGATCACGCCTAGCACCGGCAACACGTCTGCCATGCCCTGCCCACGACGGACGAACATGAACAGGAGCATGCCAACAAAGCCGCCATAGACGATTGCCTCCAGAACGTAGCGCGGCATTTTGCCAATATTGCTGCTGAGCACCTGATAGCCCGCAAGGTCGCGTGCAGGCCCCCTGAAACGCCTCAGCACCTGATCCTCAACACCAAAGACCAGGACCTCCTTGATGCCATTGGTGGCTTCCTGAATGATCTTGAAACGCTGCCTGTTGGCGTGCATGCGCAGCTTGCCGATGCGGTCCAAGGTTGGCCGCAGCACCAGGTAGATGATGACATAGGCACCAAACAGCACAAGCAATGATGACAAGGCAATGATCGGTTCAATGGCAAAGACAAAGGCCGTCATGAACAAGACCGCGGTCAGGTTTGCAAGGAACATGACTGCTGTGAGAATGCAGTCGCGCACCACAGTGTCGACTTCCGCCAGAATGGATTGGCCAAACTCCGAACTGTTGCGCGATATCAGCCAGACATAAGGCTGGCTCAAATAACCGCGCAACAGGCGTGCGCCAATGCTGTAGGCCCGCATCAATATAAAGCGGGAAAGCGCATAAGTGGCAAAGGCCCGCACCGCAATGCTGAGCAGAATGACAGCAAAGGTCAGCATGCCGATGAAAACCAGGAAATTTGCATCTTCGACAATGCCCGAACCGGATTTCAACCATGCCAGGGTCGGATTTGTATGAATCAGGCTTTGGTCCGCCAGCAACCGGAGCAGCGGCAGAATGCACGCCACACCCAGCACTTCGAATATCGACATGACGAAGGCGAGAACAAATACGAGAACCGACCGTCTGCGTTCAGCAGCTGAAAATATCTGCCAAATCAACCAGTATGTGCGAAACATCAAACCTCCTGGCCAAGACTTTTGTCGTAGACCATATATTTACGCTCATCCCACAAAGACCTGAAAATCACAATTGACTTCTGTACAGGCAGTATGACATTTGAGGCTCATCGTCACAGACGGCTGGCAATTGTCTGGGGCAGCAGGTGAACTGGCAATTGTGAGTGCCCCGGAGCCAGTTCGAAAAACCAACCTTCCTTGTTGTGTTTCCCAATCAATCCCGAGATGGAAATTAAATTGCCCGTGGTTCATCTTCCCCCTTTACGAGTTGGTTTGCTTTGGCATTCGGTTAATTCCGATAATCTGGGCGTGACGGCACTAACGGCGGCCAATATTGACATTGTGTCAGAGAATGCGCGCCAGTTGCACCGTGAGGTGCAGTTTGTGGTGTTGGGCTGGGCAGACGCTGGCAAGCAACAGATTTCAGCAGAAAACATCGAGGTCTTTGCGATGAGGGCAAAGGATTTCATCAATCCGCAGGGGCTTTATGCGCAAGTTCGCCGCTGCAATATTGTGCTTGATATTTCGGCAGGCGATTCATTTGCCGATATCTACGGCGCAAGACGATTTTTATTTAACGTTATTGCAAAAAGTGTTGTCGTGCTGGCCCGGCGGCCGCTTGTGATGAGTCCGCAAACACTCGGACCCTTCCAGCGCTGGTGGGCCAAAATTGCGGCGCGCTTCTTTCTGAACCGTGCTGCGGCCGTGGTGACAAGGGACTCGCTCTCGACTGCACTGGCGCGCTCCTACAATGTGGGCTCCGTGGTCGAAGCAACCGATGTGGCATTCCGGCTGCCCTATACCCAATCAGAAAAACCGGCTGGCAAACCGCGTGTGGGTTTGAACATTTCAGGTCTTCTGTTCAACGGCGGCTACACCAGAAACAACATGTTCGGTCTGAAAGACGACTACCCTACGCTTTCCCGACTGATCATCAGCAGGCTTTTGAGTGAAAATTGCGAACTTCATCTCGTCAGTCATGTCATTTCGGAGAAATTCGAGACTGAAGATGATTACCGCGTTGCGCTGGCACTTGCCAAAGATTTTCCGTCGGTTGTTGTTGCGCCAAAATTCAAGACACCATCGGAAGCCAAATCCTATATTTCGGGTCTGGATTTTTTTGCCGGCTCGCGCATGCATGCCTGCATCGCGGCTTTTTCTTCCGGAGTGCCTGTGGTTCCCATCGCCTATAGCCGCAAATTCATCGGTGTGTTTGGATCACTTGGCTACACTGAAGTGGCTGATTGTGCCACCCAGTCCGCCGAGCAGATTAGCGACATGGTATTGCAGGGTTTCTCCAACCGCGAAGCCCTCAAACAGCAGGTGTTGCAAAGCAATGCCTTGGCGCAAAAGCGGCTGGAGACTTATTCGGATATCCTGCGGTCGTTTTTGCGCGATCCAACTGCTTGAACTTGCGGCCTGTTGCGGTGGGAAATAGTCCGGCGAAATATTGTCCGGATCGTTCATGAAAGCTTGGAGCCGTGTATCGGCAGCTTTCACGTCTTGATGGTGGAGTACAACAATTTTGCATGTCTATTTGATCACGCGAATGTCGTACACAGACGAAATCACAAACTCGAAAAACGTCAACTTATCAAGACTTGCAGAAGCCTCACTTCTGCCCAGTGCCTGAGGCGCTGCTGTCAAAGAAGGCCATCCTCTCTTGGTTCCAGGGGAACTACCCAAGGTGGCGCGTGTTCGGCGTTCATTCGTTGCCCAAAACGTTTTGACGACAAGTCCAAGGCCTGATACAAAATTATCGACACCTGAGCAACAACGCGGCTGTCGCGGGTCTTGTAATTGACAGGCATAGCCATACTAATGACTTGAAAAACGGACTGGAGAAAATAGATGATTGTGGCCAATATGGCAACATTTCCGGCACGCGCAAATGTGCTCATGAGGGCTGTTCATTCTATCAGCGCCCAGGTTGATCAGCTCAATATAGTCTTGAATGAATATCAGTCGGTTCCGGACGTACTTGCGAAAATAAAGAATGTTAACGCAGTCATTCCACATGAAAATACGTACGACGTTGGAAAATTTTATGTTGATTCATCGCAGGCCGATTTTGTCTTTCTGGTGGACGACGATATATCCTATCCATCAGATTACGTTAGTAAAACAACCGCCGTGTTCAAAGACTTGAAGTTGGACCATTGCGTGGGGGGATATCATTGTTCTGTTTACAAAAAACCTCAACTGGGTTTTTCCTGGTACGATATAAAACGCAACTTGAATTATTATTTGCGCCCTCGTCAGATCAGTCGCTTCAGGGAAATGCACAGTTGCAAAAAAGGAGTAGACCGTGCAGTTTTTGTTGATCAAATTGGAACTGGAACAGCGGTCATGTGCGGTGCAGACGTACCTTCCTACAAGCAGATGCGTGATGGAGTAAAATTCACAGATATTCGCTTAGCCAAGGTTTGTTGGGAGCGTAAGATAGCAATGGTCTGTTTGCCTCAGCCGCCAGGCTGGATCACGATCGATGATGACATTGGGTCCATCTATAACACATTCACTGTGAAGCGCCCGGTCCACGTGGCAAATGAAATTCGAAGTTTTGCTTTTAAAAATCCAAAAGCAGGCATGGCTGTTTAATGAAATTTCTATAGTTTTTTCAGTGCGTTCCAAATAAGAGCCGGAATCTCTCACCGATCCTGACTCTTTTGACTTTCCAGAGCAGTTCCCAAGTTCACTAAATCGGCATTGGGATTCCCAAATCAGCGCGTCTGCACAGATCGACATGTTGTTGCCGGGACGTCCGGGCACAGTTGGCCACAATAGTGAAAAGGACAAACGATTGTTTGTCGAAACGCAGGCATCGTCATTTCACAACGCCCAAAACGACTTATACCAATGGTCATAAGTTTTGACCTTTCTTCACCCTCCCCCTTGTGGGGAGGGCCGGGGTGGGGGTCACTCCGGTCTTTGAAGTGAAGCAAGAATTCTTCGTAATATCAAAGGTCTGAGCGACCCCCACCCTAACCCTCCCCACAAGGGGGAGGGAACTTGAGCGGAGTGTTTGTTGAAAGTAGTGGGTCAGTTCATATGACAGTTGGTATTACTCCTTTGATGATTGATGAAGTGGTCTGCGGATGGCGACACGTGATCGAAAACCACTTCTGCAAGCTCAAAGACTTCAAGCGCATTTCACTGCGGGCAGACAAAACCGATCAAAGCTTTGCTGCAATGGTCTATCTTTGCCCAGCCGTCATCAACTCACGTTGAAACTCAACAGACCCCAGGCACCAGCAATTCCACTTGACTGGAATTTCCAATGCTATTGGGGAAAATAGTCCGGCAAGATATTGTCCAGATCGATCATGAAGGCTTGCAGCCGGGCATCGGCAGCTTTTATATCTTCGTTCGTGCCGATAGGCGTTACCAACCTGACCAAACCGCCATCCGAACGTCCGACCGCAACCTGATCAAAAATTGAATAGAGCTTGGCCTTGTAGTCGCTCGTCATGCGGCGGCCGCGTTGCTCAAACCAGTAGTAAACCAACTGGCGGTTCAAGTCTTTCTGGATGATGGCCCGATTGACCGGAATTTCAGGCTTGTTTCCGCCCAGTGTCACAGTTTTTGCGGCCCATTGCGATACTTCCCAACCCCCACCCGGAATGCAAACCTCAGGCGAATGTATGCCCGAACCACCCGTCTGTTTTTGATAGAATGTCATGAACAAATTGACGGTCTTGCCATCTGCCACGTAGTCCGCCAGAAAATAGTCGTCAGCCTTCAGAACATCTTCAATGGCCGTGTCGAGCACTTGCGGATCGCCCTTCCACGTTCCCACTGCATCAGGGAAATAGGTAAAGCTTGACCGATCCACTTCTTTTGTCTGGTAGGTCGGAACGCCCTGCCACAGCAGGCCAGCACCAAGAATTGCCGCTGATGCAATAATCAAAGGCCTGATTGCCCTGAGTTTTGACAAATCGACAAGCGGACCAACGATTTGGCGAAAATCAAAGTCGAGCAAATTCTGCTGACGCTGGCCACCGCTGAAGAACCGGTTAAGCACCCACGCTTCGGCATAGAGCGCCACGATACAGGCCAGAAATATGACCCAGCCCTCAAACACGTGCAGAAATCCTTCAGCCTGCGAAATGCCATAGTAATTTACAAGTACGCCGATTGCACCGATACGGAAGCTGTTCATGACAATGGTGATGGGGATGGTTGACAGAAAAAACACGACACGGTGCCAGTTCCGGCCATTATAAAGTACCGCAAACAGCCAGCCAAAACTCAACAGCGGGAACAAATAGCGCAACCCGTTGCAAGCCTCGGCAACCAGCAGCTGGTATTGTCCGAGGTCAATGACGTTGCCATCCAGCAACACCGGCACACCAGCGGCCTTGATGAAGGCAACACCCAGATGCGAGGAAATATATTGCAGCGTTGTCGATACGCGCCAATACAGAATGCTGGGCAGGGGAATCATGAAAAACAAATGCAGCCAGCCCGGCCAAAAACGGTATCCCTGTTTTCCTGCCATGACCAGAACCAGTCCGCCCACGACAACAATGAACCCATAGGTCACAAAGTCAGGGATTTCAGAGAGATTGCCAAGCAGGCCAATCATCATTCCAAAAATGACAACCAATGCCCCGGGAATTCTGCTGTCGTTTGACACGCGAACCGGATGGCGTTTTATTTCCCGCAGGGTCATGTAGGCCGTGATAACCGGGACCAAGGGCCCATAGCTGTATTCAGGGCGCGCCCAGGCTACAAACAGCGCTTCAAAACCTTTCCAGAAAAAAGCAATGCTGCCAATGCTTGCCAAGGCAATCCAGAAAATTGCGCGCGCATAAAACTTTGTTTTATCGGCTAACATGGCCCGATCAAAATCGTCTGAGTGCGCCAAAATGAACTGTCCCTAACAACTTGCCAAAACAAACTATCATATGTGCAGAAAATGCGCCAGTTTCGCAAATGGCTCACAGCTGTGCGCTATTGATGAATTTGCGCGAAGTCAAACCTGTTGAAGTTGTTTCATGCAGTGCGCCAAACTTGACTGCCAGGCTGGCAATTGAAAGCCGAACACAGCTTGCAACTTGCTGCAGTCCAGCCGTGAGTTGGCAGGTCTTTTTGCCGTCGTGGGATAATCTGCCGTGGCAATTGGTTCCACAACGGGCACAGCCACTCCCTGATCAGCCAGAATTGCAAAAATTTCCTGCGCAAATCCAGCCCAACTGGTCTCCCCTTGGCCTGCCACATGAAGCACGCCCGAAATATCGGGCTTTGCCAGCATGGCCCTGCTGACCTTGATTGCCGCCTCCGCCAGATCAACGGCTGACGTCGGGCAGCCAAGCTGATCAGATACGACACGCAGGACTTTGCGCTCGCGTCCCAATCTCATCATGGTCTTCACAAAATTATTGCCATAGGGACTATAGACCCAGGAGGTCCGCAAGATGGCGTGGCGTGGGGCCAGGTTGCGCACCCATAGTTCTGCCGCCAGTTTGGATTGGCCGTAGACACCCAGTGGCCCGACATCGTCTGACTCGACATAGGGCGACGATTTGTTTCCGGAAAACACGTAGTCAGTTGAAATGTGTATAATCGGGATCGCCAATGCCGCGGCGGCGCGGGCCATGGCGGCGGCACCGTCGCAATTTATGGCAAAAGCCAGACGCGGTTCTGATTCTGCCTTGTCCACGTTGGTATAAGCGGCGGCATTGATGATGACATCTGGTTTCAGCTCAATTGCCTGGCGTTCAGCGTCTTCGGCATTGGCAAGATCAAAGCCGGGTCGTCCACGACAGATGACAGTCACCTCAGGGTGTTCCGCGGCCTGTCCTAGAAGACAGCGGGCCAACTGGCCATCCGCACCTGAAACAAAAATGCGCATCAGCCTGCCTTCAGCCCCAAGCGGTTTCCGCCATAGCTGTTTGCGCGAATGCCCTGCCACCAGTCTTCGTTGGCCAGAAACCAGGCAATGGTCTTGTCGATTCCGGTTTCAAAATTGTCCCGCGCAGCCCAACCCAGTTCACGCCTGATCTTGCTGGCATCGATGGCGTAACGCTGGTCATGACCTGGCCTGTCTGCCACAAATTTTATCAGTGACCGCCGCGATTTTCCATCTGCTGCGGGCTTGAGTTGGTCAAGCCGGTCGACAATGGCATGTACAACATCAAGGTTTGTGCGCTCGTTGTTCCCGCCGACGTTATAGCTGGAACCCGGCTTTCCCTGCATGACGATCATGGCCAGGGCGCGCGCATGATCTTCAACATAGAGCCAGTCCCGCACATTGTTGCCCCGGCCATAGACCGGCAGGTGCTTACCCTCCAATGCATTGATGATCATCAAGGGAATCAGTTTTTCCGGGAAATGATAGGGGCCGTAATTGTTGGAGCAGTTTGACAGCAATGTGGGCAGGCCATAGGTTTTGTGCCAGGCATTGACCAAATGATCAGACGCCGCCTTCGATGCCGAGTAGGGCGACTTTGGTGCGTAGGGCGTTTCCTCAGTGAACAGGCTGTCATCCATTTCCAGTTCGCCGAACACTTCATCCGTCGAGACATGGTGAAAGCGGAAGTGGTTGCGCCGGTGTTCCGGCAGTTTATCGTGATAGTTTCGCGCAGCTTGCAGCATTGAAAAGGTGCCGACGATATTGGTTTGAATAAAGGAGTCTGGCCCATCAATGGAACGGTCAACATGGCTCTCGGCCGCGAGATGCATTACAGCATCAACAGCCTCCTTCTGCAGGATCGCCTCCACTGCCTGGCGGTCAATGATATCCTGCTGGTAAAAGCTGTAGCGATTGCTGGCAGCGAGGCTGGCTGTGCTGGCGCTCGTTGCCGCGTAAGTCAGTTTGTCAACGTTGACAACATGCAGACCCAGATCATTGACCAGGTGCCTGCAGACAGCCGAACCAATAAAACCTGAGCCACCCGTAACCAGAATTTTCATGACGTTGTATCCTCAAAGATGAAGCCGCCCGTATGGTCTTTGAAAGCAGGTGCCGCCTGGTCTTTTGCTGACAACACAGGATGCCGGCCCTGCAAGGGCCACTCAATTGCAATATCGGGGTCGTCCCACCGGATGCCATGATCATGTGTCGGCGAATACAATGCACTGACCTTGTAAATCACTTCGGTATTGGGTTCGAGTGTCAAAAAGCCGTGGGCAAAGCCTTTGGGAACCAGAATTTGATTCCACGCATCTGCCGAGACGACCAATGACAGCCATTTTCCGTAGTGCGGAGAGCCCTTGCGGATATCCACGACGACGTCAAAAATACTGCCGCGCACCACGCGGACCAACTTGTCCTGCGCCATGGGGTCAGACTGGTAGTGCAGTCCCCGCAACACATGTTTTTCGACAGAGAATGAGTGATTGTCCTGCACCCAGGCGGTGGGCAGGTTGTGCCGTGCCATGGTGGCCTGTGAATAGGTTTCGGAAAAAAAACCCCGGGAATCGGCAAATTTCTTGGGCCTGATTTCAAAAACACCCGAAAACTTCAATGTGTGAACGTCCATGCTCAGCCGTGCCTGTCTGAAACGCAACGACGGAGGTAGGTTGCGTATTCAGTTTTTCCCATCTGGTCGGCTCGATGCAAAAGCTCGGCTTCAGAAATGTAGCCTTTTTCGAAGGCAATTTCTTCCGGACAGCAAATCTTGAAGCCTTGGCGGGTTTCAATGGTCCGGACAAATGAACCGGCGTCCAGCAGGCTTTCATGTGTGCCGGTGTCAAGCCATGCAAAGCCCCGGCCCAGCAATTCAACGCGCAATTTGCCCCGGCGCAGATATTCCCGGTTGACGTCGGTGATCTCCAACTCCCCGCGCGGGGACGGCTTCAGGGCCTTGGCGATTTCAACAACTTCGGAATCGTAAAAATACAAACCCGTAACGGCCCAATTGGATTTTGGTTTCCCGGGCTTTTCTTCAAGGCTTTTTGCCTTCCGGGCGGCATCAAATTCCACCACGCCATAGCGCTCAGGGTCCTGGACGCGATAGGCGAAAATCGTGGCTCCTTCGGCTTGTGCTTTTGCCTTCCGGCACAGGTCACCGAGGCCGGTGCCATGGAAAATATTGTCGCCAAGCACCATGGTGGCACCGTCACCGTCCAGAAATTTTTCGCCCAGCAGGAAGGCTTGCGCCAGTCCGCCTGGGTGCGGCTGGGCGATGTAACTGAACCTGACGCCAAAGGCGGAACCGTCACCCAGCATGCGCTGGAACTGCGGCAGGTCATGGGGGGTGGAAATGATCAGGATGTCGCGGATATCGGCCAACAACAATACCGAGATCGGATAGTAGATCATGGGCTTGTCGTAGACGGGCAGCAGTTGCTTGGAAACCGCCAGCGTGAGCGGATACAAACGGGTGCCGCTGCCACCTGCGAGAACGATACCTTTTTTTACATGTGTCATGGCGTGCTGATCACTTCCTCATGCCGTTAAATGATACCATTTGTGCTCTCAACCATTTCAATTTGGATGTTGTCCATCATGCAATCAGGTTCGAAACTTTATCCG
Organism: Hyphomicrobiales bacterium; assembly: GCA_043754325.1. Classification (GTDB taxonomy): domain Bacteria; phylum Pseudomonadota; class Alphaproteobacteria; order Rhizobiales; family Aestuariivirgaceae; genus Aestuariivirga. The sequence continues at coordinate 41,954 of JAYUVC010000224.1, forward strand.
GGGCAGAAACCGGGCCACGATCGCGCCAAAGACAGCACCCGCAGCGGCTGACAACAGGCCTTTCAATTCGGCCGTTCTGCCGGGAATGTAAATCTGTACGAGTTCCAACACGCCAGACGAGACAACCAGGATTGCAAGCAGGATCAATTTTTGGCGCTGCCAGGTCAGGCCATGCCACAGGCAAAAGGCAACAGCCGCATAGGCCACAAAATGCTCACTGACCCCGGATGCGCCGGAATGTGGTCTGGCTGAACCGGGGAGGACCGACAGAATTGCGATTGCCATCCATCCGCAAATCCCCAGAATCCGCCAGGCGTTTTCGCTTGTGCCCAAACTCATTGTTTACCTCTGCATGAACCACATTCGGTTTTGGTGTCCAATAGCAATTGTAAATTCGCTGCGCCCGTTTTAATGTCAAGGTGTTTAATGCTCCCACCCTTGAATGTCATAGTGTTTGACAGAAGTCACTTCCAGATCATGATGGTACTTCTTTTTACAATAATTGCTTTGCTGCCTTTGGCGGCCTTCTGGTTTCTGGTTCCTTTTGCCTTGCGCAAGGCGGGGGAGGCAAGGCTTCAGGCGCAATGCAGCAGGTTGCGGGCCATTGTGTTATCGTATGATGACGGACCAGGACTGAAAGTCACACCCCGACTGCTGGATATGCTGGAACAGGAAAATGCCAAGGCCAGTTTTTTTGTGTTGGGCAAGAATGCGGTTGATAAACCCGAAGTACTGAGCAGACTGGTCGCGGCTGGCCATGACGTGGGAAGCCATACGTTTCATCATACAAATGCGTGGAAAACCGCACCTTGGCGGGCCGCCCAGGACATTAAAGACGGTATTCAGGTTGTGCAAAAAGCGGGTGGAAATCAGTTGTTGTTTCGGCCGCCTTTCGGGAAAATGACGTTTGCCAGTTTCTTGCAATGCAAGCGACTTGGATTGCAAATTGCCTGGTGGACGACTGACAGCAGGGACAGCTGGAAGCGCCGGGCAATTGACGATGTTATCGCTGAAATCGACGCCAAGGGCGGGGGCGTTGTGCTGATGCATGATCTTGACCATTACGAGAAGTCGCCACAACACCCCAGCCACGCGGAGCATGTCCTTGCACTTACCGCTGAAATCATAGCGCTGGCAAAACGCGGGAATTACCGGATTATCCCCTTTTCCGCCCTTGGTACTATAGCGGCGCCACGAAAGTCAGTATGAGCGGAATGGTTAAACGAAAGAAAAAACTTCTGGCCATTGCCTCGGGCGGTGGCCACTGGATTCAATTGAACCGCCTCAGTCCATCATGGAAAAATCTGGAGGTCTTCTATGCCTCCACCATGCCCGGAACAGAAAAAGCCCTTCTTGAAAATGCCCGGCTGTCTGGTCAGGCAATTCCCCGCTATTTCAGCTTGCCGGAAGCGAACCAGTGGCAGAAACTCAAGCTCATTCTGCTGGTGGCCAAGATTACGATCCTGCTTTTACGCATCAGGCCGGATTTTGTCATTACAACAGGTGCGGCACACGGCTATTTCGCAATTCGCCTTGGCAAGTTGCTGGGGGCCAGGACAATCTGGATCGACAGCATTGCCAACGCCGAAGAAATGTCCGGATCAGGACGCATGATCAAGGCCCATGCTGACATATGGCTCACGCAATGGCCGCACATTGCCAATGCAGACGGCGGACCCCGCCATGAAGGAGCGGTCATATGATATTCTTGACCGTAGGGTCGCATGAGCCATTTGACAGGCTGGTGCGCGCGGTTGACAGTTGGTGCAAGGACAATCCGGTTTTTGAAGTGTTCGGCCAAATTACCGGCAAAGGTAGCTACAGGCCGCAAAACTTCCAATATGCTGGCAATCTCGACATTGAAGCTTTTGAAGCGACATTGAAACGTGCGGACTTTCTGGTTTCTCATGCCGGCATGGGTTCCATTATTTCAGCACTCAGTCTGTCAAAGCCGATTGTCGTGATGCCGCGCAAGGGCAGCCTCCAGGAAACCCGAAACGACCACCAGATCGCCACGGCAGCACACCTGTCGGGAAAAAAAGGCATTATCGTTGCTGATGATGTGCAGGAATTGTCCGCTGCCATATCACAGGCGCAGGCGATGCTGAATGTCCCGGCCATTGAGCGCCTGTCGCAATACGCCCAGCCGCGTCTTCTTGCTTTTCTCACGGGGATATTCGAGGCCTGACGGGAGACCTCTTGTTTACTCTGGGCTTTAGACGTTAACTCTCCGCAATCTTCGACCCCACGTTTACCTTGGCCCGAGGCAAAGCTTCGTTATTTGATAAATTGCAGTATTTGTATAAAACCCTTGTTCACCAGGACGGATTTCTCACTTTGACCCAGAGCGAATTGGTTACCGTCATCGTGCCGGTTTACAACAGGGCCCACGCCATTGCGCGGTCGATTGGCAGCATATGCAACCAGTCCTATCGCAATCTCGACATCCTCATTGTCGATGATGCCTCAAGCGATGACATTGTATCAGCGGTTGAGGCGTTGAAGGATCCACGGGTCCGGTTGATCAGGCGCGAGAAAAATGGAGGTGCGGCCGCTGCCCGAAACATTGGTGTGGACGCTGCACGAGGCGAACTGATCGCTTTCCATGACAGCGATGACGTTGTGGTTTTTGACAAGATCGAGCGACAGGTCAACCTGCTGCGCTCCATGCCAGAGGACTATATTGCTGTGTATACCGCTGTGCAATTTTACTTTGCGGCGGACCAAACAAATTATGCTCTCATGAAGTCTTATGTCCGTCCTTTTCCCGATACCAAGCTGTTGAGCGGCGATCTGTCGGGCCAGACCATGGGTGCCAATACTGTCAATCTGCCCACCGTTCTGGTGCGTAAATCGGCGTTGATTGCTGCTGGACCTTCCGACGAGTTGATGCGCAACAATGTCGATTGGGACCTGATGATACGGCTGACCAGACAAGGCAAATTCGCCTTCATTCCAGAGCCCTTGTACATGGCCGAGTTCCAGCATTCACGGCAGGTCAACAGCCAGCGAATTTCGCGTTCGGCCAAATTTTCCACGCAGAGTTTTGTTCGCATAACCGGAAAACTGCGGCATCAGGGTTACAAGGGTGAATATTTGGCCAAACACTATCAGGCTGCATCAAACTATTTGCTGCGTGTAGGTCATGTGGGTTTTGCGCGGCGTTTCATGCGCGCGTCTTTGGCACGGGCTCCGGTCAATCCGAAACTGTGGGCGCATTATGTCTTGAGCTTCGTACCGTTCCTGCACAAACGGCTGTTACGCTTGCAGAAGAAGATGCCAAAAACATAGCGACCACATAAAAACCGGGCACCCTTTCAGGCACCCGGTTGCAGTTTGTTGGCAATCCTTTTTGCCTTATGCGCCTTCAACGCCCTTGACGAACCAGTCAAGGGTGGCAAGTGCGCTGTCGTCCATGATCACGTCCTTGGCGACTTTTTCGGCGCCTGATTGATCCATCAACGGGCCCTTGAACACGTTGTAGCTGCCATCTTTCCAGCCCGCCTGAATCTTGTCGGCAGCGGCCACAACATCTGCCGGCAACGAGGCATTGTAGGGGGAGATGACGACTGCACCGTCCTTCATGCCCTTCCAGGTGTCAGTGGATTTCCAGCTGCCATCCAGCACGGCTTGGGCACGGGCGATATAGTATGGTCCCCAAATATCTTCGATGGCCGTGAGATGGGCTTTGGGGGCAAACTTCGACATGTCAGCACCCTGGCCAAAACCAAACAGGCCTTTCTGCTCGCAGACCTGCAAGGCGGCGGGACTGTCAGTGTGCGAGGTAATCACATCGCAACCCAAATTCGCCAAAGTTTCAGTGGCGGCTGCTTCCTTCGCGGGGTCGAACCATGAATCAATCATGATCAACTTCACCTTGATTGCCGGATTGACGGCTTGTGCTGCCAAAGCAAACGAATTTACGCCAAGCACAACTTCAGGAATCTTGAACGAACCAAGATAGCCAATGGTGCCGGTTTTCGTGGTCATGCCGGCGATGGTGCCAAGCACCGCGCGGCCTTCATGGAAGCGCGAGTTGTAGGTCGACAGATTGTCGGCGCGCTTGTAGCCCGTGCAATGTTCAACCTTCACATCGGGAAATTCCTTGGCCAGGGCAACACTCTGGTCCATGAAGCCGTAAGAGGTTGTGAAAATCAGCTTGTGGCCCTGCTGGGCCAAATCACGCAGCACGGGAAGGGCGCTGGCATCTTCCTTGACGTTTTCAACATAGGTGGTTGAGACCTTGTCGCCCAACGCTGTTTCAATGGCTTTGCGGCCCTTGTCATGCGCCCAGGTCCAGCCGAAGTCACCAATGGGGCCCAAATAAATAAAGCCGATTTTCAGCGGGTCTGCAGCGTATGCCTTGGTGCCCACCAGCGGCAGGGCCGCAGCAGCGCCTGCTGATTTCAGCAGATTGCGTCTTGTTATGTTTGTCATGTCAGGTTTCCTTTTTGGTTTTGGTTAAAGTCAAGAATTGGACACAAACGGTTTGCCAAGACAGGCTGGTGCCCGGCTGCCGGAACGGTCGCGAAGCGAAATCAAGGCCAACACAACGATGGCCATGACGTAGGGCATGGAGGCCCAGAATTGTGACGGCAAAAATGAAAATCCGGTGGCCTTGGCATAAAGTTCGAGCGTCATGAGTGTTCCAAACAAATAAGCGCCAAGCACCAGTCGGCCCGCTTTCCAGCCCGCAAATACAACCAGCGCCAAAGCGATCCAGCCTCGGCCAGCGGTCATCTGTTCGGCCCACATTGTCGTGATCACCATGGAGAAATAACTGCCCGCGATGCCCGCCATTGCCCCGCCGAAAGCGATGGCTGCATAGCGGATGCCGATGACGGAATAGCCGATGGAATGGGCCGAGAGATCATTTTCGCCAACTGCCCGCAATACCAAACCCGTCCTTGTATTTTTCAGGAACCAGCCTACCGCGAGCACCATCAGCAGTGCAATGTAAACCAGAGGACTATAGCCAAATAAAACCCGCCAGAACGGGTCGCGTGCCAGGCTTTCAGGAAAAATTGATGAAAACGGCGGCACGATGATGCCTACAAATCCGGCACCTACTAGTGTGGAAAGACCAATGCCCAAAATGGCAAGCGCCAGACCTGTCGCCACCTGATTTGCTCCCAATGACAACACCAGCAGCGCGAAAACCATTGATACCGCAGCACCAGCTGCTGCACCCGCCAACACGCCAAGCCAAGGGTTGAAAGTGGTGAAGGTAACGGCAAATCCGGTAACGGCCCCCACCAGCATCATGCCTTCAACACCCAAATTGAGCACGCCGCTTTTTTCCACCACCAACTCGCCAGTAGCAGCCAACAAGATGGGTGTGGAAATTCCAACCACGGTGATGATGGCTGATATGATGAAGTCCATGTTCATGCCGGAGTTCCCACAAGGCGCAACCGGTAGCGCACCAACACATCGCCAGCGAGAATCAGAAACAGCATCAAGGCTTGCAAAATGCTGCCGGAAGCCGACGGCACATGCACTGTCGTTTGCGCCACCTGTCCCCCCACATAGGTAATGGCAAGAACGATGCCCGCAATGAACACACCCACGGGATGCAGGCGGCCGAGGAATGAAACGATGATCGCCGTAAACCCGTAGTTCGACGGAAAGCCCAGATTGATCTGGCCCAGCTGGCTGGCGGCTTCGAGTATACCTGCCAGCCCCGCCATGCCGCCGCTGATGAGCAGTGTGGTCCATACGGTTTTGTTGGCATTGAAACCCGCATAACGGGCGGCACTGGGAGCGGCACCCACCACACGCACTTCAAACCCATAAACCGAGCGTGATGCCACAAGCCAGAACACCAGCATCAGAATGAAAGCGACAACCAGGCCTGGCGGAATAAATGTGCCTGAAATGACATGGGGCAATAATTGCGCGTCTGTAAAAGGTGCCGTTTGCGGGAAATTCTTTCCATTCGGATCTTTCAGGGGACCGGTGATGAGATAACTCAACAATTGCATCGCGACATAGACCAGCATCAGGCTGGTCAGCACTTCATTCACATTCAGTCTGGTTTTGAGTAACGCCGGAATTGCGGCCCAGGCAGCACCACCAACGACGCCCGCAATCACCATTGGAATGATAACCCAGTGGCCTGTGACGCCTGGCGTCAGATAGGCAATGCAGGCACCAGCCAGGGCCCCCACCATATATTGCCCTTCGGCCCCGATGTTCCAGACCTTGGCCTGGTTGGCCAGTGAAAGGCCAAGTGCAATCAAAATCAGGGGTGCCGCTTTGGTCGCAACATCCTGCCATTTGTAGGAGGCAAGTATCGGCGTGAAGAATATCTCCTTGACTGTGCGAAAGCCTTCGTAGCCCAGAACGTCAAAGATAAGCGCGCCCAGCAGCATGGTAAGAAGTACCGCTGCAACCGGCGTTGCAAACAGCATGACGCGACTGGGCTCCGCCCGTTTTTCAAATTCAATGCGCATGATGTGCCTCGGCATCGCCGTGAATGCCGCCCATCAACAAGCCGATCTGATCCACCGATACTTTGTCTGCATCCATCGATTTCGACAGTCGTCCAAGGTTGATCACCGCCAGCGTGTCGCAGATCGCCAACAACTCATCAAGATCCTGGCTGATAATCACCATGGCTGAACCTCGTGCCGCAAGATCGGCAATGGCCTGATGAATGGCTACTGCGGCTCCCGCATCGACACCCCACGTCGGCTGACTGACAATCAGTACCGACGGGTTCTGCAAAATCTCCCGTCCCATGATGTATTTCTGCAAATTCCCACCAGACAGCGACCCCGCCATCGACTGTGGCCCCTGTGCCTTCACGTCAAAATCGGCAATGATCTTTTCGGAAAATGCGTGAGCCTTGCCAGCGTCAATCAAACTGGCGGACACCATGTTCATGCGATTGCGCGCCGTCAACACGGTATTGTCCAAAAGTGAAAAATCCGAAACTGCGGCATGGCCATGGCGTTCTTCCGGCACCATACACAGGCCCTCTGCGCGCCTTGCCGTTGGTCCGCTGTTGCCAAGGCTTACACCTCCCACCTGCACCGCAGCATCGTCGGGCGCCAAAATTTCGCCGCCCAGTGCGTCCAGCAATTCATTCTGGCCGTTGCCCGCAACACCGGCAATGCCAAAAATCTCTCCGGCCTTTACTTTAAAACTGATGTTGTTGAGTGCTGTGCCAAAATCCCCCTGCTTGGGCAGGCTCAACCTGTTCACTTCAAATTTCACTGCACCAAATTCACGTCCGGCGGCACGCGAAATGTCTTTCAGATTTGCGCCGATCATCAACTCTGCCAATTTGCGCGGGGTTTCCTGGCGCGGGTCGCAGGTCGCTACCACCTTGCCATTGCGCATGATCGTGGCCGTATCGCAAAGTTCGACAATTTCGTGCAGCTTGTGGGAAATATAAAGAATCGAACAACCTTCGGACGCAAGTTTTCGAAGCGTTGCAAACAGCTGTCCCACTTCCTGTGGCGTCAACACAGATGTTGGCTCATCCATGATGAGGAGTTTGGGATTGAGCAAAAGAGCACGCACAATTTCAATGCGCTGCCGCTCACCCACACTCAAGGTGGACACGATGCGCTTGGGATCAAGGCTCAAGCCATAGCTGTTGAGCACAGCCAGAATTTCAGTTTCGAGGTCGCGCTTTGAGGTTTTCCGGTCCAGTCCCAGTGCGATGTTTTCCAGCACGGTCATGGCTTCAAACAGGGAGAAGTGTTGGAACACCATGCCGATGCCGAGTTTCCGGGCGGCCTTGGGATTCGGAATTTTTACGGCCTGACCATCCCAAAAAATGTCACCCGAGTCAGGTGCCGTGATGCCGTAGATCATTTTCACAAGCGTGGATTTGCCAGCACCATTTTCGCCCAGCAACGCATGGATTTCGCCGGGCTTTACCGACAAGCTCACATGATCATTGGCCAAGACTCCCGGATACCGCTTGACCAAGTCACGCAATTCCAACCGTGTTGCAACGTCTGCCAACATCCCCGCCGTACAATCCCTGATCCGCAAAACTCTCCGGCTTCGCTTGAACGGGAACTTTGCTGAAACTCATCACATTTGCAAGAGTGGATAACCATGGCAATTTTGCAAGAACTTGGGGTTCCGGGTTTGTCAAAATTGCATTCCAAATTTCTGTCATTCCTGCTTTTTAACGGACAAGCTCCAGCACAGTTTCATGGCGTCCGCCAAGACCCCGTGCGGTGATTTCACCATCCACTGCGCGCAGCAAGGCCGCAATGGTGCCACGCAGGATCATGTCCGTTTCAAAGGGAACAAACTCGATTGCCACGTTGCGACGCAGCTCCTCAATCACACCTGCAACCACACCACGGTGCAGCGACGGTTCAATGATCTGCGAGGCGTTCAAGCCGGGTCCGGCAATGACAACACGGTCCGGATTGAGAATTGCAATCAGCCGCGCAATCCCAATGCCCAAGGCTTCACCTGCTTTTTCAAAGGCCCGCACCGCCGCCACATCACCCGCCTTTGCGCGGTCAAGCAGGGCCTTCATGGCGGCAGGGTCAATGGCGACATGCGGCGCGTCGTCATCGCGGGCACCATTGGCTTCACGCATGATGCCATAGTCTGCCGCATAGGCTTCAATGCAGCCGCGCCTGCCACAGCGGCAAGGTGCGCCGTGGGGAATGTGGTTCATGTGGCCAAACTCGGACGCGCCTCCGGTGGCGCCATGATAGACCACGCCATCAATGATCAGGCCCATGCCCACGCCATAGCCTGTGAAAATGGTGGCGGTGGTGCCGCTTTGTTTTTGTGGACCTTCCGACAGAAAACCTTCGGCAATCATGTTGGCATCATTGGCCAGCATGCAAGGTACACCCAGCCGGATGGCAATGGGTTCTGTCAATGGAATGTCCTTGGCAGAAAAAGCCGGAGACCAGACAAGTGTTCCAGCCTTGTCGTCGGCCAAGCCTTGCACCGCAATGCCGATGCGTGAAATCAATTCTGCCTTGAAGTCGCAAGTTTCGAGAAATGTGACAATGAACTGTGCAACATCACGTCCGAAGTGATCACGCTTGGCGACATAGGTTGGGTGGTGAATTGATGTGCGGTGCAGGATCTGGCCGTTGAAATCCGCTATGGCAAGGCGCACCGTGTCGATGGAGATGTTGACCGCCAACACATGGGCCGCCCCTGACGTTAACCCCAGCCGCACGATGGGGCGACCGCGCTTGGCGGTGGCAGGCAAGGGCAGTGTGGCGACCAGTTCTTCCAGGATTTTTTCTGCGATCAGTTGCGAGGCAATCGATGTGATCGAAGCAGGGGACAAGCCAGTGGCGCGACCAAGTTCAATGCGTGCCAAAGGGCCATGCTGGCGCAGCGCGTTCAACACCACACGGCGGTTCTGCCGCCGCACCAACTCGCTGTCGGCTTTTGCCTGCATTGTCCCCAAAATACACGCTTGTTGTCGTGCCCATGTTATTTTTGCTGGACGCCATGTTGACTCTGCATCACAAGTCATGCAAGATTTATTTTGGACGTCAAAAAATATCTTTGCAAAAATCAACGTCTGCTTCCCGCGTTTTCTTGTTCAAGCCTCCCAGGGGGTTGGACTTCAGGGCGTCCCAGTGAAACGAGGAAGCAACAGGAGGATCTAGAATATGAAGCGTGCATTTTATGCAGTGATCGCGGGTGCCATGTTGCTCAGCGTATCCAGCCTTGCAGCCCAGGCTGCCGGCAAGACCATTGCCGTGTCCTGGAAGACCTTCCAGGAAGAACGTTGGAAGACCGACGAAGCCGCCATCAAGGCTGCCGTTGAAGCTGCTGGCAACAAGTATGTATCGACAGATGCGCAAGGTTCTGCCCAGAAGCAGGCTGCCGACATCGAAGGCCTGATTTCGCAAAAGCCTGATGTTGTTCTGGTTGTTGCCTTTGACTCGGATGCCATTTTGCCATCCATCAAGGCACTGAGCGATGCGGGCATCAAGTCGATTGCCTATGACGTGCAGTTCGAAGATCCAAACGCACTCTACATCACATTCGACAACGTCGGTGTGGGCCGCATCATCGCCAAGGAAGTCAGCGCTGTTAAGCCCGATGGCAACTACGCCTTCATCAAGGGCGACAAGGGCGACCCGAACGCCACTTTCCTGTTCCAGGGCATGATGGAAGTGCTCAAGGAATCGCTTGAAGGCGGCAAGGTGAAGAACGTCTGCGAAACCTTCACCGACGGCTGGAAGCCTGACGTGGCGCAGAAGAACATGGAACAGTGCCTGACCTCGACCGGTAACAAGGTCGATGCGGTGCTGGCCGAGAACGACGGCATGGCCTCTGGCGTTGTAGCAGCCCTCGAAGCCCAGGGCATGTCCGGCATTCCCGTCGGCGGCCAGGACGGCGACCTCGCCGCCATCAACCGCGTCGCTCTTGGCACCCAGACCGTCTCGGTCTGGAAGAATGCCCGCGAGCTCGGCAAGGTTGCCGCCGAAGCGGCAAACGCCATTGCAGACGGCACGGACGCGGCAACGCTTCCCGGCGTCGGCAAGTTCTCCGGCGGTGCGAAGGGCGTTGAAGTGAACGCCATCCTGCTGACGCCGACGCCCATCACCAAGGCCAACGTCAATGTCGCCATTGATGCCGGCCACATCACCAAGGACCAGGCTTGCGCCGGTGTCGCCGCTGGCGCCGTTCCGGGCTGCTAAGCGTCTTGCGTGATCGCGCAAACTGAATGAGACTTGACCCGCGCCGCCTGAAAAGGTGGCGCGGGTTTTGGTTTAAGCAGAAGAGCCGTTCTGAAACGGCCGCGATGGATAAGGGGAGGCAGCATATGTCCAAGCAACAAAGTTCCAGCTCTGATCCGGCACTCACCGACGACGGCCCGGTCCGGCGTTTCCTGAACGCCACCGAGATCGACACCCGCATGATCGGCATGATCGTGGCGCTGCTGCTGATCTGGTGCGCTTTCGATATCGCCAGCGGCATTCTGCGCGGCAACTTCGGCGGCCTTCTCGGCGGATCCTTCCTCACGCCCCGCAACCTGTGGAACCTCCTGAACCAGACCGCCTCGATTGCGATCATGACCACCGGCATGGTGCT